>CANOBV010000054.1 GCA_947564255.1 uncultured bacterium | reverse complement strand
CGGACGGCCTCCAGACCATGGCGGAGTACGAGCTGAGCCGGGGCGTGACCCAGATATGTCCGGCGGGAATGACCCTGCTGGAGGACAGGCTGATGAAGGTATGCCGGACCGCCGCAGCCCACCGCCGGGAAAACCGCCCCGGCGCAGACCTGGTGGGAATCAATTTGGAGGGCCCTTTCCTGTCCCTGGCCAAGAAGGGCGCGCAAAACGGCGACTGGCTTCACGCACCCGACGCGGCTATGCTCCGCCGTCTGATGGACGCGGCGGAAGGGCTGGTAAAGCTGGTGTCCGTGGCCCCGGAGGAGCCGGGCGCCATGGAGTTCATCCGGGAGGTTTCTGAGGATGTGAACGTGGCGGTGGCCCACACCACGGCGGATTACGACACGGCGCTGGAGGCATTCCGGCTGGGGGCCCGGGAGGTCACCCACCTGTTTAACGCCATGCCGGGCTTCACCCACCGTGCTCCCGGCGTGGTGGGGGCGGCGCTGGACTCCCCCTGGAGCCGGGTGGAGCTCATCTGCGACGGCATCCACATCCACCCCTCGGTGGTGCGGGCCACTTTCAAAATGTTTGGTCCGGACCGGGTGGTGCTCATCTCCGACACCATGCGGGCGGCGGGTATGACCGACGGAAAGTACGACTTGGGAGGGCAGGAGGTCACCGTCGAGGGACCCTTGGCCACCCTGGCCGACGGCACCATCGCCGGGTCGGTCACCGACTTGATGGCGTGTTTAAAGACCGCCGTGTCTTTTGGCATTCCTTTGGCGGATGCGGTGAGGGCGGCGGCGGTGAACCCTGCCCAGGCCATCGGCATCTTTGACCGGGTGGGCAGCCTGGAGCCCGGCAAGCGGGCCAATGTGGTGGTGCTGGACTGTAATTTGAATGTGAAAGACGTGTTCTTCCACGGCCAGAAGGTGTAAACCCCGGCAGAGAATGGACAAGGGAGGCGCCTGTGCGCCTCCCTTGTTTTCAGCTAGATGGACTGGCCGGACGGAGCGGTCTGGGTTGGAGCCGCGGAGGCGGGAGGCGTTGTGGGGACGGCGCTCTGTGTGGGGTCCGGCAGGGTAAGCCCATGCAGAAAACTGCCGGAAGAGGACTGAATCTGCCCGCCGACCACCCTGCTTTTGTAGATGAGCAGGGAGATCTGCACCGGTTCGGCCTGGGCGGGGTAGTTGGTGAGCTGGTAGGTGTACCGTTTCACCCGTTTTCCTTTGTACTGGGTGAGGTCAAAACCCTGGTCGGCCTGGAGCTTGAGATAGCCCTCGTAGCTCTCGTCGAACTCCTCGGGGATGAGCAGTTCCTCGGTGGCGATGGGCTGGGGAGAGGCCTGCCAGCCCAGGCCGTTGAGATAGGCCAGGCGGTCGTCGTTGCTCTTGATGTTTTTCACCTCCGCTGAGGCGGCCACCGCCCGCCCGCCCAGGCCGGCGGCCAGAACAAAAACCGCCAGGATGCAGCAGCATAGGGCCGCCGCCCCGGCCAGCAGCCGTTTCTTTGGTAAGCGCGCCGTGACGATGAACATGGTACCACGACCTTTCGTGATGATAATGCTTCACACCCGGGGTGTCCGGGGCGCTCGTTGGGTGATAGGAAAGAATATGAACTGTTTTCCCTCAATATGATATATTGCCGGGCGGAGGACACGTCCGGCGGAGGAGGCGGGGTGAGCAATGTGGAGCGGCTGGATAAACGGCTGGCGGCCACGGGAAAATGGAGCCGGAAGGAGGCCCGGGCGCTGGTTCGGGAGGGGCGGGTGCTGGTGGACGGCCGGCCCTGCCGCGTCCCGGAGGAAAAAGTGGAGGAGGGCGCCGCCGTCACTGTGGACGGAGCGGCCGTCAGTTCCGGCGGTCCGGTGTATCTGATGCTCCACAAACCGGCGGGGGTGGTGTCCTCCACAGATGAGCCGGGGGAGCGTACGGTGCTGGACCTGCTGGGGGAGGAATACCGGAATCTGGGCCTGTTCCCCGCCGGGCGGCTGGACAAAGACACGGAAGGGCTGATTCTGCTTACCAACGACGGACCGCTGGCCCACCGGCTGCTGTCACCCAGACACCATGTGGACAAGGTGTATTATATGGAGGTGGACGGTGTGCTGGACCAGGACGACGTGGAGGCGGTGCGGGCCGGGGTGGTGCTGGGGGACGGCTATGCCTGCCTCCCTGGGGAACTGGAACTTTTGTCTAACGGAAGTGCCCATATCACCATACAGGAGGGAAAATATCATCAGGTAAAGCGGATGCTGGCATCACGGGGCAAGCGGGTGACCTATTTGAAACGGGTGGGGTTCGGGCCGCTGGCACTGGATGAGGACTTGCCAAAAGGCGCCTTCCGCCCGTTGACGGGCGAGGAGCTGGAAAGCTTGTTCGAATGACGATGAGACTGGGTGCACTGAATAAAATGGTGTGTACATTTTTGGCGATTTTCACAAAAAAATTTCAAAAAACTATTGAAATCCGCTAAGAGACCCAGTATAATAAAAAAGCGAGTGTATGAAAGATCAACAAAGTGGCGGAGCGCTCATGTGTCGGCCGCGTAGAAAGGAGAAAACGCAATGTCCAGCAGGATTTTCCAGAGCGTCGTTCTTCAAATGAAGGATTGTTCCGACCGCGCCGTGGGGGTTATTGACGAGCAGGGCACGGTGGTGGCCTGCAATGAGCTGGCCTGTATTGGAGAGAAGTGGGCCAGTGCCGCGGCATTGCTGGCGGCGGAACAGGATTCCCAGGTGGTCAGCGGCGGGTTTACATTCAAGGCCCTGCCTGGGTGGAGCGGCCAGTATGACTATGCCGCCTTTGTCAAAGGCGAGGATGAGAGGGCCTCTCTTATCTGTGCCATGGCGGTCATCGCCCTCAACGGGGCCAAGACCTATTACGAGGAGAAAAATGACAAGGCTGCGTTTGTCAAGAACATTCTGTGTGACAATATCCTGCTGGGCGACATCTATGTCCGGGCCAAAGAACTCCACTTTGTGTCCGAGGCTCCCCGGGCCGTCATTCTGGTGCGTCAGCTGGGGACGCCGGACGTGGCCGCCGTAGACGTGATTTCAGGGCTGTATCCCGACAAGCAGACCGATTTTGTGCTGTCCGTCAGCGAGACGGACGTGGCGCTGGTAAAGCACCTGGGCGAGAATTCCGACGCCAGAGAGCTGCATAAGATCGCCCAGACTGTGCAGGAGGCCCTGTCCCGAGACCTGGGGCTCAAGACCGTGGTGGGCATCGGCACCATCGTGGGGCATATCCGGGACCTGGCCCGGACCTATAAGGAGGCCCAGGTGGCCATTGATGTGGGCAAGGTGTTCGAGACGGAGCGGTCCATCATTAACTATGAAAACCTGGGCATCGGGCGCTTGATTTACCAGCTGCCGACGACCCTGTGTGAGATGTTCCTGCGCGAGGTGTTCAAAAAGAACCCCATCGACGCGCTGGACCAGGAGACTTTGTTCACCATCAACAAGTTCTTTGAGAACAATCTGAATGTGTCCGAGACTGCCCGAAAGCTGTTCGTCCACCGCAACACCCTGGTGTACCGGCTGGAGAAGATCAAAAAGCTTACGGGTCTGGACCTGCGGGAGTTCGACGATGCCATCACCTTCAAGGTGGCGCTGATGGTGAAGAAATATCTGGTTTCCCGCGGTATTGAGTCCTGATTTCCATCTCCCTGCGCTGACCGGTGAGAAGGCCGCCCGACGGGCGGCTTTCTTTTTCGTGGCGGAGGCTGTAACTTTTGTTTCCAGAAAGTTTACATAATTCCTGTGTGGGGAATGCTGGGAATTGAGCCGCGCCGGTTGACAGGGCGGCATTCAGCGGATATAATGATAAACGATTCCGTCTGCGCATAAAGATTACAAAATGGTTACAATGCGGTAACAATGGAGATGCGGGCCCATGATACGATTGATCGACGTACATAAAGAATACGACAATGGCACCAAGGCCCTGAAGGGGATCAACCTGCGCATTGAGGACGGGGAGTTTGTGTTTCTGGTGGGGCCGTCCGGTTCGGGCAAGTCCACCATCATCAAGCTGCTCACAGCGGAGATCACCGCGAGCCAGGGCCGGGTCATTGTCAACGGCTACAACCTGAACAATATCCGCCGCTGGCAGATCCCCCATATGCGCCGCACTTTGGGCATCATTTTCCAGGATTTCCGGCTCATTGAGAAAAAGACGGTGCAGGGCAATCTGGAATTTGCTATGCGCACCGTGGGGGCCAGCGGCCGGGAGATGCGCAAGCGTATCCCTTACGTGCTGGACCTGGTGGGGCTGGACGACAAGGCGGACGCCTATCCCAATGAGATGAGCGGCGGCGAACAGCAGCGGGTGGCCATCGCCCGGGCGCTGGTGAACAACCCCCGGATGATCATTGCCGACGAGCCCACCGGAAACCTGGACCCAAAGCGGTCCCTGGAGATTATGACGCTGCTGGAGCGCATCAACGCCATGGGCACCACGATGCTGGTGGTCACTCATGAGCGGGACCTGGTCAACCGTTTCTCCAAGCGGGTGGTGGCCATCAAAGACGGGGAACTGATACGGGACGGTCAGGGAGGCTACTACAGAGCATGAGAAGATTAAACTTGGGCTATTTTATCAAAGAGGGATTTTCCAGCATTTTTTCCCATGGGCTGATGTCTTTTGCCGCCGTGTGCATGATTGTGGCCTGCCTAATTATTATGGGGTCGTTTTCCCTGCTGGCCGTCAATGTGGACGAGATGCTCAGCCAACTGGAGGAGGAAAACGAGTTCCTGGCTTATATTGACGAGGACTACACCGACGACCAGATCCGCGCCCTCATGGAGCAGGTGCGGCAGATCGACAACGTGGATCCCAACGGGGTGACCTTCATCTCCCGGGAACAGGCCAAGCGGGATTACCTGAAGGGCCACGAGAGCGACGGGCTGTATGTCAATATGCCCGACGAGGTGCTGCGGGACCGGCTGTCCATCCACGTAAAGGACCTGGAGCGGTTCACCGAGACGGTGGAGCAGGTGAAGGCCCTGCCCGGGGTGGCCAATTACCGGGCGGAGAACAAAGTGGCGGAGGGATTCGTCAGCGTGCGCAACGCCGTCACCGCCCTGGCTATGATACTGGTGGGGATTTTGGCGGCGGTGTCTCTCTTTATCATCGCCAACACCATCCGTTTGGCCACCTTTGCCCGCCGGGAGGAGATTGCCATTATGAAGATGTGCGGCGCCACCGACGGCTTTGTCCGCTGGCCGTTCATTGTGGAGGGACTGATTTTGGGCGTCATGGGGGCCACCGTGGCCTTTTTCCTCCAATGGGGGGTCTATACCGCCGTGTGCGGCGCCCTCACGGAGGGTGGAGCGACCACCCTGTTCACCCTTATGGATTTCAAATTGATGTGGAAGCGGGTGCTGGCCGTGTTTGTGCTGTCCGGCTCAGTAATCGGCGGGCTGGGCTCCGGCTTTGCCATCCGGAAGTTCCTCCAGGTGTGACGGAGAGCGGCGATGAAACTGCGAAAGAGACTGATGGCCGTTTTTCTGACTGCGGCGCTGATTATGTCTGCGGTCCTGCCCGCCGGCGCCGTGACCCAGAACGATATTCAGGGCATCAAGGACAAGTTGGGCGGCATCGCCGCTCAAAAGCAGGAGGTAGAGGCTCAGCTTGCCAACCTTCGGGGAAATTTGGCCCGGGCGGAGGAACAGGCGGCGCTGATCCAGGCCCAGGTGCTTTTGTGCGAGCAGCAGGTGGCGGCGAGCCGGGAGCTGCTGGCCCGGCTGGATGGGCAGATAGAGGAAAATCAGCGGCAGGTGGCTGACCTGGAGGCCCAGGAGGCCGAACAGATGGAGGAGTTCTACCGGCAGGTACGCTGGCTGGAGGAGACGGGAGAGGCGTCCTTCCTGTCCGTTCTGTTTGAGGCCGGAAGCTTTTCCGAGCTGCTGGACTACGCCATGCTGGTCACCGACGTGATGGAATACAGCGACCGCATTGTGGAGCGGCTCCAGGCCACACAGAGGTCGCTGAACGCGGCCAGAGCGGAGCTGGAGGACAGCCGCGCCCAGCAGGCCCAGGCCCAAAATGGGTTGGAGGAAAATCTGGCGGAGCTGGAGGAGAAAAAAAGCCAAGCGGAGGCCCTGCTGGTCCAGCTGGCGGCATCGGAGAGCGAATATGCGCAAAAAGCCGCCCAGCTGGCCGTCGACGAGGCGGAGATGGAGCGGGAGCTGAAGGAGGCCGAGGCTAAGTGGGCTGAGCAGCTCGCGGCAGGAACCGTCTCCGGGGACTGGTACTGGCCGGTGCCCGGCTACTACGGCGTCACCTCCTACTTCGGCGGCCGGTACTTAAACGGGAAGTGGGAAAGCCACACCGGCACAGACATCGGCGTGCCTCAGGGGGTGGAGATCCACGCCGCTCAAAGCGGGGTGGTCACCCTGTCACGGTACAATCCGTCCTACGGCAATTACTGCATTATCAGCCATGGAAGCGGGTACGCCACACTGTACGCCCACCAGAGCCGGCTTCCCCTGGTGAAAGCGGGGGACACGGTGCAGAAAGGTCAGGTGATCGGCTATGTGGGCAACACGGGGAACAGCTACGGGGCCCACCTGCACTTCGAGCTGCGGGTGAACGGGGTGCGGGACGATGTGCTCAAATTGTACCCCGGACTGAATTTTATTGACAGAAGCTGACCCGAGGCAAAAGGAGGGGCGGTATGAAAAAGAGAACCCAACGCATCATCGTTATCATTGTGGCGGCGGCGCTGCTGCTGTCGGTGGTGATCCCCGCGCTGAGCGTCATTGCGGGAGCCAGCAGCGTGACCAAAAATGATATTCAGAACATCAAAAACGAGCTGAGCGATATCCAGTCCCAAAAAAAGGAGGCGGAGGCCAGGCTGAAGTCCATCCGAAACGACCTTTCCAAAGCCAAGGAACAGGTGGAGCTGATCCAGGCCCAGGTGGTGCTCACCGAGTCGGAGATCAACACCAGCCAAGCCATATTGGATGAGTACGACCGGGAGATTGCGGCCAAGGAGCTGGAAATTCAGAAGCTGAAGGAGCAGGAGGAGTCCCAGTACCAGGAGTTCTACCAGCAGGTGCGCTGGATGGAGGAGACGGGGGGCGTGAACTACCTGTCCATTCTGTTTGAGGCCAACAGTTTCTCCGATATGCTGGATTACACCATGCTCATCTCCGACATCATGGACTACTCCGACCGCATCATCACAGAGCTGGAGGCTACGCAGAAGGAGCTGAGCGAAGTCCAGGCGGCGCTGGAGTCCGACCGTGAGGATCAGGCGCTGGTCCAGCAGGACTTGGAGGCCCGTAAAAAGGAGTTGGAGCAGCGCAGGACGGAGGCCCAGGCTCTGCTCAGCCAGATTGCGGCCTCGGAGAGCGAGTATGCGGCGGAAGCCAAGAAGCTGGCGGAGAGTGAAGCCCGCATCAACAAGGAATTGAAGGACGCGGAGCGAAAGTACGCCGCTCAGCTGGCCGCCCTGGAGGCCCAGCAGAACGCCAATATCAACATGACCAGCGGAGACTGGCACTGGCCCTTACCGGGACGGTATAAGATCTCCTCCCTGTTCGGCGGGCGAATCGACCCCATCAACGGCAGACGGGACAACCACACCGGCACCGACATACCCGCCCCCGCCGGGACGCCCATCTACGCCGCCAAGGCGGGGGTGGTGACCACGGTGAACGCCAACAAGAACAGTTCCTCCTACGGCTACTACTGTATCATCAGCCACGGCAGCGGCTACGCCACCCTGTATGCCCACCAGCGCCAGGTTCCCGTGGTCAAAGAGGGACAGACGGTGAGCAAGGGCCAGCTCATCGGCTATGTGGGCACCACCGGCCGGTCCACCGGCAACCATCTGCATTTTGAGCTGCGGGTGAACGGGGTGCGCAACGACGTGCTCAAGCTCTATCCGGGAATGACCTTCACTTCGCCCGGCGGCGGACGCATCAACGGCGGCTGACGCGGGACAAAGCCCATATAAGCCCAGGGGCGCGGGGGAGACCCCGCGCCCTCTTTAATTTTTGGCAAGGAGGTTTGGATGATGGAGGAGCAGACGGTACACACAGGGAAAAAACAGAGGAGGAAGCTGGCCGGCTGGGTAAAGGTATTGATTGCGGTGGTGCTCACCCTGGCCCTGTCCACTGGACTGTGGTGTGTTTTGCTGGGGCGCGGCGGCATGGCCATGGTGCAGACCTTTCTCTTGGCCCGTTTTGCCTTTGTGGAGGAGGACGCGGACCTGGATGGAGCGGTGGACGCGGGGCTGAGCGCTTTTGTAAAGGGCTTGGGGGACCGCTGGTCTTACTACCGCAGCGCTGAAGGCTATGAAAGCCTCAAGGCCACCCGGGCCAACAACTACGTTGGGGTGGGCATCACCGTCGATTACACTCGGGAGGAGGGTTTGCTGGTCCGGTCTGTCAGGGAGGATGGACCGGCGGGCAGGGCGGGGGTAGTTCCCGGCGATATCATCACTGCTGTGGACGGCACGTCTATCGCCGGAGAGGCCCGGCAGGAGGGTACGGTCAGAATCGCCGGGGAACCGGGTACGCAGGTGGTGCTCACCCTGCTGGGGGAGGACGGCGCCAGCCGCGATGTGATGTGTATCCGAGCCACCCTCCACAACCTCTCCGCCAGCGGGAAGATGCTGGAGGGCTGTGTCGGTTATGTGAAGCTGGACAATTTCTATTCCGGTTCTGCGGACAGCTTCAAGCAGGCGGTGGATGAACTGGTGGAGCAGGGGGCGGAGAGCCTCATTGTGGATGTGCGGGGGAATCCCGGCGGTTACATCAGTGAGCTGGAGAAAATTTTGGACTACCTGCTGCCCGAGGGGCCGGTATTTACCCACAAGCCCCGGTGGTGGAGGGAGACGGTATACCGGTCGGACGAATCGTGCATCGACTTGCCTATGGCGGCTATTGTGAACGCAGACAGCTATTCGGCGGCGGAGCTGCTGGCCGCTCAACTCCGGGAGAGTGTGGATGCGCCCATTGTGGGAGAACTTACATCCGGCAAGGGCTATTCTCAGATTACCTTTCCTCTGATCAACGGCGGCGGTGTGGGACTGTCCACCGCCACTTACTGCACGGGCAGCGGACACTCCCTCATTGGGGAGGGCATCGTCCCTGATGTGGAACTGGAGCTGGATGAGGGGGCGGTGATGGGCGAAGAGAGCGACAACCAGCTGAGGGCGGCTGTTGAGCTGCTGCGCAAGTAAACGAAACCGAGGACGGATAAAAATGGAGCCGACGCAGGATTGACTGCGCCGGCTCTTATGTTTTGTCTATTATTTCTCGGCAGGGGCGACCTCACGGCCATTATAGGTCATGCAGTTCTTGCATACACGGTGGGGCAGAGTGACGGTACCGCACTTGGGACAGGTGTTGATACCGGGAGTCTCCAGCTTCCACACGGAGCTGCGGCGCTTGTTTCTGCGCTGCTTGGATACTTTACTCTTCGGGACGGCCATTTTGACACCTCCTTATTGGTCAATCGCAGACATAGAACTACTGCTCCGGCTCCAGCAGCTGGGCCAATACGGCCAGCCGGGGGTCAATTTCCCGTTTGCAGCGGCAAGACTCCACATTTAAATCCGCGCCGCAGCCGGGACAAAGTCCCTTGCAATCCTCAGAGCAGAGGTTTTTCGTGTCCATTTCAAGGAGGAATACCTCCCGCATCAGCTCGTCCAGCTCCAGTTCTCCCTCCGGGTTCAGCAGCACGATGTCGTCGTTTTCCCCGTTGGCCAGCTCAAAAGCCAAAAGGGTCTCATACTCCACCGTCTTCTCGCGCTGAAAGGGCTTGGCGCACCGGTCGCAGGCCAGCGACAGGACCGTGTCCAACCGGGCTTTCAGCTCCATAGCGCCCGCCCGGTTGCGCACCTGGCCTTCCACATGGACAGGCTGAGCAAAGGGATGGGTCCCATTCCATTCCATGTCGGATAAATCTACATGAAAATCAAAGGGCAGCACCGCGCCGTGCTGTTGGGCTAAAGGCTTCAAATCCAGTTTCATGACACACCTCGTATAATGGCACAACAGGTATTATACTAGACCCTATTGGAAATGTCAAGGCAGTACTGCATAATTCGCCGCGGGTGGAAGTATAAACTGCCAACTGCACAAATTACATCAAATGCACCCCCAATAGGGAGTTTATTGCGGTGCATTTGGATGTTGCGTCCGGTGTCCTTACTGCAAATTGTCTTGGCTGCCGACAGGTTCATGGGAGACTGTGCCGAAAGAAAATAGATTTGATTTCGGTGAAGTCCCCCAGCTGTTTTGGACGGGATACAATGGAAACCGTCTGGCAGGCGGGAAGATTCAAAAGGCCGGCGCCGCAGCGGCATGGACGTCTCATCGGATGAGAGGGAAAACCTTCTGTCAGATGCGGAAGCGGCTGATGAGACCGTTCAGCGTCTGTGCTTGCCGGGACAGTTCTCGAGACACTGCCGCGCTCTTTTCCGCTGCGGCGGAATTGCTCTGGACCACCACCGAGATCTCCTTGATTCCGGTTTCCACCAGTGTGATCATCTCCGTCTGCTGGACGCTGGCGGCGGCGATCTCATCCATCAGTATTTTGATGGACTGGATGCACCCGCTGATATCCCGCATGGCGGAGACGGCCAGATCCGTGGACTCGGTTCCGGATTTGGAGCTCTGGATGGAGCGGCTGATGAGTTCATTGGTGTTCTGGGCTGCTGCGGCGGACCTGGAGGCCAGATTGCGCACCTCGTCCGCCACCACGGAGAAGCCCTTCCCCGCGCTTCCGGCCCGGGCGGCCTCCACGGCGGCGTTCAGCGCAAGAATGCTGGTCTGGAACGCGATGTCCTCAATGGTGCTGATGATGATGCCGATCTGGGTAGAGGACTGGTCGATGTTCCGAGTGGCCTCGGTGAGCCGTTCCATTCTGGCGTCCGCTTCAGCGGCGTAGCCGGTGGCCTGGCTCACCTGCTGGGTGGCGCTGCCGCAGCGCACCGCGCTGGTCTGGATCTGGGTGGTGATGGCGGTCACGTTTTCCATCAGTCCCGCCACGGAGGAGGCCTGTTCCGTCGTCCCCTGGGCCAATGCCTGGGCGCCGGACGATACCCGTTCCGCGCTGGCCCCTACCTGGCCGGCCACCTGGGAGATATCCCGGATGACGGCCACCAGGTTGGCGTGGATGGACTGGAGGCTGGCGGACAGGGCCTTGAAGTCACCAATGTAATAGGATTCGTTTTCCATCACATTCACGGTGAGGTTGCCCTGGGCCATCTCACCCAGAATGCGGCCTACATCGTCGATGGTCTGGCGCAGGCAGCCGCATACCCGGTGGGTGGTCTGGGCGATCATGCCGATTTCGTCGGAGCGGCCGTAGAAGGGCTCCAGTTCCTGGTCGGCAGAGAGGTTCAGATCCCCTAGGCGGCCGATGGCCCGTTCCACCACCATGAGTTCCCGGCCCTCCCGCCGCAGGATCAGCAGGGTGATCAGAATGACAGCAGCGGCCATCACCGCGCACATCACGCCCACCAACACACGCACCATGGTCACGGCAGCGTAAACCTCTGTGGCATTGTCCCGCACCATAAAGACCCAGCCCCGGTCCCGCAGGTATTTATACACCACCAGCTGCTTGACCCCTTGTTCGTCCCGATAGGAATAGGTGTTGGCCTGGGTGCTGCCGTCCGACTGGATGCGCCGGATGATCTCCAGGTACCCGGCGTCGGTGGTTTTGGTGTTTAAAAGGCTGCCGTCCTCGTGATAGAGGTATACCCCTGTGTCCACGTTCAGGAATACGTACTCACTGTCGGGCAGGCCCTTGATATTCAGATTCAACAGTGAGTCCATAAGATGGCTGGCGTATACGCCCGCCCCCACGTAGCCGATACACTGCTGATTCTGGAAAATAGGGTAATACATAGACAGGATCATGCTACCCGTGCCGGGGGACTGCATGATGCCGGAGTTGGTCAGCTCCCGGCGGGACAGGATGGTGTCCTGGAAATTCTTCAGTGAATCTCCCGACCGGGTGGTCATGCCGATGGCCCCCTGGGAGGTGTGGGTGAGGACATGGGTTTCCGGCGTGGCGATGTACAGGCCCTCGAACACGCCCTTGACGGCGGCGAAATCCTCAGTATACCTCTGGGCACGGGCCAGAAGATCCGGATCGTCCGGGTTCAGAAGCAGATTTCGCACTTCGTCGCCTAAGGCGAAAGCCGTCATATACTCCTCTGCAGAGAGCACGTATGTATCAATGATAGCCGCTCTCGACTCCACGGCGTCGGTCATCTGGTTGGTGATGTCGCTTTTGACTACGGAGGCGGCGTTGGTGGACACGAACAGCCATAGTACCGTCATTCCGGCCAAAATGACGATGGTTGTGATGATGCCGATCCGCACGGCAAGTTTTTTGTTTTCCATGAACTTCATAAGAGTTCCCCTCCATCGGGAAAATTTAAGGATTGACGCCATCTAATATCATAGCGCACCGCTCTTAAAATTTCAAGAATGATCTGAGACGTATAGGGAAGCGGGAGGAAATTTGAAACAGCCTTCAGCTTTCTGCCATCGCATACCGAAGCGGACTTTGCGACGACGCGCATACGCCGGAGGAGGCTTAAAAATCCGGGCGCTGCTGCGCCCGGATTTACAGGGGATTTGAGGGAGGCAACCACCAACAAGCGGGCGCCGGCATATACCAGGGCATGGCTTGGGGGGCCATTTCTCCGGCCCTCCGTTTTTCTCCATCCCCTATTTCAGATATTTTTTCAACTTGCAAGAGACCGTCTGAATATCAATGGGCTTTGCCAAGTGGTCATTCATGCCGCACGTCAGGCACCTTTGAATATCCTCCGAAAATGCGTCGGCGGTCATGGCAATGATGGGGATATCCGCATCCTCCCGTTCCAGCCCCCGGATAGCCACAGTCGCCTCGTAGCCGTTCATAACTGGCATCCGCACATCCATAATAATTGCGTCATAGTATCCAATCGGAGATTTCTCAAATTTTTCCACGCAGATTTTCCCATTTTCAGCCCAATCCAATTCCAACTCAAGGATGGAAAGCAGTTCTCTCGCCACTTCCCAGTTAAGCTCGTTGTCCTCCGCCAATAAAACGCGTCTCCCCTTCAGTACCACGTCACTCGCTCTCTCGGCGCCGCCTGCCGCCTCCGATACCGCAGGCGCTGCCGCCCGCTCCAGATCGAGCGCAACATGAAACTCGCTGCCCTGGCCCTGTTCGCTGCGGACAGAGATCGTTCCGCCCATGGCGTCCACAATGCACTTGGTAATTGCCATGCCCAGCCCGGAACCTTCTGTCTTCCGGACCCGGGTGTTGTCCTCCCGGCTGAAAGACTCAAATATCGTTTTCTGGTACTCCTTCGATATGCCGATGCCCGTGTCGCTCACCAGAAAGTGGGTGCGGACGCGGGAAGCGTCTTTCGGAAGCGCCTCCTGATACACGGTCATCTGGACAGCGCCCTTCTCCGGAGTGAATTTAACGGCGTTCCCCAGCAGATTGATCAGCACCTGATTTAGCCGCACGCCGTCGCAGTACACATTTTCCGAAAGGATCTCCCGGGCGGATACATTGAACCGCTGCTTTTTCGCCGCAACCTGAGGCTGCATGATATTGACGATGCTGTCCATCACCTCCTTCAGCGACACCGGCTCCACGTTCAGCGTCATTTTACCGCTTTCGATTTTGGATATATCCAGTACGTCGTTGATTAGCCCCAGCAAGTGCTTGCTGGACAGTGCGATCTTATTCAAGTAATCCTGAACACGTTCCGGATCGTCCGTATTGTCCAATGCCAAAGAGGTCATCCCGATGACGGCGTTCATGGGCGTACGGATATCATGGCTCATGCTGGACAGAAATTCCTGCTTTGCCATATTGGCCTGTTCCGCCTCTTTCCGAGCCAACTCCGCGGCTTTCCGGGCTTCGTCCATCTCAGCGTTCACGTGCCTCAGTTCAGAAACCTGGTCCTTAAACAGCTTCAAGTACCGGAAGAATATGTAGAGGAGCATCGCGATCACCGCAAAGGATGCGGTATAGACGATGGTGAGCCATCGGCTCCCCATGCCCGAGATGGCGTTATCCAGCCCTTCAAAGGGAAGAACCGTCACCAAATACCACTCGCAATAG
>CANOBV010000053.1 GCA_947564255.1 uncultured bacterium | reverse complement strand
GAGGAGATCGCCGCCTGCGACGGCATCATCATCGCCGCCGACAAGAACGTGGAGCTGGCCCGGTTTGACGGCAAGCCCCTGCTCCGGGTTCCCGTGTCCGACGGCATCAACAAGCCCCAGGAGCTCATTGAGAAGATCGTCAACGGTCAGGCCCCCGTCTACCACCACCAGGGCGGCGGGGCCGTGGAGGAGGATACCGGCAGCGAGAGCCTGGGCCGCCGCCTCTACAAGCACCTGATGAACGGCGTGTCTCACATGCTCCCCTTTGTCATCGGCGGCGGCATCATCATGGCCCTGTCCTTCCTGCTGGACGGCGGCGCGGCGGGTACATCCGACTTCGGCTCCTCCTGGGTCCTCCCGGCCTTCTTCAACAAGGCGGGCAATATCGCCTTCGGCTTCATGGTGCCCATTCTGGCGGCCTTCATCGCCCAGTCCATCGCCGACCGCCCCGGCCTCATGGTGGGCTTTGTGGGCGGCTCTCTGGCCGCCACCGGCGCCACCTTCGCCTACTTCGCCGACCCCACCGTGCCCATCGTCCCCGCCGGCTTCCTGGGCGGACTTTTGGCCGGGTTTGTGGGCGGCTGGTTCATGAAAATGCTGCGCAGGGCCTGCGACAAGCTGCCCCAGTCCCTGGAGGGGCTCAAGCCCATCCTCATCTACCCCGTGGCGGGCCTGCTGTTCATCGGCGCGTTCATGTGCCTGGTCAACCCCGTGGTGGGCATGATCAACAACGCCCTCATCGACGTGTTGAATTCCATGGGCGGCACCTCCGCCATCCTGCTGGGAGCCCTGGTGGCCGGGATGCAGGCCACCGACATGGGCGGGCCCATCAACAAGGCGGCCTACGTATTCGGCACCGCCTCCATCGCCATGGCGGCGGGCGGCTTCTCCCCGGTGATGGCGGCGGTCATGGCGGGGGGCATGGTGCCTCCCCTGGCCATCGCCCTGGCCACCATCTTCTTCAAGGACCGTTTTACCGCCGCAGAGCGCAAGTCCGGCCCGGTGAACTTCATCATGGGCCTGTCCTTCATCACCGAGGGCGCCATCCCATTCGCCGCCTCCGACCCTCTGCACGTCATCCCCTCCTGCATCGCGGGCTCCGCCGTGGCGGGCGCCCTGTCCATGGCCTTTGGTTGCGCCTCCCCCGCGCCCCACGGCGGACTGTTCGTCTTCCCCGTCATGCACAACCCCCTGGGCTACGCCGCGGCCATCCTGATCGGCTCCGTGGCCGGTATGCTTATGCTGGGCTTGCTGAAAAAGAAGCAGGCGTGATATAATTAAGGAACGACTGGAAAGGCAGGGATTCGCCATGGAGGAAAAGAAACATCTGCGCTGGGCCGTGCTGGGCGCCGGGGTCATCGCCAACGAGATGGCCCGGGCCCTCCAGGCCATGGGCCGCACCCTGGACGCGGCGGGCAACCGTACTCACGACAAAGCGGTGGCCTTCGCCGAAAAATACGGGGTCAAAAAGGTCTACGCCGACTACCATGAGATGTTCGCCGACCCGGACATCGACGCCATCTACCTCACCACCCCCCACAACACCCATATGGCCTATCTGGAACAGGCCCTCACCCACGGCAAGCACGTCTTATGCGAAAAGTCCATCACTCTCAACAGTGAGGAACTGGACCGGGCGGTGAAGCTGGCGGAGGAAAACCATGTGGTGCTGGCGGAGGCCATGACCATCTACCATATGCCGCTGTACCGGGTCCTGCGGGAGCGGGTGGCCTCTGGGGAACTGGGGCGGGTGAACCTGATCCAGCTCAACTTCGGCAGCTTCAAAGACTACGACATGAACAACCGTTTCTTCAACCGGAATCTGGCGGGGGGCGCTATGCTGGACATCGGGGTATACGCCCTGTCCCTGGCCCGGCTGTTCCTAGCGTCCAGCCCGGACCAGGTGAAGTCCTTCGTCCGCAAGGCCCCCACCGGGGTGGACGAGAGCGCCGTCCTGTCCATGATGAACCGGGAGGGCCAGCTGGTGTCCGCCACCCTGTCCCTCCACTCCAAGCAGCCCAAGCGGGCGGTGATCTCCTGCGAAAAGGGGTATATCGAGATCATGGAGTACCCCCGGGCCCAGGAGGCCGTCATTGTGGAGGCGACCGCCGGGACGCGGGAGGTGGTCAAAGCGGGCCGCACGGCGGACGCCCTGGTCTATGAGCTGGAGGACATGGAGAAGGCCGTCCGGGGGGAGGGGGACATGATGCTGTCCTGCACCCGGGACGTGATGGCCCTGATGACCGCCCTGCGCCGGGAGTGGGGCGTGTCCTACCCGGAGGAGGAGTGAAGGAAACCGCTTGACTCTGCTCGTTTTTGATGATACGATAAAGAAAAACGAGAGGAGTTCTGGATATGCTGGCTGAGGTGCGGATGGAGGCCATTCTGGCCGAGCTGGACAAGGAGCAGGCGGTGAGCGTGGCCCACCTTTGTAAAGTGACCGGGGCGTCGGAGGCCACCATCCGGCGGGATTTGAACGAGCTGGCCCGGCGGGGCAAGCTGAACAAGGTCCATGGCGGAGCCCTGCCCGTCCGGGAGGAGTTCCGGGCGGAGGAGCCGGACATGGACACCAAGCGCCGGCTCCACACGCCGGAAAAGGTCCGTATCGCCCGGTACGCCGCCGGCCTCATCACCGACGACGACGTGGTCTATCTGGACGCGGGCTCCACCGTCATGCACATGGTGGAGCACATCCAGGCCACAAAGGCCACCTTCGTCACCAACAGCGTGGAGTGCGTCCAGCGCCTGCCCCGGCGGGGCCTGCGGGCCTATGTGCTGGGGGGCGTGCTCAAACCGGGCACCCTGGCCATCATCGGCGGGGAGGCCATGGAGGGGCTGAAAAAATATAACTTCACCAAAGCCTTTCTGGGCGTAAACGGCATCGCCATGGGCCCCGGCTTCACCACCCCCGACCCGGAGGAGGCCATGGTGAAGACCGCCGCCGCCGCCCACGCCCGCCGGACCTGGGTGCTGGCCGACTCCAGCAAATTCGGGGCCGTCACCGCCGCCGCCTTTTTGGCGTTGGACGCAGCCCAGATCATCACCGACCGGCTGACCGACCGCCGTTACAAAGAGTTTACCGACATCAAGGAGGTTTGACCGAATATGGTTTATACCGTCACCTTTAACCCGGCCTTGGACTACGTGGTGCGCATGAGCAGTTTTGAGGCCGGGGAGACCAACCGCACTGAGAGCGACGAGCTCCAGTGGGGGGGCAAGGGCATCAACGTGTCCACCGTCCTGCGCAGCCTGGGGGTGGAAAACGTGGCCCTGGGGTTCCTGGCCGGATTCACGGGGCAGGCGCTGAATGAGGGGCTGAAAAAAACAGGTATCCGGACTGATTTTATCTGGCTGCCCCAAGGACTCACCCGCATCAACGTGAAGATCAAAGCGGGGCAGGAGACGGAGATCAACGGCCTGGGCCCCGCCATCCCCGCCGCCGCCCTGGAGGAGCTGTTTTCCAAGCTGGACCGGCTCCAGGCCGGGGACGTGCTGGTGCTGGCCGGGTCCATCCCCGCCTCCCTGCCCGACGACGTATACCAGCGCATTCTCGCCCGTCTGGAAGGGCGTGACATCCTCACGGTGGTGGACGCCACAAGAGACCTTTTGTGCGCGGTGCTGCCCTACCGGCCCTTCCTCATCAAGCCAAACGCCGCCGAACTGGGGGAGCTCTTCGGCAAAACCCTGACCTGTGACGCTGAAATCGAGGACTGCGCCCGGAAGCTCCAGGAGCGGGGGGCCCGGAACGTGCTGGTGTCCATGGCGGGGGACGGTTCCCTGCTCCTGGACGAGACAGGGAACGTCCACCGCCTGGGGGTGCCTCAGGGCAAGGTGGTCAACTCCGTGGGAGCGGGAGACTCCATGGTGGCCGGATTCCTGGCGGGCTGGCTGGAGCACCGGGACTACGCCGCCGCCCACAAGCTGGGGGCGGCCACCGGCTCCGCCACGGCTTTCTCCGACGGACTGGCTGAAAAAGAGCAGGTTTTAGAACTTCTCAATCTATTCTAATGGGGATACCGCCATGTCCTTCCAGTCCCCCGCCGTAGTTTTCAAAACAGAAAACCGCCCAACCCCTGTATCTGCAAGGGTCGGGCGGTTTTTTCACGTTTTCCTATTACAAGGTCCTTTTTCGGCCCACGCTCTTGAAGAAAAGCAGGCTTACTTCACGCCCATCCAGCCGGAGATGACCATGCGCTGGACTTCGGAGGTGCCCTCATAGATCTCGGTGATCTTGGCGTCGCGCATCATGCGCTCAAAGGGATACTCACGGGTGTAGCCGTAGCCGCCGGTGAGCTGGAGGGTGCGGCGGGTCACGTCGGAAGCGGTCTCCGCGGCCACCAGCTTGGCCATGGCGGCCAGATGGCTGTGGGGCTCATGGTCCTGCTTGGCCTGGGCGGCGCGGTAGGTCAGCAGACGGGCGGCATCCACATGGGCCTGCATGTCGGCCAGCTGGAACTGAGTGTTCTGGAACTGGCTGATGCGCTTGCCGAACTGCACGCGCTCCTTGGTGTACTTCACGCACTCGTCGATGGAGGCCTGGGCGATGCCCAGCGCCTGGGCCGCGATGCCGATACGGCCGCCGTCCAGGGTGGTCATGGCCACCTTGAAGCCCTTGTTCAGCTCACCCAGCAGGTTCTCCTTGGGCACGATGCAGTCCTCGAACACCAGCTCGCAGGTGGAGGAGCCGCGGATACCCATCTTCTTCTCGTGGGAGCCCACCTTGAAGCCGGGGAAGTCCCGCTCCACGATGAAGGCGGAGATGCCCTTGGTGCCCAGAGACTTGTCGGTCATGGCGAACACCACAAACACATTGGCAAAGCCCGCGTTGGTGATGAAAATCTTGGAGCCGTTGAGCACCCAATGGTCGCCCTTGTCCTCGGCGATGGTCTTCTGCATGGCGGCGTCGGTGCCGGCGCCCGGCTCAGTCAGGCCGAAAGCGCCCAGCCACTCGCCGGAGCACAGCTTGGACAGGTACTTCTGCTTCTGCTCCTCGGTGCCGTACTGGCTGATGGGCCAGCAGCACAGGGAGGTGTGGGCGGACACCATGACGGAGGTGGTGGCGCAGTGCTTGGCCAGCTCTTCGCAGATACCGATGTAATTGAGGTAGCTCAGGCCGGCCCCGCCGTACTCCTCGGCGAAGGGGACGCCCATCATGCCCATCTCGGCCAGCTTGTGCCAAGTCTCCTCGGGGAAGCGCTCGTTCTCATCCACCTCGGCGGCGATGGGAGCGACCTCCTTCAGGCAGAAGTCGTGGAGCATGTCAAGGATTTCCTGCTCTTCCTCATTAAAATGGAAATTCATGGCGCATTATCCTTTCTTGATTTTAAATTTGTGCCCGCCCCACCGGGAGGCGGGCACGAAATCACATCATCAGCCGCGGGCCTTCTTGATCTCGTCCACCAGGACGGGGAGGACCTCAAAGAGGTTGCCCACCACGCCGTAGTCGGCCACGTCGAAGATGGGGGCGTCGGGGTCCTTGTTGATGGCCACGATGCAGTCGGAGCTGCTCATGCCCGCCAGGTGCTGGATGGCGCCGCTGATGCCGCAGGCGATGTACAGCTTGGGACCCACAGTCTTGCCGGTCTGGCCCACCTGATGGGCGTGGGCAATCCAGCCCGCGTCCACGGCGGCGCGGGACGCGCCAACCGTTGCGCCCAGGGTGTCCGCCAGGGCCTTGATGGTGTCGAAGCCCTCGGGGCCGCCCACGCCGCGTCCGCCGGACACGATGATCTCAGCGCCCTCGAGATCGACGTTCTCGCCGCCCATCTCGCGGATGAGCTCAATCACCTGGGTGCGGATCTGGTCGTCCGCCACATGGATGTCTTCCTTGATGACCTCGGCGCCGGCCGCGGTCACGTCGCCCTTCTTGAACACGCCGGGACGGACGGTGCCGATCTGGGGCCGGTGGTTGGGGCAGATGATGGTGGCCATCAGGTTGCCGCCAAAGGCGGGACGGGTCCACGCCACGTTGCCGGTCTCCTCGTCGATGTCCAGCGCGGTGCAGTCGGCGGTCAGGCCGGTGTGCAGGCGGCAGGACACCCGGGGGCCCAGGTCGCGGCCGTTGTTCGTCGCGCCGATGAGCATGCTGGTGGGGCCGTACTTCTCCACCAGGGTGCACAGGGCGATGGCGTAGGCGTCGGTGGTGTAGTGCTTGTACTCGGGGCCGTCCACCACGATGATCTTGTCCGCGCCGTGCTCGTTGGCCGCCTTCACCGCCTCGTCCACGCCGCTGCCGATGACTACCGCCACCAGAGCGCCGCCCTGCTTGCCCGCCATCATCTTGCCGGGGGTCAGCAGCTCGATGCCTACGTTCTTCGCGGTGCCGTCCTCATTGGTCTCTACAAATACCCACAGATCCTTGGTCTTGGCTTCCATTGCTCAACCCTCCCTTAAATGATGCTGGCCGCGCTGAGCAGCTCAAACAGCTTCTTGGCGGACGCGGCGTTGTCCTCTTCCTTGATCTTCACGCCGCCCGTCTTCTTCTGCGGCACGAAGGTCTTCTTCACGTTGGTGGGAGAGCCCTTCAGTCCAATGCGGGTGGTGTCGATGTCGGGGAACGCGTCGTCGCCCAGCACGGGAATCTCCGCCCGGTTGGCAGCCATCTTCCGCTTGATGGTGGGGTAGCGGGGGTCCCAGGCGGGCTTGGTGTAGGTCACCAGGCACGGGAACTTCACGCCGATGACCTCCACGCCCTCCTCCACTTCCTTCTTCACCTTCAGCATATCGCCGTCCACCTCGGCCTCCAGGCCGTAGGTCACCTGGGGGTAGCCCAGGTGCTCGGCCAGCTCGGGGCCCACCTGCGCGGTGTCGCCGTCGATGGCCTGCTTGCCGCAGAAGATGGCGTCGAACTTCGCGCCCTCCAGCTCCTCCACCTTCTTCACGGCGTTGTAGAGGATATAGCTGGTGGCCAGGGTGTCGGAGCCGCCGAAGGTCCGGCCGGACACCAGATACGCCTTGTCGGCCGCGATGGCCAGACACTCCTTCAGGGCCGCAGTAGCCTGCGGGGGGCCCATGGACAGCACCACGATCTTGGTGTCGGGATTCTTGTCCTTGATGCGGGCGGCCGCCTCCAGGGCATAGCCGTCAAAGGGATTGACGATGCTGGGCACGCCGTCGCGGATCAGCGTGTTCTTCACCGGATCGATCTTGATCTCGGTGGTGTCAGGCACTTGCTTGACACAGACCAGAATGTTCATCTTGGGGTTCCTCCTATTCTGAAATTTTTTGCTAGGTATACAGTTTACCACATGTACATCGACAATTCAATGCTCAGATTTAATAGTTTTATTTTTGACGAAAAAAATTTTGAGAACCCCCTGTTAAATCCATAACAGCGGCTTGTAAGAGATTTTTCGTCACAACCGGGCCTCGCCGCAGACGCATTTACCGGGCCTCGACCGCCCGGCTCGGGGATTGTCAAAGGCGGGGGCATGTGCTATACTTTCGATAAACCGCATTTTACCGGAGGGAGGCCCTGCCATGAGCACCAATGAGCGCCGGGAGCGCATCCTGGACTATTTAAAAACTGCCGACCGCCCCCTGTCCGCCACCGCCCTGGCTCAGAAGCTGTCGGTGAGCCGCCAGATCATTGTGGGCGACGTGGCCCTGCTCCGGGCGGCAGGGGCTGAAATCACCGCCACACCCCGGGGCTATGTGCTGGAACGCCCCCGGGCTGGATTCATCCGCACCGTGGCCTGCCTCCACAGCGGGGAGGCCATGGAGCAGGAACTGACCCTGATCGTAGACCAGGGATGTACCGTGGAAAATGTCATCGTGGAACACCCTGTGTACGGACAGCTCACCGGACCGCTGGACCTCTCCTCTCGATACGACGTCTTTGAGTTTATGCGGAAAGTCAGCGAAAACGGCGCCCGGCCCCTGTCGGCGCTGACCGACGGCATCCACCTTCACACCCTGCGCTGCCCCAGCCAGGAGGCCTTTGACCGGGCGGCCGCGGCATTGGAACAAGCGGGGTTTTTGGCCCGGTAGGCCCCCGCCGCCTTATCTCAACATGAAAGACCCCTCGGCGCGGCGCGCCGAGGGGTCTTTCATGTTGAGAACCTGCTGCCAGCGGTTTTTAAAAATAGAACAGCTCCTCAAATTTTTTGTTCAGCGCCACGCACAGAATCAGCGCCAGCTTGGCGGTGGGGTTAAACTGCCCCGTCTCGATGGAACTGACGGTGTTTCGGGACACGCCCACCAGCTGGGCCAGCGCCGCCTGGGACAGCCCCGCCTCTGTCCGGGCCTCCTTGAGGCGGTTTTTCAAAATCAGGCTTTCATCCATCAAAAGACCCCCAGCCCAAAGTGCAGGTAGAATACAAAAAAGCACACACAAAATCCCCCGTACAGCAGGCCGAGGAGCAGCTCGTGGCGGCGGCGCAGCTTGGCGAATTTCACCAGCATGACGGTAGACAGTATGCCGAACTGTACGATCCAGACGGCGTAGTCCGGGCTGTCCTGAAAGATGGCGTGGAGCACGCTGACGAGGGCGCAGATCAACATGCTCACACTGAGAGCTATGTTGTTGGCTCTGTGGAGAACCTCCAGCTCCACCAGGTCCCGGTCCTTGTTCTCCTCCCGGCTCTTTTTCAAAATTTCTTCTCTGTCCATAAGGCGGACCTCCCAGATCATATTGCCAAGTTTACTTGGTATGACTATCATAGCACCGCCAAGTGTACTTGTCAATACGGTTTGCAAAGAAAACTTTGCAAAATTGGGACCGGTCAGTCCAGGCTGTCCAGGTAGGCCCCCACGTCGAAGGGGTCCAGGGCGCTGTCCTTGCGCAGATACAGCGGGTGGTGAGGGTGGCCCGCCTTGGTCCGCTTTCCGGCGGAAAACCACCGGGCGTTCCGGCGCTCCCCCACCGCGATCATGTCCCGGACGCACTGGGGCAGGTAATCCCGTTTCTCAATGACCGCCCCCCAGGCCGCCCACACCGCCGGGCTTTCGGCCTTGTCCAGGGACAGGGCATAGTCGAAGGCCCGCATGTTCTCGGCGTGGAGGGCGGCGTTGCAGGTCCGCTCCATGTCCTCCGGCCGGGTGGCCCGCTGGGCATAGACGTTGAACATGATAAAGCTGTCGTAGCCGTTATGCAGGGCCACCCGCTCCACCGATTTCAGGGTGTTGTCCAAACCGCCGGGGGCGGCGGTGGAGGGGTTCACCCCCACGCAGATCAGCGGGCGCTCCCCCCGTGTGCCCAGGATATAACGGTACTCTCCGTAATGATTTGGAACGTACAGCCATTTTGTAATATCGTAGTCTGGAGAGGGCTCCAGCGCCGCCGCCAGCGCCCGGTCAAACCGGACCAGCTCCAGCAGGGCGGTATCTCCCTTTGGAATGTGCATAAAATCACCTCATTGGGTATTTTAGCACAAGAAACAGAGAAAAGAAAGGACAAGCTGGGGAAAAAGCCTGTTGCGGGGCCTTTCGCATTGTGATATGATACTAAAAACAACCTGACGGAGGTGCGAGATGGAACAGCATCACACCCATATTCTGACTCCTGAGCACCGGCACTGGGTCGGTATGCGCATCATCAAGACAGTGGTCGCGGTGTTTCTGTGCGGCCTTCTGGCCTATTTCCGGGAGGCCTCCGGTTTTTACTCCATGATCGCCGCCGTGGTCTGCATCCAAAACTCCGCCGGCAAAACCATTGAGTCGTCCATCAACCGCATGACCGGAACCCTTATCGGCGGTGTGGTGGGGGTGTTGGTGGTGTACAGCCTGGACACGCTGGGCGTGCTGTATATTGAACTGCTCCGGTACGCAGTGCTGTCGGTCATGCTCATCCCCATCATCAAACTGTGTCTGGCCATCAAAAAACCAGGCTGCGCCGCCATGGCCTGCATCGTTTTTTTGTGCGTCACCGTCAACCACAGCATTGGGGATACCCCCGCCGTCTACTCCATCGACCGGCTTTTTGAGACTCTGGTGGGGGTGGCGCTGGCCTGCGGCGTGGATATTCTCCTGCCCTACCAGCCCATGCCCCAGCCAGCCCCTGCGAAAGAGGCCGCCCCAGTCCCCCCCGCTGAAGCGGAAGATGAGATTCAGCTCCCGCCGGAGCCGGAGGCGGCGGACCAGCCTCCCAAAGAGGCGGAGGATGACGCGTGACCTATCAAGACATACACGCCGCCCGGTTCCTGGCCCGGCCCAACCGCTTCATCGCGCAAGTGGAGCTGGAGGGCCGGATGGAGACCGTCCACGTGAAGAATACCGGGCGCTGCAAAGAGCTCTTGCTCCCCGGCTGTACGGTGTACTTGGAGGGCAGTTCCAACCCCGCCCGCAAGACAAAATACGACCTGGTGGCTGTGGAGAAGGTCCGGCCCGGCCTGCCGCCCCTGCTCATCAACATGGACGCCCAGGCCCCCAACAAGGTGTTCGCGGAGTGGATGGCGGCGGGCTTGGGTTCGGAACAGGGTCTGCCCCGGCCCACCCTGCTTCGGCCGGAGACCGCCTGGGGAAATTCCCGGTTCGATTTCTATTGGGAATTGCCGGAAAACGGCCGAAGCGGATTTATTGAGGTCAAGGGCTGCACCCTGGAGGAAAACGGGCTGGCCCTGTTCCCCGACGCCCCAACAGAGCGGGGGGTGAAGCACCTGCGGGAGCTCATCGCCTGCCGTCAGGCGGGGTATGAGGCGGCGGTGTGCGTGGTGGTCCAGATGGAGGGGATGACCGCCTTCTCCCCCAACGACCGCACCCACCCGGAATTCGGCGCGGCCCTGCGGGAGGCGGCCAAGGCGGGCGTCAAGCTGCTGGCGGCGGAGTGTTCCGTCACACCGGATTCCCTGACCATGACCAAAACGGTGCCTGTCCGGCTGGGAGGATAGCATGACTCAGGAATACATCGACGCGCTGCTGTCCAAAGCCATTGCCTTGGCCAAGGCCGTCCGGGTTCCCGTCTCCCAGGATATCTGCCCCCAGGTCCGGCTGAACCGCCGGGCCCGGACCCGGTTCGGCTGCTGCATCCGCCGTGAGGGCCGCTGCACCATCGAGCTGTCCGCCAAACTGGCGGAGCAGGGCAGCGAGGAGGCCATTCTCCAGGTACTGGCCCACGAGGTGCTCCACACCTGCTATGGCTGTGCCAACCACGGGGCCCGGTGGCAGGGGTATGCCCAGCGTATGAACACCGCTTACGGCCTGAACATCCGGCGCACCGACAGCTTCAGCGCCCTGGGCATAGAGGATAACCGCCCCGTGCGCTATTGGGTGGTGTGCGCCCGGTGCGGGCGGCGCATCCCCCGGATGAAGCGCTCCCCCCTGGTGGACCACCCGGAACGCTACCGCTGTACCTGCGGGGGGGCGCTGACGGTGGAGAGGGCCCGTCCCCAGGCAGAAAACGGAAAAACGTGACGGCAGAGGGGGCATTTGCCCCCTTTTTCATAAGTTGTGCCCGAAACAGGCGGGAAAAATTCTGTATTTTTGTTCATAAAACCTTTGACGAAACGGGCAAAGCGGGATATACTTTCGGTGAAGGCTGGAAGGGGGAAAACCCTTCCAGTTCCTTGACTGGTAACGTTTTCAGACCCGCCGCCTTTGGGCGGTGACACCGGATTTGAAAGGAGACGCATATATCATGGACGTGAAACAACGGATGGGAGAGCTGGCCCAGGCCAGATATCACAAGGAGCCCGCCCAGTGCTCCGAGGGCGAGCTGTACCATGTGCTCCTCCAGCTCACCCAGGAGCTGTCCCAGGCCCGTCCCGCTCCCGCCGGAGAGCGGAAGCTGTACTACTTCTCCGCCGAGTTCCTCATCGGCAAGCTGCTGAGCAATAACCTGCTGGCCCTGGGCGTCTTTGACCAGGTGAAGGACGCGCTGGCCCAGTGCGGCAAGTCCCTGTCCGCCATCGAGGAGCAGGAGCCTGAGCCCTCCCTGGGCAACGGCGGCCTGGGCCGTCTGGCCGCCTGCTTCCTGGACTCCATCGCCGCCCTGGGCCTGCCCGGCGACGGCGTGGGCCTCAACTACCACTACGGCCTGTTCCAGCAGAAGTTTTCCCACAACAAGCAGAACGAGTATCCCAACCCCTGGATCGAGGACGAGAGCTGGCTCATCCCCACCGGGGTGGAATTTGAGGTCCCCTTCGGCTTCGGCGGCGTGAAGGCCAAGCTCTTCGACATCGCCGTCCCCGGTGCCCATACCGATCTTGCCAACCGCCTCCACCTGTTCGACGTGGAGCACCCCGCCCCCGCCCCCGCTGAGGGCATCGACTTCGACAAGACCGACCTGCCCGCCCGGCTCACCTCCTTCCTGTACCCCGACGACAGCGACGAGGCCGGACGGCTGCTCCGGGTGTACCAGCAGTATTTCATGGTGTCCGCCGGGGCCCAGCTGGTGCTCAAGGAGCTGGAGGAGCGGGGCTTTGACCCCCATACCATCAGCGACCACGTGGTGATCCAGATCAACGACACCCACCCCTCCATGGTCATCCCCGAGCTGGTCCGCCTGCTGGTGGACCGGGGCCTCACCATGGACCAGGCGGTGGACCAGGTGGCCAGGACCTGCGCCTACACCAACCACACCATCCTGGCCGAGGCCCTGGAGAAGTGGCCCCTGTCCTTCATTGAGAAGGTGGCTCCCCAGCTGGTGCCCATCCTCCGGGAGCTGGACGCTCGGGCCCGCGCCGCCCATCCCGACCCGGCGGTGGGCATCATCCAGACCCAGGAGCACACCGGTAAGGACGGCAAAAAGGTGGTCAGCGAGACCGTCCACATGGCCCACATGGACATCCACTACGGGTACTCCGTCAACGGCGTAGCGGCCCTCCACACCGACATCCTCAAGGGCTCCGAGCTGAAGCACTTCCACGACATCTACCCGGAAAAATTCAACAACAAGACCAACGGCGTCACCCTGCGGCGCTGGCTGGAGGTCTGCAACCCTGAGCTGGCCTCCCTGCTGGATGAGTGCGTGGGCCGGGAGTGGCGCTGCGACCCCAACCGGCTGAACAAGCTGATGGACTTCTACAACGACGCCGCTGTGCTGGACAAAATGGCGGCCATCAAGGCGGACAACAAACGGGGCCTGGCCGACACCCTGCGCCGGGAGCAGGGCATCGAGATGGACCCCGAGTCCGTGTTCGACATCCAGGTGAAGCGCCTCCACGAGTACAAGCGCCAGCAGATGAACGCCCTGTACGTTATCCGAAAGTATCTGGACATCAAGGCGGGCAGGATCCCCGAGCGGCCCGTCACCGTCATCTTCGGCGCCAAGGCCGCCCCGGCCTACGTGATGGCAAAGCACATCATCCACCTGATCCTCTGCCTGCGCCAGCTCATTGAGAACGACCCCCAGGTCCGCCCCTGGCTCCAGGTGGTGATGGTGGAGAACTACAACGTCTCCTGGGCGGAAAAGCTCATCCCCGCCTGCGACATCTCCGAGCAGATCTCCCTGGCCTCCAAGGAGGCCAGCGGCACCGGCAACATGAAGTTCATGGCCAACGGCGCGGTGACCCTGGGCACCCGGGATGGGGCCAACGTGGAAATCGCCGACCTGGTGGGCCCGGACAACATCTACAGCTTCGGCGCGTCCAGCAACTGGATCATCGAGCTGTACGAGCAGAAGGCCCGGGACCCCAAGTTGGGCTACCAGTCCGAGATCTACTACCACCGCCCGGACGTGAAGCCCCTGGTGGACTTCCTGCTGGACCCGGCCCTCACCAAGTACGGCGACGCGGACGCTCTGAAGGCCCTGTGGACCGACATCACCGGCAAGGACTGGTTTATGTCCCTGCTGGACGTGGAGAGCTATATTGCCGCCCGTGACCGGGCCATCCACGACTACGGCGACAAGCCCTTCTGGGCCCGGAAGATGCTGGTGAACACCGCCCGCAGCGGGTTCTTCTCCAGCGACCGGACCATCGCCCAGTATAACAAGGATATCTGGCATTTGAAGTGATAAATAGCCCCCTGCCCTTGAGGTAGTGCCCGATAAAGAACAAGACAGGAATCACTAATTTATCAGGCAGTTACCGAAAAAGCAAACCTTTGTGACAAAATCAAACAGGCAGAAGAAAGCACGATTTGACAATCAACGTCAATCGTGCTTTCTTCGTGCTCAACAAGGAGGGGCACCCAATGCCGAACGTAACTTTATCAGATTATTTCTGCGGCGATGAAGAAATACAGTTTTCACACTTCCGTATCCCCCGCCAGCTTATCACCC
>CANOBV010000052.1 GCA_947564255.1 uncultured bacterium | reverse complement strand
GGCACATGGCAGGCCACGAAGTCGGCCTTGTTGATATAGTAGGGGGCGCGGATGGGCTGGTCGCCGAAGCGCAGGTGGCTGATGGTCACGCCGCCGGTCTTCTTGGAGTCGTACTGGAAGTACGCCTGGACGTACTTGTCGGTGTGGTCGCCGATGATCTTGATGGAGTTCTTGTTGGCGCCCACGGTGCCGTCGCCGCCCAGACCCCAGAACTTGACCTCGATGGTGCCCTCGGCCGCGGTGTTGGGGGAGGGCTTCTCCTCCAGGGACATATTGGTCACGTCGTCCACGATGCCGATGGTGAACTGGCGCTTGGGCTCAGCCTTGGCCAGTTCCTCGTAGACAGCGAACACGCTGGCGGGAGGAGTGTCCTTGGAGCCCAGGCCGTAGCGGCCGCCGATGACGGAGATGTCGGTCCGGCCCGCGTTGGCCAGAGCGGTGACCACGTCCAGATACAGAGGCTCGCCCTGGGCGCCGGGCTCCTTGGTGCGGTCCAGCACGGCGATGTGCTTGCAGGTGGCGGGGATGGCGGAGAGCAGCTTGTCCGCGCGGAAGGGGCGGTACAGGCGCACCTTGATGAGGCCCACCTTCTCGCCGTGGGCGTTCAGGTAGTCGATGACTTCCTCGGCCACGTCGCAGATGGAGCCCATGGCGATGATGACCCGGTCGGCGTCCTCGGCGCCGTAGTAGTTGAACAGCTGGTAGTTGGTGCCCAGCTTGGCGTTGACCTTGCCCATGTACTCCTCGACGATCTCGGGGATGGCGTCGTAGTACTTGTTGCAGGCCTCGCGGTGCTGGAAGAAGATGTCGCCGTTCTCGTGGGAGCCGCGCATGACGGGGCGCTCGGGGTTCAGGGCCCGGGCGCGGAAGTCCTCGATGGCCTTCCAGTCCACCATTTCGGCCAGGTCGTCATAATCCCAGATGGCAACCTTCTGGATTTCATGGGAGGTGCGGAAGCCGTCGAAGAAGTTGAGGAAGGGCACGCGGCCCTCGATGGAGGCCAGGTGGGCCACGGCGGCCAGGTCCATGACCTCCTGGACGTTGCCCTCGGCCAGCATGGCGAAGCCGGTCTGGCGGCAGGCCATGACGTCGGAGTGGTCGCCGAAAATGTTCAGCGCGTGGCTGGCCACGGTACGGGCAGACACGTGGAACACGCAGGGGAGCAGCTCACCGGCGATCTTGTACATATTGGGGATCATCAGCAGCAGGCCCTGAGAAGCGGTGTAGGTGGTGGTCAGAGCTCCGGCGGCCAGAGAGCCGTGAACGGTGCCGGCGGCGCCGGCCTCGGACTGCATCTCAATGACCTTGACGGGCTGGCCGAAAATGTTCTTCCGGCCGGCGGCGGCCCACTGGTCCACGTTGTCGGCCATGGGGCTGGACGGCGTGATGGGATAGATGCCGGCTACCTCGGTGAAGGCGTAGGACACGTGGGCGGCGGCGGTGTTGCCGTCCATAGTTTTGAACTTGCGTGCCATAGGCGTTTTTCCTCCTTTTACATATGAGAACGTTCCCTCATACGGTCCGTTCCGTTTCGCATTGTCAAGCTTATCACATTCTCTCCCATTTTGCAATTGCAAATCATCATTTTTTCCCGCAAAGTTTCTGGGAGACGCCCCCTTCCAGCCCCTTCCATTCCGGCCTTTCCGGCGGGCCTTGCGAAATGGAAGAAATCGTGGTAAAGTATTGAAAAACGACAGGAAAAGAGGTGCTTCCCATGGTGTGCAGCGTGACCTCCCTGGGGCTGAACGGGGTGGCCGGCTACCCGGTGTCCGCAGAGTGCGCTCTGTCCGGCGGCCTGCCCGCATTCGACGTGGTGGGCCTGCCCGACGCCGCTGTGAAGGAGGCCCGGGAGCGGGTGCGCTCCGCCGTCAAATCCAGCGGCTTTGACTTTCCCGTCTCCCGCATCACGGTGAACCTGGCCCCCGCCGGACAGCGCAAGGCGGGCACGGTGTACGACCTGCCCATCCTGGTGGGTATTCTGTGTGCCGGGAGCCAGCTCTCCCTGAAAAATGAAAAAAATTCCGCCTTTATCGGCGAGCTGTCTCTGGACGGACGGCTGCGGCCGGTGCCCGGAGTGCTGCCCATGGCGCTGGCGGCGAAGCGGGCGGGCATCACCCGGCTGTTTGTCCCCGCCGACAACGCGCCCGAGGCCACTTTGACGGGTGGACTGGAGGTGTTTCCCGTCCATACGGTGGAGGAACTGGCCCGCCACCTGTCCGGGGAGCGGCCCATCTCCCCCGCCCCGGCGTGGCGGGACGAGCTGCCTCCTCTCCAGGGGCCGGACTTCTCCGAGGTAAAGGGACAGGAGCACGCCAAGCGGGCGTTGGAAATCGCCGCGGCCGGAGGCCATCATGTGCTCATGTCCGGCAGTCCCGGCTCGGGCAAGTCCATGATGGCCAAGCGCCTGCCCTCCATCCTCCCCGACCTGACCTGGGCGGAGGCCCTGGCCTGTACGGAGGTCTACTCCGTCATGGGCCTCACCACCAAGGAGCACCCCATGGTCCGCCGCCGCCCCTTCCGTGCCCCCCACCACACCATCTCCGCCGCCGGAATGACCGGGGGCGGGTCCAACCCCCGGCCGGGGGAGATCTCCCTGGCCCACAACGGCGTTTTGTTCCTGGACGAGCTGCCCGAGTTCCACTCCGACGTGCTGGAGGTCCTCCGCCAGCCCCTGGAGGACGGACAGACCCAGATCTCCCGGGTGTCCGGCTCGGTGACCTATCCCAGCCGGTTCATGCTGGTGTGCGCCATGAACCCCTGCAAGTGCGGGTGGTACGGCCACCCCTCCGGGCGGTGCACCTGCACGGAACAGGCGGTGCGGCGGTACTTGTCCCGGCTGTCCGGGCCCATGCTGGACCGCATCGATATCTGCGTGGACGTCCCCTCCCTGGACTACGACGAGCTGTCCGGGAACATCCCTCCGGCGGAGTCCTCGGCCGCCATCCGGGCCCGGGTCAACGCCGCCCGGGGGGTGCAGACCGCCCGGTACGGCCCGGAGGGTCCGGCCTGCAACGCCCAGATGGGCCCCCGGGAGCTGCGGGACTACTGCAAGCTGGACCAGCCCTGCCGGCAGCTCATCCGGGGTGCCTACGACCGGCTGGGGCTCACCGCCCGGGGCTATGACCGCATCCTCCGGGTGGCCCGGACCATCGCGGACCTGGACGGGGCGGAGGATATTGCCGTCCACCATTTGGCGGAGGCATTGCAGTATCGGCCGCCTGAACACCTGCGCGCATGACAAAACCGTCCCCGGCCATCGGCCGGGGACGGTTTTGCTCTCAAGCGCAGCCCATGGACGGGCGTTTTTTGCCGCGAAATTTCTACAGGTCCAGCATAACCCGTTCGATGTTCTCGACCGCCTCATTGACCAGGCCGTCGATATCCAGCCCTTTCTCGGCCTCCTCCAGCTCCTCCGGCTTGGGCTTGGTCCGGGGATGCTTGGGGGTGAACACGGTGCAGCAGTCCTCATAGGGCAGGATCGAGGTCTCAAACGTCCCAATTTTCCGGGAAATCCGGACGATCTCCTCCTTGTCCATCCCCACCAGGGGCCGCAGGACGGGCAGGGTGCACACCGCGTCGGTGCAGGCCAGGGCGTCCAGGGTCTGGCTGGCCACCTGCCCCACCGACTCCCCGGTGACCAGGGCCTGAATACCGTTCTTTTCCGCCACCCGGCAGGCAATGCGCATCATGAACCGCCGCATGAGGATGGTAAACAGTTCCTCGGGACAGGAGCGGCGCAGCTCCTCCTGGATTTTGGTGAAGGGCACCACGTGGACGCACTGCTTCCCCGTGTAGGGCACCAGCAGCCGGGCCAGGTCCAGTACCTTCTCCTTGGCCTCCGGGGAGGTGTAGGGGTAGGAGTAGTAGTGGACCATGTCCACGATGACCCCCCGCTTGGCGACCATCCAGGAGGCCACGGGGGAGTCGATGCCCCCGGACAGCAGGGACAGCGCCCGCCCCCCCATGCCCACGGGCAGGCCCCCCGCCCCCGGTTCCGGGTCGGCGTGGATATAAGCGTCAAAATCCCGCACTTCCACGTGGACCGTCAGCTCCGGGTGGTGCATGTCCGCCTCCAGGTGCGGGAAACGGTCATGGAGCTCCCCGCCCACATACTGGGACAGCTGGATGGATGTCATGGGGAAGGTTTTGTCCGCCCGCTTGGACTCCACTTTAAAAGACTTGGCGGCCTGGAGCTTGTCTCCCAGGTACTCCACCGCGCACTTGACGATTTCGTCCTTGTCCTTGGGGCAGGCCCTGGCCCGGCACACCCCCACCGCGCCGAACACCTTGCCCATGGCCTCCCAGGCGCCCTCAAAGTCGGCGCTGTCGTCCAGGGGCTCCACGTAGGTGGTGGACTGACGGGTGTAGACCTTGAAGGAGCCGTATTTTTTCAGCCGCCGCTTGGCGTTGCCCATCATTTTCTCCTCAAAGCCCCGGCGGTTCAGGCCCTTGAGCACCATCTCTCCCTGCTTGAGCAGGATAATCTCTTGCATAATATCCCTTGCTTTCATCTGTTGTCCCTCTATTTTACCCTGGGGGAGAAACCCTGTCAAGAGTGGGAGATTACCCTTGCCCAACGGGCGGGTTTGTGCTAAAATCTGGAGGAATGTGCATAGAGGGGGGAGTGGGCCGCCGCCCGGCGTACCGGCCCGGAAAACATGGAGAACAAAATTGGATTTGACAACCAGCGTTATGTGGACACCCAGTCCGCCCGCATCCGGGAGCGCATCGCCCAGTTCGGCGGCAAACTGTACCTGGAGTTCGGCGGCAAGCTGTTTGACGACTATCACGCCGCCCGGGTGCTCCCCGGTTTCGCCCCGGACAGCAAAATCCGGATGCTGCTGGAACTGCGGGACAGTGTGGAGGTGGTGGTGGTCATCAACGCCGCCGCCATCGAGCAGAACAAAGTCCGGGGGGACCTGGGCATCACCTATGACGAGGACGTGCTGCGGCTCATCGACACCTTCCGGGGGGAGGGACTGTACGTGGGCAGCGTGGCCATCACCCAGTACGCGGGACAAAACGCCGCAGATGCCTTCAAGCGCCGCCTGGAGGATTTGGGGGTGAAGGTGTACCTCCACTACCCCATTCCCGGCTATCCCCACGATGTGGAGCGGATTGTATCCGACCAGGGCTTTGGCAAAAATGATTATATCGAGACGGAAAAGCCCCTGGTGGTGGTCACTGCCCCCGGTCCCGGCTCGGGAAAGATGGCTACCTGCCTGTCCCAGCTCTACCACCACCATGTCCGGGGAGTCCGGGCAGGGTACGCCAAATTCGAGACCTTCCCCATCTGGAACCTGCCGCTGAAGCACCCGGTAAATCTGGCCTATGAAGCGGCCACGGCAGATCTCAACGACGTGAACATGATCGACCCCTTCCACCTCCAGGCCTACGGGGAGACCACGGTGAACTACAACCGGGACGTGGAGGTGTTCCCCGTCCTCCAGGCCATGTTTGAGGAGATTATGGGGGAGAGCCCCTATAAATCCCCCACCGACATGGGGGTGAACATGGTGGGCAGCTGCATCGTGGACGACGAAACGGTGTGCGCCGCCGCCAAGCAGGAGATTGTCCGGCGCTACTACGCCGCCCTGTGCGACCGCCGCCGGGGACAGGGCAGCGACGAGACCGTATACAAGCTGGAGCTGCTGATGAAGCAGGCCCACGCGGGGCCGGAGCTGCGGCCCGTCATCGAGGCCTCCGAGGCCAAGGCGGAGGAGACCGGGGAGCCCGCCGCCGCCATCCGCCTCCCCGACGGACGGGTCGTGGTGGGCAAGACCTCGGAGCTCATGGGGGCGGCGGCTTCCGCCCTGCTCAACGCGCTGAAGGCGCTGGCGGGCATCCACCGAAAAACCCACCTCATTTCCCGGGAGGCCATCGAGCCCATCCAGGCGCTGAAAATCGGCCACCTGGGCAGCCGCAACCCGCGCCTCCACAGCGACGAGGTGCTCATCGCCCTGGCCATCTCCACCGCCACCGTCCCCCTGGCCGCTCAGGCTCTGGACAGCCTGAACAAGCTCCGGGACTGCGAGGCCCACTCCTCCGTTATCCTCACTGCCGCCGACAGCTCCACCTACTCCAAGCTGGGGCTGCGGCTGACCTGCACCCCCCGGTACCAGGGTAGCCAGCTCTACCACAAATGAGTGGGGATTCAGCGCGAGGCCCCTGTCTGCGCTCCCATTGTGAAAGAAAACCCTTGCAATCCGGGAAAACTTGTGGTATCATACTTGATACCTGTGCGGGCCAAGCCCGCTGATACGATGTTATTACCGAAAGGATTTGAGTGAAATGACCACGCCCCAGCTCATTTTGTCTATTATCTACTTCATCCTGTCCCTGGCCCTCATCGCCGTGGTGATGCTTCAGTCCGGCAAGAGCGCCGGCCTGTCCGGAGCCATTGCGGGTGGAGCGGACACGTTTCTGTCCAAAAACAAGGCCAAATCCGCCGACGCCCGGCTGGCCCGCATGACCAAATGGGTGGCCATTGTGTTCATGGTTCTTACCTTGGTGCTGTGCCTGCTGCCCGGCGCCTCCGCTTAAACAAAAACGCGCGCCCCTTGTCTCCGGACAGGGGGCGTTTTTGTCCGGGTCTGCCCCGCCGGATATGGCCAGACGATATGGCGGCATCAAAAAAGCCTCCCCCGGCCGGGGGAGGCTTTGCTGAACCAGTCAGCCCAGCGCCGGAGCAGTGGCTTGATAGAGCTGGCAGTTTTCGTCCTCTATGGCATTCAGCATTCCGCGCAGCAGGGCTGTGGACCCTGTGCCGCAGTTTAGCTCCACATAGTTCACCCGCCGGGCGCTGAGTCCCCGCACTAAGGCGGAACCTGAGGAATATTCCGCGCTGTGCGCGGTGGCGGACCACACCACATAGCCCGACTGGGCCAGTTCCTTCCGGCCCGGTTCGTCCAGGCCGTCGGCGCTCACCACCAGGGCGTTGTACCGGGCGGCGGCGGCCAGCAGGCCCCGGCCCTTCTCCGCCTGACGCAGGCAGTCCGCCCCGTCCTCTCCGGTGAGGGCCAGCCCCACCGTATGACCCGCCCCCACCAGGCGGCGAATCAGACCGTCCTGCTTCTCCAGCTCTTCACAGGTGAACAGGAACAGGCCCCGATGGGACCGCCCCTCCAGCAGCTGGGCGCATTCCGCCGTCTCGCCGCCCCAGCGGCAGGCCAGAAACAGTTCCGCGCCGCTGGGCGGGTCGGAGGCTTGCACTTCTTCCGAGGGAGCGGGGTCGTCCTCCCCCCTGCCCCCGGAGGCCAGATAGTTTTGCAGGCTGGCCGCCAGCTGGTTTTCCGCCGCGTCCACAAACTCCCGGTCCCCCAGCGTGGCGGCGGCGCTGGTCACTCTGATCAAGGTGCCGTACCGGGTGCGGGTGCGGGTGCAGCTGATGGACCCGAAATACTGGCACAGCCAGTCGATGGGGACGAATACCATAGAGTTGCGGACCATGGCGCGGACGCCAAGGGGATTGCCCATCAGGTCCTGGGAGGTGTTGGACCGGGTGTCGAACTCCACACCCCGGTGGCCGTCGGTGACCAGCACCGTCCTCCGTGTGGTGCTGTACATGGCGGTCACCCCCAGATTGATGCCGCGGTCCCGGTTTGACAGCATGGTATAGGGCACATACAGAACCCCGCCCGCCACGGCGGGCATATTCTCGGCCGTGACATCCACCAGAACCCGGTCGTTCACCGCCATCAGGTACACGCCGGCGGCGGAGCCGGAGGCCGGGACCCAGAGCCCCGCCAGCAGCGCCGCGCACAGCACCGCCGGCAGTGCCGTTTTCCAGCGCCTCACCCCTCCGCCTCCTTGCAGTCCTTTTCCGGATTCAGTCCCGCCAGCCACCGCCGGACCATGTCCAGGGCGTGGTTGGCGGCCAGATTCCGGGTGCGGTCCCGCCGGGCGGCCTGACTGGCCAGGTTCAGCTTCTTTACCCAGCAGCCGTCGGGCGCGGCCAGGGCGGTGAACACCAGCCCCACCGGATTGCCCCGCTCGTCAGGGTCCGGGCCCGCCACCCCGGTGACGGCTACCGCCAGGTCACAGCCCAGCACACGGCGGGCGCCCAGGGCCATCTCCCTCGCCACCTCAGCGCACACCGCGCCCTTCTCATCCAACAGGGCCTGGGACACGCCCAGCACCCCCGCCTTTACCTCGCAGTGGTAACTGACGATGCCGCCCTTGAAAACAGAGGCCGCCCCGGGCACGTCGGTGATGCGCTTGGCGATAAGCCCCCCGGTGCAGCTCTCCGCCGTTCCCAGGGTGAGCCCACGGTCCCTGGCCCCCTCCAGCACAACCTGTTCCAGACCGGACACGTCCGCGCCGTACACCAGGTCGTCCAAAAGGGCGCGCACCTCCGCCTCCACTGGGGCGATGAGGGCGTCCGCCTCTTCCGCCGTGGCCGCTTTGGCGGTGACGCGCAGTTCCACCTCCCCCTCCTTGGCGTAGGGCGCCAGGGTGGGGTTTTGCAGCTGGTTCATCCGGTCCCGGAACAGCGCTTCCACCGCCGACTCCCCCATGCCGAACACCCGCAGGGTCCGGGAGCGGATGACCCCTTCGCTCAATCTGGACAGCCAGGGCACGGCCCGCTCTTTGAACATGGGCAGGCATTCGCTGGGCGGGCCGGGGAGCATGACCACATAGGTTCCAGCCGCCTCAAAAGCGCAGCCGGGAGCCGTCCCCCACGCGTTGGACAGCACCGCGCACCCCGCGGGGAGATAAGCCTGCTGGAGGTTGTTTTCCGTCATCTCCTTGCCCATCCGCGCAAAGAAACACCGAATGTCCTCGGCGCACTCGGGATGGAACACCAGCTCTCTGCCGAAAACCTCCGCCAGCGTCTGCTTGGTGAGGTCGTCGCAGGTGGGGCCCAGGCCGCCTGTGGTGATGAGCACGTCCGCCCGGCTCCGCGCCAGCTCCACCGCCGCTTTCAAACGACCCGGATTGTCCCCCACCACCGATTGGTACAGCACGTTCAGGCCCAGGCCGGACAGCTCCCGGCTCAAATCCCGGGCGTCAGAGTTCAAAATGTTGCCCAGCAGCAGCTCGGTGCCCACCGATATTATTTCCACCGTGTGGCTCATGGCATCTTCACTCCTCAAAAATCTTTTTCCTATTTTAAGTCCTCCGCCCCCGTCTGTCAAGAAAAAGGCGGAGGTTCCAACGCGGCATGCTCCATGACCGGCCGCCTGTTTACAAGCTCAGGCGGTTGTGCTATGATTTTTAAAGCGGTTTTCTCTGTTTTTTACTCCTCAGCTTCAGCTTTGATTGGCAGGTGGCCTATGAAAGATATTCGGGAACTCAAATTTCAGGCGGGGAGCCGGGAAGAGCTGCTCCCCGGCTTTGCGCCGGAATTTCCCTGCATTGCCTCCCGAGTGGAGCTTGACTGCTACCCCGGACGCTGTGCGCCGTGGCATTGGCACCGGGCGGCGGAGCTGTTTTACGTTGAGAACGGCTCCATCGAATACCACACTCCCGGCGGGAGCCTGACGTTTTCGGAGGGGTCAGGCGGCTATGTGAACTCCAATGTTCTCCACATGACCAAAGCGGCGCCGGGGACGGTCCAGCTCCTGCATATCTTTGACCCGGCCCTTTTGTCCGGAGAGCAGGACAGCCGCATCGGGCGGCGCTACATCGCCCCGCTGACGGCGTCCCCGGTGGAGCTGCTCCCGCTGTTCCCGGAGGACGCCGCCCAGGCTGAACTGCTGGCTCTTCTCCTGAATTCGTTTCATCTGGCCGAGGACAGCTTTGGGTACGAGCTCAGGCTGCGGGGGGCGCTGTCGGGGCTCTGGCTGGGTCTGCTGGGGCAGGCCCAGCCAATGCTGGAGGGAAAGCTGGCGCACAGCAGGACCAGCGGCCAAATCAAGCAGATGATGGCGTATATCCATGAGCGCTACGCGGAACGCATCACTGTTTCGGAGCTGGCTGCGTCCGCCTTTTTGAGCGAGCGGGAGTGTTACCGGGCGTTCCGGAACTGCCTGCACACCACTCCGGTGGAATACATGACGAGCTTTCGCCTCCAGGCGGCCTGCCGGATGCTGGAACAGGGACAGGAACCCATCACCGGCATCGGCCGGGCCTGCGGGCTGGGCAGCAGCAGCTATTTCGGCCGTGTCTTTCGGGAGCGCGTGGGCTGCACTCCGTCGGAGTATCGGCGGAAATGGCAGAATCATGATAATTGAGGGCGGGAATGGGATATTCATTCCACGCGGACCGCGCTATACTGATGATTGAGGGGAAACCCAAAATTATTGAAAAGCGGGGGAATTATTGTGCTAAAACTAAAGATTTTGGACATGAAGCGCTTTTTGGAAACAGTCAACTCCTGCAACGGCGCGGTGAAAATGCTCTGTCCAGACGGCGGGAAAGTGAACATCAACGGGTACATCCAGGTCCAGGAGGAGCTGTGGACGCGGTACCGCGAAAATAAAAACTGTCTGCCGCTCATCCTGGAGGTTCCCCAGCCGTCGGACTATATGAGCATTGTGTCGTACTATGCCGGGGACTGCTGAATCTGGCGGTCAATTTCAGAGCCTGCCTCATATCTCGAGGAATGCCGGCCGGCGAGGGATTTTTTCGTCAGGTGAGGCGGGATTTCGCAGGAATCAGTGCGCATATTTCAAAAGTTGCGGCAAAACATGGCGTGAAAAGACCGGTCAAATGATGTTTTGAGAGATGTTAAACAGGCTCTTGGAGGGAGATCTCATGGAACCAGATAGAAACAACGCTGAACTTGCCCTGGAAGAAGCGTCTAGGTCCAACCCCGGCCCATGGGTGAACCACTCCCGCCATGTGGCGCGGGCCTGTGAGAACATCGCGCTGCGCTGTGCGGGAATGGACGCGGAGCGCGCCTACACCCTGGGACTGCTCCACGATATCGGGCGCTATGCCGGGGTGAGCTCGGAGCGGCACCTGATTGACGGCTACCGCTACTGCATGGAGCGGGGATGGGACAAGGCCGCTCAAATCTGCATTTCCCACGCGTTTATGATACAGGATATCGAGACCTCCATCGGCACGTTTGACATGAGCGAGGAGGATTACCTGTTCATGAAAGAGTTTGTGGCGGGGGCGGCCTATGACGACTACGACCGTCTGGTGCAGCTGTGCGACGCCCTGGCCCTGCCCTCCGGCTTCTGCCTGCTGGAGAAACGGTTTGTGGATGTGACCATCCGCTATGGCGTCCGCCCGGCCACGGTGGAGCGCTGGAGGAAAACCCTGGAGCTCAAAGCGGACTTTGAGGAAAAAACGGGCTGCTCCATCTATGACCTGCTTCCGGGCGCGGTGGAAAACAGCTTTCGTTAACAAGACTCCGGTCCGTTTCAGGCTTTGGGCCGACTTGATAAACATCGCAATCCGCGCTATAATCAAGTAAGTTCAAAAGTATCAATTTGATACCTTTGAACCCAGCGGCGGTCAATCGCCGCTGGAGGCCGCATGCGCGGCCTTGACCTGCACTTTATTCACTGTATCCGGCGAGGTGGTATGCGTGAAGCGCTGTATTGTCCTGAGCGGGGTTGTCCGGCCATAAAATTATGCTCAGGAGGCTGTCAGATGATCCCGCAATGGAAAATTTATCCCCGCTCCCAGGGGCACAGCACGGTATACCTGCAAAATGTGGTAACCGACCCCGCCATCAGCGTAGGGGCGTATACCACCTATGACGATTTCGTCAACGACCCCAGGGAGTTCCAAAAGAACAATGTGCTCTACCACTATCCCATCAACCAGGAGCGGCTGTCCATCGGAAAATTCTGCTCCATCGCCTGCGGCGCGAAATTTTTGTTCAACAGCGCCAACCATGCCTTGGGAAGCCTGTCCACCTACCCCTTCCCCATCTTTTTCGAGGAGTGGGGCCTGCCTGTGGAGGATATTCCCCGGGCCTGGGACAATAAAGGAGACATCGTGATTGGGAACGATGTGTGGATCGGCTATGAAGCGGTCATTTTGGCGGGGGTGACTATCGGGGACGGGGCCGTGGTCGGCGCCCGAGCCCTGGTGACCCGCGACGTGCCGCCCTATACCATTGTGGGCGGGGTCCCGGCCCGGCCCATCCGCAAACGGTTTGATGAAGCGGCCATTGAGGTTCTGCTGGCGCTGCGCTGGTGGGACTGGCCGGAGGAGCGTATCGCCGCTAACTTGGAGGCCATCCAGTCCGGCGACCTGGCGCGGCTGCGGTAGACAAAGAAGGAAGTACGGCTTGGGCCGTACTTCCTTTTCTGTTTTGCTTACCTGAAATATAACGCCCCGGAATCGAAAATGGGCTGGAGCTTGTCGCCGGGGATGTTCTTCGCCACGAACTGGCCCCGCCGCTCGGAGTGGCCCATTTTGCCGAACACCCGGCCGTCCGGGGAGAAGATCCCCTCGATGGCGCACACCGAACCGTTGGGGTTCACCGAGATGTCCATGGAGGGCGCGCCCTGGGCGTCCACGTACTGGGTAGCCACCTGGCCGTTGGCCACCAGCTGGTCCAGCACACTCTGCGGGGCCACGAACCGCCCCTCGCCGTGGGACACGGGGATGGTGTGGAGGTCGCCCACGTGGCTGAGCAGCATCCAGGGGGACTTGACGGAGCACACCCTTGTGGTGACATACCGGCTCTGATGGCGGCCGATGAGGTTGTAGGTCAGGGTGGGGCTGTTCTTGTCCACCGGGGTGATCTCGCCGCGGGGCAGCAGCCCCAGCTTCAGCAGCGCCTGGAAGCCGTTGCAGATGCCCAGCATCAGGCCGTCCCGGTGCTTCAGCAGGTCGTGGACCGCATCGGTGAGGCGGGGATTGCGGAAGAAGGACACGATGAGCTTGGCGGAGCCCTCCGGCTCGTCGCCGCCGGAGAAGCCGCCGGGCAGGAACACGATCTGGGCCTTTTTGATGGCCCGCTCCAGCTCCAGGGCGGAATCCGCCAGGGCGTCCGGGGTCAGGTTGCGGATGACCACCGTCTCCGCGTCCATCCCGGCGCGCAGGCAGGCCCGCACGCTGTCATACTCGCAGTTGGTGCCGGGGAACACGGGGATGACCACTTTGGGGCGGGCGATTTCGCCGTCGAACACAGCGGGGGAGCGGCGGTCCCAGGTGATGGGCTCCACTTTCTCGGAGGTGCCCGCCTTTGTGGGGTAGACCTCCTCCAGCGTCTTTTCGTTCAGCGCCAGCAGCTCGTCGATGGGGGCGGAGTCCTCGCCCTTGAGATGCTGAGGGGGCAGGTCCCCGTTGTGATACAGGGTGACCGTGGGCTCCTCGGTGGTCACGCCCAGGCGGATGGCATTGGGGGCATCCACATCGCCGGTCAGTTCCGCGATAATACTGCCCTGGGCGGGGGCGTACCAGAGCAGTTCCAGCGACTGATCGGCCTTGAAGCCGATCCGGTTGCCAAAGGACATGTTCATCAGCCCCTCGGCCACGCTGTGCTCCACCGCCCAGGCGGCCTTCACCCTGCCCTCCTGGGCCAAGGCGCGGAAGGCGTCCCAAGCGGTCTGGTCCTTAGGACCGCCAGCAAACACATACACCGGGTGGCCCGCCTCCTTGAACTCGGGGGAGAGCACGTCTCCCGCCTTCACGGGGGCGACGGCGAAGGAGATGAGGGTGGGGGGTACGTCCAGGTCCAGGAAGGAGCCGGACATGGAGTCCTTGCCGCCGATGGCGGCGCAGCCGTATTTGAGCTGGGCGTCCAGCGCCCCCAGCAGGGCGGCGAAGGGCTTGCCCCAGCGGTCGGGGTCGTCCCGCAGCTTCTCGAAGAACTCCTGGAGGGTGAGGTAGGCGTCATGGTAGTCCGCCCCCGCCGCCACGATTTTCGCCAGGGAGAGGGTGACGCTGGCCCGGGCCCCGGCGAAGGGGTCGGCGGACAACCACTCCGGGTTGCAGCCCCAGGCCATGACGCTGGCCTGATCCGTCTCCTCCCCCGGCATGGTGGGCAGCAGCGCCGCCATGGCCTGGGCGGGGGTGGTCTGTGTCTTGCCGCCGAAGGGCATGAGCACCGAGCCCGCGCCGATGGAGCCGTCGAACCGCTCCACCAGCCCCCGGCGGGAGGCGCACTTCAAACTTGCCGCCATCTCCCGCAGATTGGAAAAATCGTGCCCGGCCACGGCGTAGTTCCGCTCCGGCACGGACACATGGGCCCGCTTCACCGCGCCGTTGGTGTTCAAAAATTCACGGGACAGGTCGGCGATGGTCTGACCCTTCCAGGTCATGACCATGCGGGCGGCCTCGGTGACCACCGCCACCCGGTAGGCCTCCAGGTTTTCCGCCTCCGCCATGGAGATGAACTGCTCCTCGTCCTCGGCGGCCACCACCACGGCCATGCGCTCCTGGCTCTCCGAAATGGCGAGCTCGGTGCCGTCCAGGCCGTCGTACTTTTTTCGCACCGCGTCCAGGTCGATTTGCAGGCCGTCGGCCAGCTCGCCGATGGCGACAGAAACGCCCCCCGCGCCGAAGTCGTTGCAACGCTTGATGAGGCGGGTGACGTTCTCGTCCCGGAACAGCCGCTGGAGCTTGCGCTCCTCGGGGGCGTTGCCCT
>CANOBV010000051.1 GCA_947564255.1 uncultured bacterium | reverse complement strand
GGTGCCCGTGTGCGGTGGTGTACGGGCCAGCTAAAAACACACCTGATCCACAAAGAGGTAAACCGGCTGAAAAAGGAGCGGAACGCCCTGCATTATGTGGGTATCGCCGCCGATGAGCCACAACGCATCAAGGGCGACCAATATCCCCTGGTGGATTGGGGTATTACCGAAGCCCAGGCGTTGCAGATCAGCTATGACCGGGGCTTTGATTGGGGCGGGCTGTATCGGATATACAACCGCTGTTCCTGCTGGTGCTGTCCCCTCCAGAGGATCGGGGAACTGAAAAAACTGCGGCGGCATCACCCGGAATTATGGACGCGGCTCCAAGAGATGGACAAGCAGGCCATCGCACAGTTTGGGCATAACCCGCTGGGGCAGTTTACAAAAAATTGGACAGTAGAACAGTTAGAACGGAGATTTGCCAACGAGGACAGGCAAATCTCCGTTTCTGATAGAGGGGAGCGATAACAAATGACGGATAAGGAAAAGAACCTGGACGGGGAGCTGTCCGAGATGCTGCGGGGTGTACCTCCCCAAAACATTCTGATTTCTTTTGGTGATAAGCCTGCCAAATCGCTGGCGGATCATGTAAAAGACCAGCAAATGAAGCAGAAAAAGCGCAAGCCCAGGGATGACAGGGAGAGGTGATACAAATGCCAGATGAAAAGAGGATGATAGATCAATTTGAGATCATCCACTCGCTCCAGATTGGGGCGCGTGAGTTAGTAGTCGGCGTCAGCCCGGAACAGGAGTTTATGTGCTGTTTCTGCACACGGGACAGTATGCGCGAGTATTACTCCGAGGCGATGGGCAGCGACGATTATCTGGAGGTCATGGAACTTTATGCGGACAGGCTGAAAGGGCAAGTCGCAGCGATGCAGGCCCAGCGCAAGACCCTCCACATTCCATTGAATATGCTGGGAGAGGAACACTGTTTCCCGCTGTTGGGCAGTGACGACATCACCGGCAAGGTAGTGGCGGTCAAGCCGAGTTCCCTCCGCTTTGAGTACCGGCGGGCAGACTGCCAGCTTATCCTTGTTACAAATGGCAGCGGAGCGCGGGGATATTCTCGCGGCACCTCGGTCTATGGCGTCAACGTGTTCACAGGCCGCAGGGATGGACGGTGGGAGCGTATGGACATTATGGGCGAGGTCAGGCCGGCGTGCCTGCCGCAGTGGGCAAAAGACCGCTTGCCAGTCATTCAGCGGGAACAGACGCTTGAAAAGGGGCGTGACAGCAGATGAAACTTCTGCTGGGTGGCTCCCCCTGCACCCATTGGAGTATCGCGCAGACCCGGAACCGGGAAACCCAGCCGGAGGGCCTGGGCTGGGAATTGTTTCGCAATTACCTGATTGCCAGGGAACGCTACGGGCCGGACTTCTACCTTTACGAGAACAACAAGAGCATGGCCCCGGCGATCCGGGCACAGATTACGGCGGAGTTGGGCGTGGAACCGCTCTTGATAAACTCCGCCCTTGTTTCCGCCCAAAGCCGCCAGCGGCTCTACTGGACGAATATCCCCGGCGTAGAACAGCCGAAAGACCGGGGCCTTATCCTGCTGGACGTGCTGGACAGCGGCCTGCCCTTGCGGGAAAAAGGCTATACGCTGAAAGCAGATTACTCCAAGGCCAGCGCAGCTAACGCCCTGGACGGCGGACACTTCCCCGCACCAATGGCAATAGAGCCGGTGAATATCACCGCTGATGGCAAGGCCCAATGCCTGCGGGCCACCTATTATAAAGACGGCATCCGCAATATGGTGGGCAACACCATCGACCGCAAGACCTGTGTTGCCGAACAAGTTCGCATCAAGCGGCTGGGAGGGCTTTACGGCCAGTGTACCCGCTGGGGGATATTCGATTTAACAGGGAAAGCGCCGTGCCTGACCGCATCGGCGGGCATGGGCGGCGGTCATGTGCCCATGTACCCTATCCGCGTGGGCACCATAGAGAGCGGCACCGGCTCCGAGGGGCAGGGCCACCGGGTATATTCTGCGGACGGGAAAAGCAAGACCCTGTGCGGGAACGGCGGCGGGGCCGGGGCAAAAACCGGGCTTTACACCGTGCCCACCGACTGCCCCGCCCTGCGGGTGGCGGAAGCCACCGCAAAGGGCTACACCGACATTCTGCCCGGTGAGTGTGTGGACTTGACCATGCCCAACAGCAAGACCCGCAGGGGCCGCGCCATGCGGGAAAAGGCGAATTGCCTGACCACCTCCTGCCAGTATTATCAGTATTGCGGGACGCTGGACAGGCCCATCTACGAAGTCCGGGACGGCCAGATCACGATAAAGGGCCAGCAGTACCCCATCAAACTGATGGACGGCTACTATATCATTCGCAAGCTGACGGTGCTGGAATGTATGCGCCTTCAGACGGTGCCGGAGGGTTTTTCGTTCCCAGTGAGCGACACCCAGGCATACAAGATGCTGGGCAACGGCTGGACGGTGGATGTGATCGCCCACATTCTCTCCTACTGCCCCGGCATTACCACGGAACCGCTGGAGGTACTGTCCATGTACGACGGCATGAGCTGCGGGCACCTGGCCTTGGATAAGCTGGGGGCAACTGTTCTCCGATATTACGCAACCGAAATCGACAAATACGCCATAAAGACCACCCAAACAAACTTCCCTGACACCATCCAATTAGGCGATGCTTTCCAGGTGCGGGAAGATGATTGGTGGTCTTTTTTTATGGACTGAAAGGAAGTGTGACATTTATGGAGTTGACCATGCGTACCGCCACCCCTGCGGAGCGTCTTTACACCTCCGGCCAGAGTACGCAGATAGCGGGCCAGACCGGGTGCATCGGCCACCTGCGGGCCGACATGGGCGATGATGGAAAGGGCTTTTTCAAGACCTGGGTAGACCACCGGCAGAACCTGGGCACCGAGGAATTTCACGCCGAGTTTGAGAGCGTCCTGAACGCCCTGGTGGGCGATGAGCAGTACGGCGGCTTTCTGAAAAGCCGGGACGCGATGCGGGACTTCTGCCAGGAGCGCCCGGAGAGCGGCTTTAATGAGGGCTTTGCCTTTGGTTTTCGTGCGGACACGGCGCAGTATTCTTATCTGATCCGCCTGAACCCCTACAAGGGGGAGGAAAATCTGTTCATCTACTGCTACCGCCGGGACTGGCTTGATCGCCACATGAAACAGGCCGGAAAAGGCATCCGTTTCATTACCCCAGGCTACAAGGAGAAATTCAGGATCGAGGACGGCGACATGGTGCGGATCAGGCGATATGATGGGACTTCCATTGACCGCGTGTGCCGCTACATTGACGAATACCATCTGGAGGTGGGCGGTGGCTGGGACAACCTCTACCACATCTGCCAGTTTGCCGAGATGATGGAGCGGAACGGAAATTTTGTTATTCCCCTCCGAAGTTCCCTGCCAACGGTGTGCTACGGCAAGGTGCCGGAAAAACGGGCCATCGTGATGTTTGAGCGGGGCTTTGACGGCTACCGCTCCGCGTCCTATGTAACGAAAGGCCGTACCAGCCAAAAGCTGGTTGACGAGCTGAACAGCGAGATGGGCGTGACAAAGGCGCAGGCGATGGCGATGCAGGGCGGCGCTACGATGGGCTGGGACACTCCTGCCGCCGACCCGAAAAACTACGATGAACAGGGCCAACCCATCAAACCCCGGCACCGGGACAGGGGTGATGCACGGTGACAGATCAAAAACACCTTATCTGGAGCGACCTTGACCTGGACTATGAGGACTGGCGGGCCGACCTGGAAGCCGAGTACCCGGAGTTGTCCGAGTATGAGCGCATGGCCCTGATGCACGAGATCAACGGCCATTATTTGGACGATGAAAGGGCCAATTTGAACATCCAGCTTGACCAGCCCATTCTCATTATTGCCGACCTGGGCCTTTGGACAGGGCGGCACATGAGCTACAAGGAGATTGCCAGCGGCAACATCCGGGACTGCCTTTACAGTGGCAGGGACATCGACTATACCACATGGTACGTTGACAAGCTGGGCGACCTGCGCTGCGACGCCATCCACCATGACGGCACCAATCACCTGCTTTACCGCACCTACAAGCCCGGAGTGCGGGAATCGCAAATCGACCTGCTGAAAGAAAAACTGTATTACGGCACAGCGACCCGCGCCGATGTGACCCGCATTACCCGCAGGTTGGGTGACGAGATCGGCAAAGTCTACGGCTGGGACTTCCCCCAGCGTGGGCGGCAGGCTGTGTCCGTGGAAAGGTAGGAGCATGATGGCACAATTACCGAATGTCAAATTGAAGGTACACCCCTCCACGTTCGACCGGCTGATGGCCGTTCTGGAGGACAACGCGGCCAGCGCCGCCGATGAGCGCGACCGCATGGATGCCAGGGACTTGATGGAGAAACGGATGCGTTTCTCCCGGCTCTATCCCGGTAGGGACGGCCAGGAGTACGCCAGCGTCCAGATGTACGAGAGCGAAGCCGCCGAGATGATCTGGCAGCTTTTGATTGCCTGCGGCGGGATGTACCAGCCGAAAAAGGAGTACAGCAAGGAACTGAAACACGGCGGTGGGCACGATGGTGGATAAGGCCCTGTGCGAACACCTGAAAAAGTACCACCGGGGACAGGAGAGCGCGGCCTCCAGCAAGGAGTTGGAGGCCGCGTTCCATATCAAGGGGACAGAACTGCGGCGGGCGGTCAACCGTCTGCGCTGTGACGGCCAGCCCATTTGCAGCAACGAAAACGGCTATTTCTACGCCGCACGGCAGTCCGAGATCAGGGCCACCGTGGCCCAGCTTACCGGGCGCATCTCCAAAATCACCGCCGCCAAAAACGGACTGCTCAAATTTTACGAGGAAAAGGAGGGATAGAGCGTGGCGAAAAAACCTGAACCCATCGTCCGGCTTGCGGTGCAGACCGCCCGCCAGATCGCCGCCAACAGTGGGAATTATATGGCGTTCCTGAACACCGCCGCCCACAACTTCAAGTACAATTTCCGCGACCAGCTTTTGATTTATGCCCAAAAGCCGGACGCCACTGCCTGCGCCCAGACCGACTTCTGGAACACGCATGGCCGCTGGGTGAACCGTGGCACCACGGGGATCGCCCTGCTGGTGGACACCAGCAAGGGCTACCGTCTGCGCCATGTCTTTGATATGTCCGATACCAACAGCCGTCAGGGACGCACTATCCCCGTGTGGCAGATGAAGCCGGAGTACGAAAGTGCGGTCATTGAGGGATTGGAGAACAGCTACGGTGAGTTGGGCGGCAAGCCGGACTTTGCCGAGTGCCTGCTGGAAACGGCGAAGATCATCGTGGAGGACAACTTTGGCGACTACTGCGCCGATCTTCTCTCCGTCCGGGAGGACAGTTTTCTGGAGGAACTGGATGAGGACAGCGTAAAGGTGTGGTTTAGGGGCCTGCTGGAGAACAGCGTGGGCTTTATGCTGCTGGCCCGGTGCGGCATTGACCCCAATGAATACTTCTCCGGCGAAGATTTCACCCGCATTTATGACTTTAACACCCTGAAAACCCTTGCCGTTTTGGGAGCGGCCACCAGCGATATTGCCGAGATGCCCCTGCGGGAGATCGCCACCACCGTCCTCGATCTGTACCGGGAGGAACAAAAGCAAAATCGCACATTTGCCCAGCGGTCTGAAACTCGGTATAATGACGGCAGAACAAAACCTGAAAGGAGCGTTGAGCATGGAACTGACTTACAGAACGGAGAGCGGCTACCGCCTGCCCAACCTGGACGTGCCAGAAGTCCCCAAGGTAGGAAAATATGGGATGCTGCGGCGCAGTTACCTGGCGAATCACAAGCACGGGATTTACGTCGGGATGCTGCTGACCGGGGAACTGAACGGCCATCTGGAGGAAATCGACCGGCAGGCCACCGAGATGGTGGAGCAGTTGACGGCGCGGATGGCGGCGGAGCAGGGCGTGACGGAGAGCCTGAAAGCGTCCGATCAGATGAAGTGGGTGGGCCTGATGAACAACTTCAAGGCAGCGGCGGAGGAAGTGGCGATGAGGGAGCTGGTGTACGCCTAAACGAACCGCTCCCTACCGAGGAAGAACAGCGTCAGGCCATAGAGGAAGCGGAGGATGAACAGTCCTCCGCTTTTGTTATTTCCCAGGAGGATATTGACGCTGTTCTCCTGCGGCATGACACACCGGGCAAGTTCCGTATCTATGAGCAATTCCTGAAAAAAGAAAGTGCCGATAAAAACGCTCTTTTCCTCAAAGATGAATATGGCACCGGGGGTTATTCCATCAGCGCCAGCAAAAAGCTGGATGTTTGGTACGAAAGCAGGGGCATTAAGATCACCGCCGAGCCGGATATAAAAATAGTTCTGTCCTGGAAAAAAGCCGCAAAACGTGTGAGTGAACTGCTTGCCGCCGACCGCTATCTGTCACCGGCTGAAATGGTGAAGTACCCCGCTTACCGGGAGCAGCGGGCTTTAATTGCCGCCCGCACCGAGATCAGCGAGGAATTTCGCTCCATTATTAACGACTATAAGGACTATGTGAAGCAACTCGGAGCGCCCGATAAGACGGTAGACAGATGGTATCTGGTGTCCTGTGCGGGCGCGTTCAGCGCAGGCCAGAAAAAGATGCACGCCCGCACCAGCGAGGGCGACTTCATTCTGCCCATGATGCGGGATGCCATGCAGACTATCATTGGGGAGAACACTCACCTGACGGAACGCTGTGAAAATGTGCTTGCTGGGCTGAACGGCCCGCTGGCCGCGCCGATGGAGCCGTCCTACGATGAACTGAACCCGCCGCCCCAGCCGAAGAAAGAGTACCGCTTTACCCTGGGCGATACGGTGCATCTCGGTACGCAGGAGTATCAACTGCTGGCCTTTGATGAGCAGACCGTCCGGCTCTTTGACCCGGCGTTTCCCATCATCAACAAGGAACTGCCCCGCGACGAGTTTGACCGCCTGCTGGCGGAGAACCCGCTGAATGACCATTTTCTGCAAGTGGTGGACGCCCAGCCAGAGGTTGATGCCCCGAAGTATGACCTGGGCTATGGGCATTTGGGCAACGGCCTGACTGTTTGGAACCGCCTGGAAGAAGAACACGGCGACTATAAGACCATCGCCCATATTGCCCCCGACCGAACTGTAAAATTTTATGTGGACGATCTGCCGGAGGACGTGCGGACGCAAATCGAAGAAGTTGCCGCAACCTCCACCATGACGATCTCCGCCACCCAGGACGCTCCTGTGTTCTCTACCCCGCCGCTGGTGCGGGAGCCTGACGCAATTTCCACTGACACCAATGAACCCGCCTACCCTCCCCGTGACGTTCCCTATATTTTCTGCGAGTGGAGCGAAAGCGTTGTTTTTCAAGATAAGACGGCCTACTCCCTCCATGAGTTTGACCGGCTGATGAAACAGGCAGACGATGAACACACATCCAAGCAAAAAGCCGCTATGACCAAGTATGGGACGTGGCAGAAATGGTATGACGCCAACGACCCGGAATTTCAAGCCTATTTAGGCTATGATAAAGTCAAGTTCACCGTTGTCATGCCGGATGGCAGGATATTCACCGAGCGTCAGGATATTGGGGACGGTGACGGCGGTGTGCTGGACTTCCTCTCTCAATATGACAAATACCATGAAATCGTCCCCATTTTGCGGGAAACCGCCAGCAAAGAGGACACAGCATCGCAGAGCATCCCCGCCCCACAGCCTGGGCCTGCCAGCGGCAGATTTTGGGACAGCTACAATGCGATCAAGGAGCGCAGCCCGGATAGTATAGTGCTGTATCAGGTGGGGGACTTCTTTGAATTGTACGGCGGCAAGGGCAGGGACGCGACCAAGGCGGCGACCGCTCTTGACCTCACCTTGACCATGCGAACCATCCCCGATATAGGCCGTGTACCCATGTGCGGTTTCCCTGCCCACAAGCTGGAGGACTATGTATCACAACTGAACAGCAAGGGCTTTGACGTGATTGTGGCGGCGCTGGAGGGCAACCGGCACGTTACCTCAACATTCCCCGCATACCCCAGCGAGAAAGTCAAGCCGACCACAGAAAAAGAAGATGATTTTTCCGACATTGATCCCGCCGCTGTCCGGGCCGCTCTTGCGGAGCGTGGTATTGTGGACGGGCAAGTTGTTGACCCGGCCAAGCTGGACGCTGACCCTTTTATTCAGCAGGTCATGGCCGATGTGGAGCAGATCGCCGCCGAAGAACTTCCGTCCTATGAACGCTTTTCCGTCATTGAAACGGACAATGGGTATGCCGTGTGGGACGATGCCCGGAACGAGATTTACGCAGACGATGAAGGAGTCCAAGAGGAATTTAGCAGCGAATGGCAGGCCGAGGACTACCTGAAGAAAGTCATAAAAGATGTGGCAGACAAAGAAACCGCTGAATGGCTGGCGGTGGAACGGGCCAAGTCGGGACTTCCGCCCCAGGAACCGGCTGAACAAGAAGAAAAATCAGGCGTTGAAAAGGTTGCCAGCTATCAGGCCGATGATGAGCGCATCGTCATTTTCAAATACCCCAACGGCAAGTATTACAACCATTACGGATATGACGAACAGCGTGGGTTTGGCAACACGACGGCTGGCGGCTTTGATACCTTTGAAGAAGCAGAGAAAACGCTCTATTCTCACCGTCCAAAGGCAGAAAAGATTTTGGAACCGGCTGAAAAAACAGCGGGGCCAGAAAAGGGCGCAGAAGATTTAGCAGATGGGCACGGAAAAGAAGATACTGGCCCAGCACCGGCCCCGCCCGCGCCTCGGCGCAGGGCCAGGGTGTCCCCCTTTGTCCTCCATCCCGAAGTCCCCAACGCAGACCGGCATGAGTACCAGATCACCGATGATGCCATCGGCGTGGGGACGCCGGGGACACGGTTTAACAACAATATCCGGGCCATCCGCCTGCTGAAAAAGCTGGAGCGCGAGGATCGGTTTGCTACCCCGGAGGAACAGGCGGTATTGGCGCAGTATGTGGGCTGGGGCGGTCTGGCCGACTGCTTTGACGAGCGCCACAGCAAGTATGCCGAGCTGAAAGCCCTGCTTGACGAGGACGAGTACGCCGCCGCCAGGGAATCCACCCTTACCGCCTTTTACACCCCGCCCGTGGTCATCCGCTCTATCTATCAGGCGTTGGAGAACATGGGCTTCAAGACCGGCAATCTGCTGGAGCCGTCCTGCGGCATCGGCAACTTCATCGGTATGCGCCCGGAAACGCTGGCCGACTCCAAAATTTACGGGGTAGAGCTGGACGGTATCAGCGGACGTATCGCCCGCCAGCTCTATCAAAAATCCTCTATCGCTGTCCAGGGGTTTGAGAAAACAGACCTCCCGGACAGCTTTTTTGACGCCGCCATCGGCAACGTGCCCTTTGGGGCGTTCAAGGTGTCGGACAAGCGGTACGACAAGCACAATTTTCTCATTCACGATTATTTCTTTGCACGGACGCTGGATAAGGTGCGTCCCGGCGGGATCATCGCCTTTGTCACCAGCAAGGGCACGATGGACAAGGAGAACCCCAGCGTCCGAAAGTATATCGCGCAGCGGGCCGATCTGCTGGGGGCCATCCGTCTGCCCAACAACACGTTCAAGGACGCTGCGGGCACGGAAGTCACCAGCGACATCCTGTTTTTACAGAAGCGGGACACCCTCACCACTGAGGAACCGGCGTGGGTACACCTGAACACCGATGAAAACGGGCTGAAAATAAACCAATATTTCATCGACAACCCGGACATGGTGATAGGTAAAATGCGGGAGGTCAGCGGCCCCTACGGGCCGGAAACGGCCTGCCTGCCCATTGAGGGCCAAGACCTGGGAGAACAGCTTGCCGCCGCCATCCAGAATATCCAAGGCTCCATCACCGAGTATGTGTTGGACGACCCCGAAGCGGAGGGTGAGGACAAGTCCATCCCCGCCGACCCTGATGTGCGGAATTTCAGCTATACAGTGGTGGACGGCGAGGTGTACTACCGGGAGAACAGCCGCATGAACCCGGTGGAGGTGTCGGTCACGGCGGCGAACCGCATCAAGGGCCTGATTGAAATTCGGGAGTGTGTGCGGACGCTGATCGAGTACCAGACCGAGGACTGGCCTGACGAGGACATTCAGGCGGAACAGAAAAAATTAAACGATCTCTACGATAATTTTGTAGAGAAGTATGGCCGCATCAACTCCCGTGCCAACAGCATTGCCTTCCGCATGGATGATGCCTATTTTCTGCTGGCATCCCTGGAGGTGCTGGATGATGAGCGCAATTTTATCCGTAAAGCGGATATGTTCACCAAGCGCACCATCAAGCAGAAAGCGGCCATCACCAAAGTGGACACCGCATCCGAAGCCCTGGCTGTATCACTGGCTGAACGGGCGTGTGTGGATTTGGGCTATATGGCCGGTCTGATGGGCGGCGGGGACAAGATACCGCAGGTTGTGGAGGATTTAAGAGGCGTCATTTTCAAAGACCCCACCTCCGGCCCCTTTGACATTGACGGGGACGCGGCGGATTGGTACAAGGGCTGGCAGACCGCCGATGAATACCTCTCCGGCAACGTGCGGGAAAAGCTGTCTATCGCAAAGCTGGCGGCTGAATCAAACCCGGCGTTTCAGGTCAACGTGGAGGCGCTGGAAAAGGTGCAGCCGAAAGACCTGACCGCCAGCGAGATTTCCGTCCGGCTTGGCGCGACCTGGCTCCCCCCGGATGTGGTGGGGCAGTTTGTCTTTGAGCTGCTGGACACGTCCGTTCATAGCAGGCAGAAAATCCACGTCCACTACTCCGAATATACCGGGGCCTGGAACGTGGAGGGCAAAAGCGTTGACCGGGTAAACGTCAAGGCCAACAGCACCTATGGAACCGGGCGCATCAACGCCTACAAGATCATCGAGGACACCCTGAACCTCCGGGATGTCCGCATTTTTGACTATGTGGACAAGGGGGACGGGAAGCGAACTCCCGTCCTGAACAAAGATGAAACCGCTATCGCCCAGGGCAAGCAGGCGCTTATCAAGCAAGCGTTTCAGGATTGGATATGGAAAGACCCTGCCCGAAGGGGACGGTTGACGCAGCTCTACAACGTAAAATTCAACAGCCTGCGGCCCCGTGAGTACGATGGGAGCCACATCAATTTTGTGGGCATGAACCCGGAGATCGCCCTGCGGAAACATCAGATCAACGCCATCGCCCATATCCTCTATGGCGGCAACACCCTTTTAGGCCATGTGGTAGGGGCAGGGAAAACGTGGGAGATGGTGGCGGCGGCGCAGGAGAGCAAGCGGCTGGGTCTGTGCCAAAAAAGCCTGTTCGTGGTGCCCAACCACCTGACAGGACAGTGGGCTACGGAGTATTTACAACTCTACCCCTCCGCCAATGTCCTGGTAGCCACCGAAAAGGACTTTGAGCGCAAAAACCGCAAGCGGCTCTGCGGCAGGATCGCCACCGGGGACTATGACGCCATCATCATCGGGCACAGCCAGTTTGAAAAGATACCCATGAGCGTGGAACGGCAGCGGTATATCCTGGAACAGCAGATGGATGAGATCATCGGCGGCATTTCCGAATTGAAGTCACAGAACGGGGATCGTTTTTCCATCAAGCAGTTGGAGCGCACCAGGAAAAGCATCAAAGAGAAACTGAAAAGCCTGAACGACCAGAGCCGCAAGGATGATTTGGTCACGTTTGAGGAATTGGGCATTGACCGCATTTTTATTGATGAAGCCCATTATTATAAAAACCTCGCGTCTTTTTCTAAAATGCGGAACGTGGGCGGCATCGCCCAGACCGAAGCGCAGAAGTCCAGCGACCTCTATATGAAGTGCCGCTACATGGATGAGATCACCGGGGGCCGGGGCATCATTTTCGCCACGGGAACCCCTATCAGCAATACGATGGTGGAACTCTACACCATGCAGAAATATTTGCAGTATCATACGCTGAAAGAAAAAGGGCTGCTCCACTTTGACGCATGGGCGTCCACCTTTGGGGAAACCGTCACCGCTATGGAGCTGGCCCCGGAGGGCAGCGGCTACCGGGCCAAGACCCGGTTTGCCAAGTTCTACAACCTCCCGGAGCTGATGGCCATGTTCAAGGAAGTGGCGGACATCCAGACGGCGGATATGCTGAACCTCCCCGTTCCCAAGGCCATTTACCACAATATCCTGCTGAAACCCTCCGAATTACAGCGGGAGATGGTGGATGGGCTGGCGGAACGGGCTGAAAGGATACGCAACAGGATGGTGGACAGCACCGAGGATAATATGCTGCTCATTACCAACGATGGGCGCAAGCTGGCCCTTGACCAGCGGATGCTCAATCCCATGCTTCCGGACAGCGATACCAGCAAGACCAACGCCTGCGCCGACAACGTGTTTACGATCTGGCAGGACACAGCCGGTCAGCGTTCCGCGCAAATGGTGTTCTGCGACCTGTCTACTCCCGGAAAACATCGGCCCATTGAAATGGTGCCGACTGAACAGGGCACCTTTGAAATGACGGAGTTTCAGAACGTGTACGACGATCTCCGGGACAAACTGATCGCCAGGGGCATACCGGCTGAAGAAATAGCTTATATCCACACCGCCAATACGGAAACGAAGAAAAAGGAACTGTTCGGCAAGGTGAACTCCGGGCAGATACGGGTGCTGATCGGCTCCACGCAGAAGATGGGGGCGGGCACCAACGCACAGCGGAAACTTGCGGCCTTGCACCACCTGGATTGTCCCTGGCGGCCCTCAGACCTTCAGCAGCGGGAGGGCCGCATTATCCGGCAGGGCAACGAGAATGACGAGGTGGATATTTACACCTACGTCACCGAGAACACCTTTGACAGCTACCTCTATCAGATGGTGGAGAACAAGCAGAAATTCATCGGCCAGATCATGACCTCAAAAAGTCCGGCGCGTTCCGCCGAGGACATTGATGAAACATCCCTGTCCTATGCGGAGATTAAGGCCCTTTGCGCCGGGGACGAACGTATCAAGGAAAAGATGGACTTGGATATTGAGGTACAGCGGCTAAAACTGCTGAAATCAAATCATATGAGCCAGAAGTATGCGCTGGAGGATGACATCATCAAGCATTTCCCCCAGGCGATCGCCATCGCCCAAGGGCGGATCAAAAACGCCCAGGAGGATATAGCCGTCAGGGACGCCAACACCCACCCCAATGAGGACGGCTTTTCGCCTATGGTGGTGGCTGGTGTGACCTATGCCGAGAGAAAGGCGGCGGGCACCGCTATTCTTGAAATCCGAAAGACCTTGACAGACAGCACCCCCGTACCCCTGGGCCAGTACCGGGGCTTTGAAATGGAGATTTTCTTTGACTCGCTTTTCAAGGAATACAAGGTAAGCCTAACAGGTGCCCATGAACACAGTCTGACCCTGGGTACAGACATTCTCGGAAATATCCTGCGGTTGGACAATTTGCTGGGCGGCTTTGAAAATGACCTTGCATCCGCACAGCGCGACCTTGCCACCTACGAAACCCAGCTTGCCAGCGCAAAGGTGGAGGTGGAAAAGCCGTTCCCCCAGGAGGACGAGCTGAGAGCAAAATCCGCCCGTCTGGACGAACTCAATATTCTGCTGAATATGGATAAGCAGGAGAATGAGATCATGGACGGGGAACTGGATGAGGGCAACGGCCCCGCACGGGAACCCTCCGACCGGGAGCGGTAAAATCAATCGCACATTTGCCGTGCCGATGGGCATGATGTATAATGGCCACAGCAAACGGAGGTGAAAATGGTGCCTGACGAAATGAAGTTTGAAACCTTTGTGGATGCCCAAAGCACCGCTTTTCAGGAGTATGTGAGTGCCATCATCGCAAAGCTGCCCAAGTCGAACAAGGAGTACAAGGCCATCCAGGACGAGATCAAGGCCATCTATGAGCAGTATCCGAATGTGTACGGCGTGTTCGACACGGAGCGGACGGCGGCGCTGACCGAGCAGGAGTGCGCGGCGCTTATCAAGGTGATAAGCCTGCAAAACCAGCTTGTGGACTTGGAAATGCAGTCGGTCTACTTCCGGGGCTGTTATGACGGCGTGGGTTATCTCAAAAAGGCTGGCATCCTGTGACAGAGGGCGGCGTTGGCTTACACCAGCGCCGCCCTTTTGCGGAAACTATTTTATTTGTGAAGCAACCAAAGGAAGTAGCAATCCTCATTTTTTAGTGCAACCTTTTCGATTTGATATGCAAAAATATTTTGAATTGATTGTAAAATACCACCACCTTCAGCTACTCCAAGAATCGTGCCATATAATGCATTAAAATCGTGGAATAAAAATAACGAGGCACCTACTGTTGCAATTGTACCCAAAACAAGACTCCCAGCTAATTTTAATGATTCTTTTTTATATGCTGTTTCGATATTTTTCACATTTCTGGATAAATCATATTGAAACTCTGTGATTTCTTTCTCTTTCCGAAAATCAATTCCTGCGATCGTTTTTGCAAAAAAACGTCGAAACGTAGTTAATGCATCCATATTTTCTATGGATATTTTACCAAAATCAGATAATGGAACATCATAAAGATACGGAATCTCTAATTCTGCAATTTTATGATGTTCCATTATCTGATTTTGGTAAAATATCCATAGAAAATATG
>CANOBV010000050.1 GCA_947564255.1 uncultured bacterium | reverse complement strand
CCCCTACGGGGACCAGAATCACATCCACATCGGGCAGGTCCTTGAAAATTTCGTACGCGATGGTGCCCTGTCCGGTGGACACGGTGAGGTCGTTGAAGGGGTGGACGTAGGTCAAGCCCTCCTCCTCACTCAGCTTCGCCGCCAGCGCCGCCGCGTCGTCGAAGGTCTCGCCGTGGAGCACCACCTTCGCGCCGTAATCCTTGGTGTTGTTCACCTTCACCAGCGGTGTGGTGGTGGGCATGACGATGGTGGCCCTCACACCCGCCGCCTGGGCGGCGTAGGCCACCCCCTGGGCGTGATTGCCGGCGGAGGCCGTCACCAGCCCCCGCTCCTTTTCCTCGTCGGACAGTGTGGAACACTTGAAGTAAGCGCCCCGGATTTTATAGGCGCCTGTGACCTGCATATTTTCCGGCTTGATGTACACCTGATTGCCGGTAGCTCTGGTAAAAAAAGGGCTGTATATCAAATCGGTGCGGTGGAGCACGCCGTCCAGCACCTTTCGGGCGGCACGGAAATCATCTAACGTCATCATGTGGAAGAACTCCCTTAGCTTCTTTATCTTGTCCCCCGCAGGGGCGGAGGAACATTGTAACGACCTATTTTACATGAAGAAATTGTTAAAGTCAACCGTCCGACCGCCCTTCTTCTTGACAGAGGGCTTGTCCGGGGAGTAAAATAGAAGCCAGACTTCGGAAAGGGGGCAACCACCATGGCTTATGTGAAAAAGCGCAGCGTCCTGCCCATCTATTTTGTGGGGCTGACCTGGCTGGTGTGGGCGTGGATTCTGTGCCTGCCGCTGTACCGGCCCAGCCACTATGTCATGGCCGCGCTGGCCTCCGGCATCGCCTACTATGTGGGTAAGATGCTTTTCCCAGACCGGGGATACGAGGTGCAGGATACGGCCCAGGATATTCCCAGGCCGGAGCCCCAGGCCGCGCCCAAGCCCAAGCAGGAGGAAAAGCCCCAGTCCACCGGCAATCCGGAAATCGACGCCCTGCTGGTGGAGCGGGGCCGGGCGGTGTCCGAGATGCGGCGGCTCAACAACGCCATCCAGGACGAGAAAATTTCCGCCCAGATCACCCACCTGGAAACTACCACAGGGAAGATCATTGACACCGTGGCCGCCAGCCCCGCCAAACTGCCGCAGATTCGAAAATTCATGAACTACTACCTGCCCACCACTTTAAAGCTGCTCAACGCCTATGACCGGATGGACTCTACCGGAGCGTCCGGGGCCAACATAGACGGCACCAAAGGAAAAATTGAGGATATGCTGGACACCATCTGTACCGCATTCAGCCGCCAGCTTGACGACCTGTATGGAGACGAGGCTTTGGACGTATCCGCTGAGATCAAGGTCATGGAGCAGATGCTGGCCCAGGAGGGGCTGGGCGGCATGACTCTGGACGGAATGTGAGGCGGCGCCGTGAAAAAGAAACTCACCCAAAAGGGTTGCCGGATATTGGCCGTCATCTGGACGCTGGCCGCCGCTTCCATGGCGGTGGCATTTGTCCGGCGATTTGACCGGTTCAACCTGATTCTTTTGGCGCTGATGGTGCTGAGTGCCCTAACTGCGGCCAGCTTCTGGAAAACCTATCACAGAATCCCGGAGGAGTCCGGACGGGACCCCTTTGACGCCCCGCCCAGATTTGCGGACGACCCGGTGCTGTTCGATGACGATCCGCCCGCTGTCCACGGCTTAAATAAAGATTCGGAGGAGAATACCCATGAGTGATGAGATGAACATGATGCCCGAGCTGACTCTCGACCCCACCGGCGACGCCGCGGCGGCTCAGGCCGCCCAGGAGGCAGAGGCCGCAGTCCCCAAGGCACCCGAGGCCCCCGCCCTGACCCTGGAGAACACCATCAGCCCCGACGACGCCGCGGCGGTCCAGGCCGCCCGGGACGCCCAGGCCATCCAGCTGGACGAGAGCCAGCTGTCCGAGGCGGAGCGCAAGGTGGTCAACGACTTCGCCCAGAAGATCGACATCACCGACTCCACCCAGGTGCTCCAGTACGGCGCGGCGGCACAGAAGAATATCGCCGGGTTCTCGGAGAACGCCCTGAACAACGTGCGCACCAAGGACCTGGGGGAGGTAGGCGAGGCCCTGTCCTCCCTGGTGGTGGAGCTGAAGACCTTCGGCCAGCCGGAGAAGAAGGGCATTGCCGGGTTCTTCCAGAAGAAAAGGAACGAGCTCACCGCCATGAAGGCCAGCTATGACAAGGCGGAGGTCAACGTGGACAAGATCGCCTCCATCCTGGAGGGCCACCAGGTCACGCTGATGAAAGACATCGCCATGCTGGACCAGATGTATGAGCTGAACACCAAGTACTACAAGGAGCTGACCATGTATATCCTGGCGGGCAAGAAGGCGCTGATGAAGGCCCGGAACGAGGAGCTGGAGGAGCTGCGCAAGAAGGCGGCGGAGACCGGCTCCCAGGAGGACGCCCAGAAGTATAACGACTTCGCCAACCTCTGCAACCGCTTTGAGAAGAAGCTCCACGACCTGGAGCTCACCCGGATGATCTCCATCCAGATGGGCCCCCAGACCCGGATGATCCAGAACAACGACACCCTGATGCTGGAGAAGATCCAGTCCTCCTTGGTGAACACCATCCCCCTGTGGAAGAGCCAGATGGTGCTGGCCTTGGGGCTGGAGCACTCCCGCCAGGCCACCGCCGCCCAGTCCGCCGTCACCAACATGACCAACGACCTGCTGCGCAAGAACGCGGAGATGCTGAAAATGGGCACCATCGAGACCGCCAAGGAGGCGGAGCGGTCGGTGGTGGACATCGAGACCCTCCAGCACACCAACCAGCAGCTCATTTCCACCCTGGACGAGGTGATGCAGATCCAGAAGGACGGCGCTCAGAAGCGCAAGGAGGCCGAACTGGAGCTGGGCCGCATCGAGGGCGAGCTCAAACAAAAACTCCTGGAATTGAGAGGGTAAGCCATGTCGCCTGTATTTCCGTTCAGAACGCTTTTGGCGCTTGCTCTCCCCATCGCCATCGCGGCGGCGGTTTTGGCCGTGGTGGGCAAACGGGGGACTAGCGTGTTCAAAAAGCAGGGGGTGGCCTGGGGGCTGACGGTGCTGATGATCTTCGCCGCCATCGGCATCGGCTACGCCAGGGGCCCCATGGCTGGGACTCCGGAGCCCAGGCCCGAAACGCCCAATGTCCCCGCCTCCGCACAGTCCTATGTGTGGGACAACGCCAGGGTGCTGTCCGCCCAGGACGTGCGGGCCCTGGACCAGCGCAACCAGCGGCTTTGGGACCGCTACAGCGTGTCTATCGGCGTGGTCACCTGCAATTACGGCGGGGACGACCTGTACGACTACGCCATGCAGTGCGCCGAGGATATGGGGCTGGGCGGCTATGATATGATCGTGGCGCTGGACATCGCCGGCGACAATTACTGGCTCCTCCAGGGGAACGACATCCGCCGGGACTTCACCGACCAGGACTGCTCTGACTACGCCTATGAGTACCTTGAGTATGATTTTGCCAGGGGCATGTACGGCAATGCTGCGTTGGACCTCACCGAGGCCTTGGAGAGCTGGTACGAAAACTACTTTGACTGATCTGCGAAAGGAGGCGGACCCATGGGCGACCTGATTTTCATCATAGTGCTGGCGGTGATTCTGCTGCTGGCCATGGAGGGCTCCCATCGGCGGCGGTATCACAGCGGCTGGTATGGACCCACCTATGTCTACCGGCCCTTCTATATCTTCCGGCCCCGGCCCCCGCGCCCCCCCAGGCCTCCTAGGGGCCCCGGCTTCGGCCCAGGTCCGGGATTTGGACCCGGACCCGGCATGGGCTTTGGACCCGGACCCCGTCCCGGTGCGGGGCCGCGTCCCGGCCCAGGCACCCGTCCGGGCGGTCCTTTTGGCGGGCCGCGCCCTGGCGGCTCTTTCGGCGGAGGACGCCCAGGTCCCGCCTCCCGGCCTGGAGGTTCTTTCGGGGGAGGGCGGCCCATGGGCGGTCCCCGTCCCGGCGGCTCCTTCGGGGGCGGGCGTTCCTTCGGCGGAGGAGGACGGCCCAGAGGCGGCGGTTTCGGCGGAGGACGGCCCGGCGGGGGTTCCTTTGGCGGCGGACGCGGCGGAGGGCGCCGGTAGGCCATTCCGTTTTCCCCCAGCCGCAGTAATTTTCCTCGCTGGTTACCCATAGTTTAAAGGCACGGCGTTCGGCCGTGCCTTTTTTATGGTCTCAAGATGCGGCAAAAACTTTCATCTGCCGGAACAGACAGAACTGTGCGGGCTCGGTTTTGGGCAAGTCGGTTCAAACCAGCCTTTTCACGAATTCCTGGCCCGCCAAGTCAGGTATCCCTCCAATATAAGGCTGGCCGCTACGGCGTCCACGTTTTTTTTGTGAGCCTTCATTTTCTTTCCCGAAGTGTGGAGAATCTGATGAGCTTCAATGGTGGTCCGCCGCTCGTCCCACAGCCGTACCATCATCCCTGTCTGCTCCTCTACCACGGCGGCAAAGTCCCGGTAGAGCTGGGCCCGGGGCCCTTCTGTGCCGTCCATGTTCCGGGGGAAGCCCATCACCAGTTCCTGCACCTGCCGCTCCCGGGCGATCTGGGCGATTTCCTCCGCCACCCGGCCCGGGTTCCGGCCATGGATAACGGCGGTATAGCCCGTCAGCAGTCCGGCGGCGTCGGAAACGGCTATGCCTGTGCGGGCGTCGCCGTAGTCAATGGCCATAATGCGCATTTCACTTTCTCCCTTTCTGTTGCCAACGCATACTGGCACACATTATAAATAAAAAAACAACGCTTGACAAGCCCCTTCCGGTGTGATATGCTATCAGCACCTGTGAGCAGGGCTTTCTTTTTGTGCGTATTTTTACGGGGTGCGCCCAAAAACCCTGGTTCCCCCGAGGACCACAGGGAGGCAATGCGCCGACCCCCCGCAGCCACCAGAATGGATGTATTGCGTCCATTTCAGGCGTCGGAGTCGGCAAAGGCTTCCGGCGCTTTTTTGCTGGACGCCAAATTCAAAAGGAGGTGCCGAGAATGGCGAAAGCCGGTAACCGTGTGAAGATCGTCCTGCGCTGCTCCGAATGCAAGCAGCGCAACTACAACACCAAGAAGAACAAGCGCAATACCACCGAGCGCCTGGAGCTCAACAAGTACTGCCCCTTCTGCAGAAAGCACACTCTGCACACCGAAACCAAGTAATGAGCACCGCTCACAAGGAAAGAAGGGTTAAAGTTAATGTCTGAACAGGAAAAGCGGGACAACGCGCCGCAGGAGTCCGTAAACTCCGAGAAGAAGGCCAAGGCCCCCAAGGAGAAGAAGAAGGAGAAAAAGCCCAACCGCGTCCTGCGCTGGCTGAAGGACCTGAAGGGTGAGCTGAAAAAGGTCACCTGGCCCACCGCCAAGGACGTGGTCAAAAATGTGGGTATCGTCATCCTGTGCGTCATCATTGTGGGCGCCTTCATCTGGGTGTTCGACTTCCTGGCCCGCGCTGTAATCGACGCCCTGCTCCAGCTCTTCGGTTAAGGGTGCCCCATGGCTGAGGAATTGAAATGGTATGTGGCCCACACCTACTCCGGCTACGAAAACACCGTGGCCATGTCCATTGAGCAGGCTGTGGAAAACCGCAATATGCACGACCTGATCGCCGAGGTGTCCATCCCCTTGGAGACCGTCACCGAGATCACCGACAACGGTCCGAAAACCGTGGAGCGCAAAGTCTTTCCCGGCTACGTGCTGGTGAAGATGGTTATGACCGACGAAACCTGGCACCTGGTGCGCAACATCAGGGGTGTCACCGGTTTCGTGGGCGCGGCCAACAAGGCTATCCCCCTCACCGAGGAAGAGATTGCCGCTTTGGGCGTGGAAAAGCGCGAGGTAGTGGTGGGCTACGACGTGGGCGACAGCGTGAAGATCACCGACGGCGCTCTGGCCTCTTTCATCGGTACGGTGGAGGAACTGGACACCGAACGGGGCAAGGTGAAGGTCGTGGTCTCCATGTTCGGCCGGGAGACCCCCGTCGAGCTGGAACTGGACCAAGTAGAAACAATCTAAAACAAAAGGCAGCGCAAATCTGCCAGTGGGAGAAGCCTCATGGAGTCCCCGCGAAAGCGGTTTTCAGATTTTGCGGGGAGAGGAGCCGCGGCGAAATGAGCGGGCTTTCGCCGAAAAGCGGAAGCGAGGGATATGGCGCTTGCGGCGGCGAGGTTTCGTCACCACCACATTTCATGTAGGAGGTGCTGTTTCAAATGGCACAGAAAATTACTGGATATGTAAAATTGCAAATCCCCGCCGGCCAGGCAACCCCGGCCCCCCCTGTGGGCCCCGCCCTGGGCCAGCACGGCGTGAACATCGCCGCCTTTACCAAGGAGTTCAACGAGCGCACCAAGAAGGACATGGGCCTCATCATCCCCGTGGTCATCACCGTGTACGCCGACCGCTCCTTCTCCTTCATCACCAAGACTCCTCCCGCCGCCGTGCTCATCAAGAAGGCGTGCAATATCGAGTCCGGTTCCGGCGTGCCCAACAAGACCAAGGTGGCCACCCTGTCCAAGGCCGACTGCCAGAAGATCGCCGAGACCAAGATGCCCGACCTGAACGCCGCCAGCCTGGAGGCCGCCATGAGCATGATCGCCGGCACCGCCCGCTCCATGGGCGTGCTGGTGGAAGAGTAAGGGAAAGGAGGAAGCAGTAATGGCTAAGAAAGGCAAAAAGTATGTGGACAGCGCCAAGCTCATCGACCGCGCCGCCCAGTATGACGTGAACGAGGCCATGGAGCTGGTCATCAAGACCGCCACCGCCAAGTTCGACGAGACCGTGGAGCTGCACGTGAAGCTGGGCGTGGACTCCCGCCACGCCGACCAGCAGGTCCGCGGCGCCATCGTCCTCCCCCACGGCACCGGCAAGACCGCCCGGGTGCTGGTGTTCGCCAAGGGTGACAAGGCCGACGAGGCCCGCGCCGCCGGCGCCGACTTCGTGGGCGATATGGACATGGTGGAGAAGATCCAGAAGGAGAACTGGTTCGACTTCGACGTGGTGGTCGCCACCCCCGACATGATGGGCGTTGTGGGCCGTCTGGGTAAGATCCTGGGCCCCAAGGGCCTGATGCCCTCCCCCAAGGCCGGCACCGTCACCCCCAACGTGACCCAGGCCGTCAACGAGATCAAGGCCGGTAAGGTGGAGTACCGTCTGGACAAGACCAACATCATCCACTGCCCCATCGGCAAGGTGTCCTTCGGCCCCGAGAAGCTGGGCGACAACCTGATGGCCCTCATGGGCGCCATCGTGAAGGCCAAGCCCGCCGCCGCCAAGGGCCAGTACGTGAAGAGCTGCGTGGCCGCGTCCACCATGGGCCCCGGCGTGAAGCTCAATACCGGCAAATTTGCGTAAGAAGCGCGAGGATAGGCCCATAGGGGCGGATGGACTGGGCTTCGTTCGAGCCGGAAGGAAGTCTGCCCCGTGATGGACCCAATCCGAGCGTGACAACAGCGCCGCCAATAGGCGGGGCTTGCGCACAGCGTCCGGCAAAACATAATTTCAAACAGGGGTCGCGGGCCGAAGGGTCCGCAGCCCCTGTTTTTTATAAAGAGGTGATTCAAAATGCCAATCAAATGCGATCCTGTGCTCTACTCCGTGACGCGGGAGGAGCACATGGTCCACAACGACTTTTTCCTGCGGTATCTGGAATTCCAGGGGGAGACCCAGCCCTCCTCCCTGGTCTTTACCTGTCTGGCAGGGGAGCGGGAGCTGCTGCGGGTGAGCTACGGCCCGGATGAGACCGCCCGCCGACTGGCGTACGGCCGGGAGGAGCTGCCCCGCTACCGGGACAGCAGCCTGGGACGCATCCTGGGCCTGAGCTACCGCCCAAAGGAGGTGTTTCTCCACGAGCACTTCTCCTTCTTTGCCTCCCAGGCGGCGGACAGGCTGCGCGTGGAGGCCGTCTGCGGCGGGCACAGGGTGGAAGCCGCCATCCCCGTGATCCCCTACCAAAGCCCCAACCGCTGGCGTTTCCCCCTGGGGGGGACGGTGGTGGTAACCGACACCTACCCCTCCGTCAACTCCCACCGCTGGTGCCGCAACAGCGAATTCGCCTTCGACGCGGGAACCTTCGACGAGACCTTGGAGCGGCCCACCATCGCCGGCCGGCCGGTGTACGCCGCCTGCTGCGGGGTGGTAGAGGAGGTGTTCGATGGACTGGAGGACACGGACGACAGCACGGACCTGGCCAAAATGGAAGCCCAATACGGCGAGCACGCCCGGATTGACGGCAACCACGTCCTGATCCGCCACGAGGGCGGCGAGCTGTCCCTGTATGCCCACCTGCAAAAGGGGAGTGTGGCAGTGGCCGCCGGAGAATCCGTCCAAGCCGGACAACAGATTGGACGGGTGGGGAGCAGCGGCTCCAGCTGGGTGCCACATCTCCATTTCCACGTCATGCGGGACGGTGTCGAAGGGCCGGGGGTGCCGGTGGTATTTGACGGTCTCCGCACCATTTTAGGGGAACCGTGCCTGTTGGAGGATACGGTGAACCTAGTGCGGGCGGGGGGATAAGATATGGAACTGGGACAGATTTCCCTGGAACCCCTCACGGCTGAAAACTTGTATGAAGCCAAGCAAATTGAACGCTCGGACATACCGGAGGATTTTGTGGACACTGTGGACGAGCTGATGGAGCTGACCCGGTATGGGTTGGAACACGGCTGCGCGGGCCGCACGTTTTTGGCACGATATCAGGGCGTATGCGTCGGCGTGATCCTGCTGGGCGAGGCCATCCCCTGGGAGACCGACCCGGCGGAGACACGGTGCAGACCTTTTTACCGCCTGATGGGCTTTGTCCTCGACAAACGATATCGGGACAGGGGCATCGGCACATATGTATTGAATGAAACGGTCTGGCGCATTTATCAGGAATTTGGCGTACGGCCCATCATGCTGGGCTGCCACAGGGACAATGTGGACGGCGAACGGTTCTGGCTGAGGAACGGTTTCCACAAGACGGACGCCATGGAAGGGAGCGACTGTTATTACCTCAGATATCCGTCATAAGGAAAGCCGCCGGGAGCTCCGGCGGCTTTTCCCATTATAAAATATCCCGGAAAGAGACACACTCAGCACACTCGATGACTCCGGCAGCCAGGAACAAGCAGCCCCGGCAAAGGCGCAGTGTAGAATGCCATAAACATGGGTTGAGGCAACGGGGTTCTCACATAATTTCAGTTACCTTCACTTTCCTGTGCTCCCTCAGGGAGAGCGTGGCGGCATCGGCTGTGGCAATGGCGGCCCGTGCCGCTTCGCCCGTAATCAGGGGTTTGAACTCTTCTGAAATGGGTCCGCCGTGCATGACGCTGTTAAAGAACTTGATCTCCTTTTTCATGATCCCATGGAGCCACAGCGGAGGCTTTTTCCCCGGATGACCGTACTGGATGGCGCCGTCCATTTCCGTGCTGTGATAAATGCAGGTGCGCTGGTCGTCCTCCTCCCGGCTGTCGTGGAGCAGATAGCGTTCTTCTCCGCCGTCCATGGTTTTGACCGTCATCCCCGCATTGCACATATCAAGGCGAATGTACCCCTTGGTCCCTTGAATCAGAACGTAGTGCTCAGGGTAGTGGAACGCAGAGCCATACTCCACCACCGCGTAAGTGTTGTTGCCGAATTCCATGAGGATAAAGAGCATATCGTCTTCGTCTCCAAAATTGTCTCCTCTGTGGGCCACATTTCCGCCCGTCATTGTGACTTCGGTGGCGTGGCCCATAAGAAACTGGATGCAGTCCACCTCGTGGATGTGGTGGTAAAGGTGCCCTCCCGACTTGGCCCGAACCTTTTTCCAGCTGACGGCGGGCTGGGGTTCCTCCCAGCCGTTGCGGGCAGAGTGAATGTACAGCACGTCTCCAATCTTTCCATCGGCAATGAGCTGCTTGGCGTGGCGGACGCCCCGAAAAAAATTCATCACGTGCCCTGCCATAAATATCACGCCGTTTTCATGGCAGGTCCGGACCATCTCGTCACAGTCGGCGTAGCACAGAGCAATGGGCTTTTCGCAGAATACATGCTTTTTGCGGCGGGCGGCGCAGAGCACCGGTTCTTTATGAAGATAGTTGGGGGTGGCCACAATGACGGCGTCTACATCGGACCGGGCGCATAGGGCATCCAGATCAGTTTCCACCTCGCAGCCCAGCTCCGCCGCGATGGAGGCGGTGTTTTCCGGGTCCAGGACCGCGGAGACCCGGGCGCCGTCCTGCTCCTTGATAATACGGCCCAGCTCCGCGCCGAAATAGCCGGTGCCTACAATGGCGTAGCCTATAGTTTTCATAAATTGTCCTCCCAAACAAAATTGTGTTCAAGAATCTCTGAATAAATCGCCTGCGGTGCTTTTTGAATCTTTTGCGGCAGAATTTTGTTGCAATTTATTGAAATAAACACCATGATTCCTGCGAAATTGAACCGCATCCTGCCGCAAAACCTCTCGTAAATCGCTCCTGCCGTTTTATTCAGACGTTCCTTTTATTTGACTGAACCCGCTGCCAGACCGTACGCAATTTTCTTCTGGATCAGCATAAAAAAGAGAACGGATGGGATTACCACCAGGGCGGCGGCGGCCATCATGACGCCCCAATCCATAACCTCCTGGCCCTCCAGAGATTTCAGCGCCACGGCCACCGTCATCTTGCCGCTGGAGTTCATCAGAATCAGGGAGTAGAGGAACTCATTCCAGGCATTGATGAATGTGTAGATAGCCACCGCTACAAGGCCGGGGGCCACGATCGGCAGTACCACTTGGGCAAAAACCTGGAGCTTGCCGGCTCCGTCCACCCGGGCCGCCTCCTCGATTTCCAGCGGCACGGTCTGAAAAAAGCCCACCAGGAGCCAGATGGCGTAGGGAACGGAAAAAGACAGGTATACGATAATCAACCCCCCACGGTTGTTCATCAGCCCGGCCTTCCCCATAACAATGGAGTAGGGAACCGCCAGCAGAATAGGCGGAAACATATAGGTGGTAATCAACACGCGGGTTATTTTTTTCCCGAATCTGGGGAAAAAGCGCACCACACCATAGGCGCCCAGCGCCGAGACAGCGACGGCAATCAGCGTTGTGGAAAATGCCACGACAACGCTGTTGACAATATTTCCGCCAAACCCCAGCTGTCCGATTACCGTTGTGTAATTGTCCAGAGTGAAAGCTTTGGGGAGGAACGCGGTGGGGTCTCCAGTCATTTCGCCCTTACCTTTGACGGAGGACAGCAAAATCCATAGCAGCGGGAAAGCTGCGGCGACGGAAAGAACCGTAAGATAGACATAGCTGACGGTTCTTCCGAACCAACCCCGCCTGAGCGCTTTTTTGTTTGCCATCACGCACCCTCCTGTTCCCATTTGTCCAACAGCTTAAAATAGAGCATACACACCAGCAGAAGGAAAATCAGCAGCACCACCGTCACCGCGGAGGACCGTCCAAGCTGTTTCAGCCCCCAGCCCGTATTGTAGGCATAGATGGGCATTGTCTGAGTCAACCCGGCAGGACCGCCGCCGGTGATAAGGTAGATGGTGTCAAAGTTATTGAACACCCAGATGGTGCGCAGCACCATCAGCAAACCCACCACCACCCGGATGTGAGGCAGGGTAATATGAACGAAGGACTGCCACGGGGAGGCTCCATCCAGCTGAGCCGCTTCATATTGGTCCTGGGGTACGGTCTGGAGCGCGGACAGCACGTTGACCATGATCAGCGGCGCGCCAAACCACACATTGATGAATACCAGCGTGGGAAACACAAGATTGCTGTTGCTGAAAAACTGGGGGGCGGTGTCACACAGGCCGATTTTCACCAGGAAATTGGGCAGAAATCCAAATACACCGTTTAATATCCATTTCCAGGACAGAGCGAGGATGATGGAAGGAAAAGCCCAGGGGATGATGAGCACAGTGCGATAAAGCCCTCTGCCGCGACGAATGCGGTTCAGGGCCAAAGCGGCGGTAAAACCCACCATCACCTGCCCCAGCAGGGAAGCTGCCGTCCATTTAATGCTGGTAAGAAAGGCAGACCAGAATTCCTCGTCGCGGAGGATTCGGACATAGTTCTCAAACCAGACAAACTCACAGCCGCTCTTGATGAGGTGTTTGGAGGTGAAGCTGTAAAACAGGCTGGATACCACAGGATAAAACAGCAGCAGCCCCACCACAAGCAGGGCGGGTAAAATGAAGCAGAAACTTGCCATCCCGGCCTTAAAACGGTTTATTTTTTTCACAAAACGGGCCTCCTTTCGATAAAATTGGCGGGAGCAAACAGCGCTCCCGCCGGCTGGGTTCAATCTATACTGCGGCCGCCGGGATCAACCCACAGTTTCAAATAGCTCGTTAAGTTTGGCCTCGGCTTCCGCCGCGGCGGTCTCCACATCAGTGCCGTTGATAATAATGTCCTGAAACATGTTTTCGATTACCCTCTGGCTGGTCAGCAAACCCGCTTCGGCCTTGGGGCCATATTCCATACCGATGGAGGTGCTGCCGCCGAGCATCTGATAGAGAACCTCATTTGCGTGCTGGAAATTTTGGACAATTTCGTTGGACTGGTATGTTTCATTCTCCGTCACGCCCTTCAGGGCGGGCATCATGCCTACGGGGACAGAGAGGAGAAAATCCACATAACGGGCGGGATCATACAAATACTTGATAAATGCCGCGCAGATTTCAGGGTGTTTGGAGTTTTTCCAAATAACCACGGGGATATTGGTGGTCAGACATCCGGTCTCCGGGTCGCCCCCGTTGACGCGGGGAATCGCGGCGCAATCCAGTTTATCCAACAGCTCCGGCGCGTTGGCTTCCACACCGCTGATCTGGAATCCGGTATTAAAGTCGAACGCCAGCTTTCCCTGGTAAAACAGCGTGGCCTCGTCCGACGCGTTGTAATGGATGGAATCCTGAGGCGAACACTCGTTGTAAACCTTGAGCCAGTAGTTGATCCCGTCGATGACGGTTTTGCTGGTTAGATTTGCCCGGCCATCCTCGGTGAGCAGGGTTTCACCGGCGCTGCGGACATACAGATGCAGCCACAGCGTAGCCATCATGTCATTCGTTCCCATGGGCATGGCCAAGCCAAAGGCATTCCCATTTTCTCCGTCTGTGATAACCTTGGCGGCCTCATAAAGCTCCTCCCAGGTGGTTGGAACCGCCAGGTCATATTTCTCCAGCAAATCTGTGCGGTACCACAGCGCCTCGGTATTAGAGTACAGAGGTACGCCGTAGCAGCTGCCATCTTCAGCAGTCATCTCCGTGATCGCGTTTTGATAGAACTGGTCCCGACCGATATCATCCACCAAGCTGTCAACGGGAAGAATGGCGCCGGCATCGATCATCTCTACTACTTGGGTGGACAGGGCGCTGCTCATATCGGGCACGTTTCCGGTGGACAGGCCGGTGGTCCACTTTGTGTAGAAATCAGCCCAGGAAAAGGTCTCGATGTTGATTTTGACGCCAGGATTATCGGCCATGAACTGATCAGCGGCCGCCTGGATGGTCTCCAGCCGTGCGCCTTGGGTAAAGGAGTGCCAGAATGTTATCTCACCCTCCAAATCGGCGGGTGCACTGCTCTGGGCGGGCTGGTCCGAACCGGGGGCGCCGGAAGGCGGACTGGTGTGGCCGGTTCCGGGCTGAGGACTACAGGCGGCCAGCACGGAAAGCAGCATGGCCGCGGACAAGAACAGCGATAGTGCTTTTTTCATAATTTGTTCCTCCGTTTCTCGATGCCTGTTGTTACTTCTGACATAAAGAATTATAGAGCCTCCGCTTTGGGCGGTACAGACCACAAACTACCAAATAGTAGCATAAAACGCCCAAAAGACAGGCGTTTTCTCAGGTTTCCCTGAAACCATAGAAATTATTCCCGGGAAGCGGACCGGTATTTTTGGGGAGATACGCCAAAGACAGATTTAAAAATTCGGGCGAAATAGTTTGCGTCGTCAAAGCCAAGCTCGTAGGCAATGGTGGATATGCGTTGGTCGGTGACCAGCAGACGGCGGGCGGCAGTGGTCATGCGCAGGTCACGCGCAAAAGCGCCCGGCGATTTGCCGGTGTGCTCTTTGAACAAGCGTCGGAGAGAGGAGGGGCTCATATCCGCCATGCGGGCGAGAAACTCTGTGTCGAACGGCTCCGACGGGTGGGCTACGAGATAATCCACAACCACCTGAACGCGGGAATCACGCCGAATCCTGTCGGAGTGAAACCCGCTCCGGCGCACATCGTCCACCGGCATGTCTGCCTCCGGCCGCTCGCCCTCCCCCAGCAGAGCCTGAGGCGCGCGTTCCACCAGCCATGCCAGGATCAATTCCAAATTGCCCCGAATCCGAAACAGCTTTCCGGTGCTTTGGGCGGCGGCATTTTGGTATACCATCTGAAAATAACCAAGCACTTCCGCATCTCCTTGGTGAGTGATCCGGGGTATGCGAAAATACTCGCTTAAAAAATCGCTGCCGTCCAGCCGGACGGTGGTGGTAAAACGGATGGATATAAAAGAAAATTCATCTTCCAGAGTATGGCATTCCAAGCGGCAGCCCTCTGGAATGTAGCAGACGTCACGTTCCTGAACAAGGCTGCATTCCCCGTTGATTACAAACTCCGCGCTGCCTTTGAGAATATTGCGCAGCATGCAATAGGGGACATAGCTGTCCGGGTATATCCAACCCCGGCGGAACACATAGCGGTCCGCATACAGAAAATTTAAACGTCCGGAAAGAAGGATATCTCATGCATATTCCACCATCTCTGTAT
>CANOBV010000049.1 GCA_947564255.1 uncultured bacterium | reverse complement strand
TGGGGGGCTCACCGCCCTGCGGGAGCTGGCCCGGCTGATGCCGGAGGAGGACCTGATTTACTTCGGCGATACGGGGCGGGTGCCCTACGGCGGGCGCTCCCGAGACACTCTGGTGAAGTACGCCCGGCAGGACGCGGCCTTTCTGCGCACATTCAGCCCCAAAGCCATTGTGGTGGCCTGCGGCACCGTATCCACCACCGCCCTGGACGTGCTTCAGGAGGAAAACGACATCCCCATTTTCGGCGTGGTGGAGCCCGCCGTTCGGGCGGCCTCCCAGCTGACGCGCAGCGGCCGTGTGGGCCTTATCGGCACTCAGGCGACGATTCGGACCGGGGCCTACGGACGGGCGTTGGACGCCCTGCGCCCCGGCGTGGCGCTCACCGCCCGGGCCTGCCCCCTGCTGGTCCCCCTGGTGGAGAACGGAAGGTCCCGCCCCGGCGATATCGTGGCGGAGACAGTGGCCTCCGAGTACTTAGCCCCCGTGAAGGCGGCGGGGGTGGACACCCTGATTCTGGGATGCACGCATTACCCTCTGCTGCGGGAGGTCATCGGCGCTTATATGGGGCCGGACGTGGCTCTGGTGGACGTGGGAGAGCAGTGCGCCCGGTGGGTGAGAAAGCAGCTGGAGCTGGACGGCCTGCGCAACCAGCGTCCCGGCGCGGGGCGGCACCGCTACTATGTCAGCGACAGCACCGAGGACTTTTCCGCCCTGGCCTCCGTCTTTCTGGGAGAGGACGTGCGGGGCGAGGTGGAGCAAATCGATATCACCGTATATTGAGGAAGCCCTGATTAAAAGAAATTCCCTGCCCCCTGACGGGCGGACAGAGAGGAACACCATGACAGACAACGTGATTATATCCATTAAAGGAAAACAGCTGTACGCCGAGGGCGGGCCGGACGAAATTGAGCTGGTCACCGCCGGCACGCTGAAACAGGACGGCAGGGGCGGATTTACCGTCTCCTATCAGGAGAGCGAGCTCACCGGGTTGGAGGGCACCACCACCAAGGTGCACATCGCAGGAGGCCGGGTCACCCTTCTGCGGGAGGGGAGCATCAATTCCCAGATGGTGTTCGAGGAGGGAATACGCCACCTGTCCATGTATGAGACCCCTTACGGGGAGCTGTCCGTTGGGGTGAACACCCGGCGGATGCGCTCCACCCTGGGGGAGGCGGGGGGCGACCTGGAAATCGACTACGCCATTGAGATCGACAATCTGGTGGCGGGACAGAACCTGTTCCGCATGAACGTGAAGAAACACCCCGCCTTGCCCCAGTGAATTTGTTTTGAGGGAGACCACATCACCAAAAAAGAGCTTTGGCTCACTTCCGGCGCACTGCGCAAATTTTGAGTATCCGCCCGGCGACGGTCAGGGCAGATGGAAGAAAGGGAGTTTTTTACCATGGCGAATCTGATTCAGGCCGCCCGCGAGCAGGTGGCTCAGCTCACCCAGGCCGCGTATGGAAAAGCCGCCGCCGAAGGGCTGTTCCCGGCGGGGCAGGACATCAGGGGCACGGTGGAGGTGCCCAAGGACAGCAAAAACGGGGACTTTGCCTCCTCCTTTGCCATGGCGGGGGCCAAGGCCCTGCGCATGGCCCCCCGGCAGACCGCCCAGATCATTCTGGACCATCTGGAGCTGGAGGGCACCCTCTTCCAGCGGGCGGAGATCGCCGGGCCGGGGTTTTTGAACTTCTTCTACGCCCCCAAGTGGTACGGCGAGGTGCTGGGGGCGGTGGAGACCGACCCGGAGGGATACGGGGCCTGCGGCGAGGGCAGGGGCCGGAAGGTGATGGTGGAGTTCGTGTCCGCCAACCCCACGGGGCCCATGCACATGGGCAACGCCCGGGGCGGCGTGCTGGGGGACACCCTGGCCAATGTGCTCTCCCGGGCGGGCTGGGACGCCTGGAAGGAGTTCTACGTCAACGACGCGGGCAACCAGATTCACAAGTTCGCCCTGTCCATCCACGCCCGGTATATGCAGCTCATCCTGGGGGAGGAGAACTATCCCTTCCCGGAGGACGGCTACCAGGGGGAGGACATCCGGGAGCTGGCCCAGGCGTTTTACGAGGCCCATGGGGACGCCTACAAAGACGCACCCGAGGAAAAATGGCTGGCCGACATGAGCGCTTTCGGCCTGGAGCGCAACATCCCCAAGATGAAGGAGGATCTGCGCAAGTACGGCATCGAATATGACCAGTGGTTCTTCGAGTCGGAGCTCCATAACTCCGGTTATGTGGCGGAGACGGTGGACCTGCTCACCCAGAAAGGCTGGACCTACGAGCGGGACGGGGCCCTGTGGCTGAACACCACCGACCTGCTCAAGGAGAAATACATCCGGGAGGGCAAGACCCGGGAGCAGGCGGACAAGCTGGATTTGAAGGACGACGTGCTGCGCCGGGCCAACGGCTTCTACACCTACTTCGCCGCCGACATCGCCTACCACCGCAACAAGTTCGAGAAGCGGGGCTTTGACAAGGTCATCAACGTGTGGGGGGCCGACCACCACGGCCACGTGGCCCGTTTGCAGGCGGCGCTGGACGGCCTGGGGCTGGACGGCTCCCACCGGCTGGTCATCGTGCTGATGCAGCTGGTGAACCTCTTGCAGGACGGCAAGCCGGTGCGCATGTCCAAGCGGACGGGCAAGGCCATCGCCCTCCACGACCTGCTGGACGAGATCTCCGTGGATGCCGCCCGGTACTACTTCAACAACCGGGCCGCCACCAGCCCCCTGGACTTTGATTTGGATTTGGCCGTCCGTCAGGACAGCGACAACCCGGTGTACTACGTCCAGTACGCCCACGCCCGCATCTGCTCCCTGCTGGCCAACCTGGCCGAGGACGGGGCCCATGTACCCGCCGCGGCGGACATGGACCCGGCCCTGCTCACCGCCGAGGAGGAGCGGGCCCTGGCGAAGACCCTGGCCCAGTACCCGGAGGAGATCCGGCTGGCGGCGAGGGACTACGACCCCAGCCGGGTCAACCGCTACCTCACCACCTTGGCGGGGGACTTCCACCGCTTCTACAACGCCTGCCGCCTCAAGGGTGAGGAGGCAGGGCTCCAGGCCGCCCGCCTCAAGCTGGCGGATTCCGTCCGGCTGGTGCTGGCCAACGGATTGGGGCTTCTGGGCGTGAACGCCCCGGTGAAGATGTAAGAACCTGTATTCACAGTCCGGTCAAGTCAAAGCGGGGGATGTACCCTTCTCCGCTGGAGCCCAGCTCCTGGACGTACCCCGCCAGCCCCAGGTTTTCCATGTAGTCTTTGGCCGTCCGCAGCTCCGAAGACCGCAGGGTCCGCCGCAGCTCGGGGAAACCGTCCAGCGGCCCCACCGGGGTGTATTGGGCCATGAGAGAAAACAGCACTGTACCGGGAGGGAAGCTGTCCGCCACCCAGTCCATCACCCGCTTGGCCTCGGCCGCCTGCCCCGGCAGGATCAGGTGCCGGATGAGCACCCCGCTTTTCAGCAAACCGTTTTCCAGCCGCGCCGGGCCCCGCTGGCGGACCATCTCCAAAATGGCCGCCTTAGCCGCCTCGGGGTAATCAGCCACCCCGGAATATTTTTCCGCCAAGGCCGGCGTGACGTATTTCAGGTCGGGCAGGTACACGTCCACCCTGCCCTCCAGGGCGCGCAGAACCTCCCCCCGCTCATAGCCGCCGCTGTTCCACACCACCGGCAAATTTCCAGGAATGGGCCGCTCCAGCACCCTGGCCACCACATGGGTAAACTGGGTGGGGGTGACCAGCTCGATGCAGGAGGCTCCCTGGTCCGCCAGCCGCCGGAACACCTCGTATAACTCATCCTCCGACAGGGTCTTCCCGAACCCCTCCCGGCTGATGGAGCGGTTCTGGCAAAACACGCACCCCAGGGTACAGCCGGAGAAAAACACCGTCCCCGCCCCGGCTTTGCCCGCGATACAGGGCTCCTCCCACAGGTGGAGGGCGGCCCTGGCGCACACAGGGGCGGAGGGCATCCCGCAGAAGCCCTCCCCGTGGTTTTCGTCCCGGAGGGCCCCGCACTGCCGGGGACAGAGCGTGCAGATCACGGCGCGGCCTTCCAGTCAGGCCCCAAATTTCCGGACTTCCAGTGCCTCCGGCACAGCCCGATGTAGCAGTCGTTGGCCCCCAGCACCACCTGCTCCCCCTCCTTGAGCACCACCCCGTTTTCGTCGAACCGGGCGTTGCAGATGGCCTTTTTGCCGCACCAGCAGATGGTTTTGACCTCCTCGATGATGTCGGCGCAGGCCAGCAGGGCCTCCGACCCGGGGAACAGCCGGCCGCTGAAGTCCGCCCGCAGACCGTAGCAGATTACCGGCACGTTCCAATCGTCCACCAGCTCCGTCAGGTAGTCCACCTGGGCGTGGGTGAGAAACTGGGCCTCGTCCACAATGACGCACTGGTGCTTCCGGATATCCTCCGGCGCCATTTTCTCCAGCTCCTCGAACCAGATACATTCATATTGCAGGCCGATGCGGGAGTTGACCACCCGCTCCCCCTCCCGCTGGTCCAGGGCGGGCTTCACCATCAGGGCGCTCTGGCCCCGCTCCTCGTAGTTATAGCGCACCATCAGCGCGTTGGCCGACTTGCTGGACCCCATCACGCCGTAGCGAAAATACAGCTTTGCCATGTCATTCTCCCCCGTTCAATCTCTCGTATGCCAGCCGCACAGCCCCCTCGAAAGCGCTGGGCACAGCGTATTTCTGCTCCAATTTCTCTCTATCCGCCCACACCCAGCCGCCGGGCAGCTCTTCTCCCTCCGCCTCCGCGGCCCGCAGGGTCATGCGCCATTCAATGTGGGTAAAAATGTGTTTGGCCCGCCCAATGTACCGGCTGGGCAGGGCCCTACCCCCCCATTCCGGCGGCAGTCCCTCCCCCGGCTCGTTGGGGAATTCCCACAGCCCCGCCAGCAGCCCCCGAGGCGGGCGGCGGCGCAGAGCCACTTGATTTCCCCGGAAAATCAGCCACACCGTCCGCTCCTCCACCCGGCGGGGTTTCTTGGGGACCTTCACCGGCAGTTCTCCCACCCTGCCCTGGGCCAGGGCGGCGCAGAAGCCCTGGGCCGGACATTTCTCACACAGCGGCGCGCCGTTGGGCAGGCAGACTGTGGCCCCCAGCTCCATCAGGGCTTGGTTAAAGGTCCCCGGCCAGCTCACAGGGATGACCTTCTCCAAGGCCCGCGTCACTTTTTTCTTCATCTGGGGTGTGGAGATGTCCTCACCGTCTCCGCAGACGCGGGCGTACACCCGCAGGACGTTGCCGTCCACGGCGGGGACCGCCTGCGCGAAAGCGATGGAGCAGACGGCCCCGGCAGTGTAGTCCCCCACTCCGGGCAGAGAACGAACCGCGGTGTAATCCCCTGGGAATTCTCCGCCATATTTATCCACAATCACTTTCGCCGCTCTTTGCAGGTTCCGGGCCCGGGAATAGTACCCCAGCCCCTGCCACAGCTTCATCAGCCGGTCCTCCGGGAGCGCCGCCAAAGCGGAAACATTCGGCGCCGCCTCCAAAAACCGTTTATAGTAGTCCATCACCGCCGCCACCCTGGTCTGCTGAAGCATGATCTCAGACAGCCACACGTGGTAAGGAGTGGGGTCATCCCGCCACGGGAGCCGCCGGGCGTTGTCCCGGAACCACTCCAGCAGGGGGATGGGCAGCTGTTCCAATGGATCCACAGCGCACCTCCGAGTTAACAGGATAGCCTATTTTACCACGGAAACAGCGTTCTTTCAACCTGAATCGGCGGAATCTCTGTGATATTATGGAAATAATTCATTTTGTGCCACCGGGAGTAAAATCAGGCGCCGCCGCAGGGCCTTCTTAAATTGGCGCGCTCCTTCTCTATAGTATATTCGTCAGCGTGGGAACCTCCGCTTCCACCAAAAGCGCCAGCTGGGCCAGCAGCCGGGCGTTGACGGCGGCGTACTCGGCGGGCTGTTTTTCGCCTCCCTCCAGAAAGGCCAGGGCCTCGTCCAGGGAGATGAGGATGGCGTCGATATCCGTGTGGCGCAGGGTGATGTGGAGATAGCCCTCGTGGTCCACCCAGCGCTCTTTGGCCTGCCGGGTGAGCCGGGCCGCCCCCTCCCAGTCCTCCTGGGCGGCCATCTTCTGAGCCTGGGCGAGCTGTCCGGCGAGTTGGTCCGTAAAATTGTCCAAGTGCCAGATATGCAGCCCCGACAGCACCGCCATCAGAACGATCAGCGCGGCGGAAATATACAGCCGCCTCATTTTGACCCCTCCTTTTTGGGCACGCAGTAGGTATTGCCGGTCTCATCCACAGTGAGCAGAAAGGCCTGCCGGAAAGAGCGGAGCCCGTGGACCGCCAGCTGCTTTTCCAGCCAGACATGCTCATATCCCGCCCCCTTCAAGTTGTGCTCCAGCAGCCGTCCATCGCTGACCAGCACCACGGGAAGTCCCGCCTCCTGGGCGGCTATCCCCATCTGGGCGGCGGTGACGGGCTTTTCCGCGGCAAAGGGGAGAACGGACAGCTGGCCGTTGGTCTCCAGCAGGGCGAATTTGATGGATTTGAAATCGGCGTAGCCCTGGATGCGCAGCTCCTCCATCAGCTCGTCCAGGGTGAGGCGGTTTTTTCTCAGCTCCGCCTCCACCACCTGGCCGTTCTCCACCACCACGGACGGCCGTCCGCACAGCAGCGCGCGAAAGCGGATGGACTTGGTACACAGGATGGAGAGAATGGAGGACAGGGCCAGCAGCACCACAATAGGAATAAGGCCGGACAGCAGGGGAATGCCGTTGTCCTGCATAGGGACGGAGGCCAGGTCGGCGATGATGAGGGTGAGCACCAGCTCGGAGGGTTCCAGCTCGCCGATCTGGTGCTTGCCCAGCAGGCGGATGCCCGCGATAATGAACAGGTAGAGTACCACCGTGCGTATGAGTACTACGAACATATAAAACCTCGTTTCTGGAAAATCAGGCAAAAAAGGGGGCCCTGCAAAACCGTTTTCTGGCTTTGCGGGCATGGAGCGAAGGCCGTTTTCACCGAAGGCGGAAACAAAATGAAGCGGACTTTGCGGCAACGTCATTTTGCCCTTGGGCCGGGGCGGATATGCCCCCGGTTTGTCCAAAACTCCGATTTTCATGAGAATGGCAAAAAGGGACTGAGATTTTCTTGCTTTTTAGAGGATAAATCAGTAAAATAGACGAAGTAAAAATGAAGGTGGGATGCACTCGTGAAAGCGACTTTGATCTTGTCCAACGGCGCTGTGTTCCGGGGTGACGCCATCGGCGCTGTGGAAGACCGTGTGTGCGAGATGGTGTTCAACACCTCCATGACCGGCTACCAGGAGATTTTGACCGACCCCTCCTACGCCGGGCAGGGTGTGGTAATGTCCTATCCGCTCATGGGCAATTACGGCGTGAACAGCGAGGACAATGAATCCATCCGCCCCTGGGCGGACGCGCTGGTGGTGCGCCGCCTCTCCCCCGTGGGCAGCAATTTCCGCTGTGAGGGCAGCCTGGGGGACTATCTGCGCCAACACAATATCGTGGGCATTCAGGGTGTGGACACCCGCGCCCTCACCAGACTTCTCCGCAGCCAGGGGACCATGAACGGCATGATCACCTGCGCGGAGCATTTTCATGTCCGGGAAGTCATGGACAAGCTGGCAGCCTACCGGGTGTCAGGCACAGTGGAGCGGGTAACCCGCAAGGAGGCCCAGGTATACGCCCCCCTCGGCGATCTGAATTACCGGGTGGCGCTGATGGACTACGGCGTGAAGCAGAACATGGTCGAGTGCCTGCGCAAGCGGGGGTGCGAGGTGACGGTGTTCCCCGCCCACACCCCGGCGGAGGAGATCCTGCGGGGCGAGCGGGTGGGGGACCGCTATGTGCCCTACGACGGCGTGATGCTGTCCAACGGCCCCGGCGACCCGGCGGACAACGTGGACATCATCCGGGAAGTGCGGGCTCTGTACGAGGCCGATATCCCCCTGTTCGCCGTCTGCCTGGGACACCAGCTGCTGGCCCTGGCCACCGGGGCCAAGACCCACAAGATGACCTTCGGCCACCGGGGGGGGAACCACCCCGTCAAGGACCTGGAGGCGGGGCGGTGCTTCATCACCAGCCAGAACCACGGCTACGTGGTGGATGGGGATACGGTGGACCCGGACCTGGCCCAGGTGTCCCACGTGAATGTCAACGACGGCACGGTGGAGGGGCTGAAGTATAGACGGCCCAACTGCTTCACCGTCCAGTTCCACCCCGAGGCCAGCCCCGGCCCGGAGGATACGGAGTACCTGTTCGACCGCTTCATCGCTTCCATGGGAGGTGGGAACAATGCCTAAGACTTTGAATATGAATTTCCCCGCCCCCACAGGGGGCGGGGAAACCCAGACCATTGACTTGGGAGGTGCCCGCAATGCCTAAGGACCCGAATATCAAAAAAGTCCTCGTTCTTGGCTCCGGCCCCATCGTCATCGGCCAGGCCGCCGAGTTCGACTACGCCGGCACCCAGGCCTGCCGCGCCCTCAAGGAGGAGGGGGTGGAGGTGGTGCTGGTCAACTCCAACCCCGCCACCATCATGACCGACAAGGACATCGCCGACCACGTGTATATCGAGCCGCTGAACGTGGACAGCGTCACTCAGATCATCCAGATGGAGCGGCCCGACTCCGTCCTCCCCACCCTGGGGGGCCAGACCGGCCTGAACCTGGCCATGGCCCTCCATGAGAACGGCACCCTGGCCAAATACGGGGTGCGCCTTTTAGGCACCAGCCCCCAGTCTATCCACAAGGCGGAGGACCGCCAGGGCTTCAAGGACTGCATGGAGTCCATCGGCCAGCCCTGCGTCACCTCCGACGTGGTGGAGAGCGTGGACGACGCCGTGGCCTTCGCCGAGTCCATCGGCTACCCCGTCATCGTCCGGCCCGCCTACACTCTGGGGGGCACCGGCGGCGGCATCGCCTATGACGAGCCCTCCCTCCGGGAGATCGCCGACCGGGGCATCCACCTGTCCCGGGTGGGCCAGGTGCTCATCGAGCGGTGCATCGCCGGGTGGAAGGAGATCGAGTTCGAGGTCATGCGGGACTCCGCCGGCAACGTCATCCAGATCTGCTCCATGGAGAACCTGGACCCGGTGGGCGTCCACACCGGCGACTCCATCGTGGTGGCCCCCACCCAGACCCTGGCCAACCGGGAGTTCCAGATGCTCCGCTCCGCCGCTCTGGATATCATCTCCGCCCTGGAGATCGAGGGCGGGTGCAACGTGCAGTTCGCCCTGAATCCCGACTCCTTCGAGTACGCCGTCATCGAGGTCAACCCCCGGGTGTCCCGGTCCTCCGCCCTGGCCTCCAAGGCCACGGGCTACCCCATCGCCAAGGTGGCGGCCAAGATCGCCCTGGGCTACACCCTGGACGAGATTCCCAACGCCGTCACGGGAAAGACCACCGCCTGTTTTGAACCGACCTTGGACTACTGCGTGCTGAAGATCCCCCGCCTGCCCTTCGACAAATTCACCACCGCCAGCCGCACCCTGGGCACCCAGATGAAGGCCACCGGCGAGGTGATGGCCATCGCCAACTCCTTCGAGGGGGCGCTGATGAAGGCCATCCGCTCCCTGGAGCTGAACGTCCGGGCCCTGCGCCTGCCCAAGCTGGACGAGTACTACACCGACGAGATCGAGGACCTGCTGGTCAACGTGGACGACGAACGGCTCTTCGTGGTGGCGGAGGCCATCCGCCGTGGGGTGTCGCCCAGAAAGATCAACTCCATCACCCGGATGGACCTGTGGTTTCTGGACCGGTTCAAAAACATCATCGACATGGAACAGGCCCTCATCATGTGCAAGGGGGAGCCGGACGCGGACACCTTGCGCCGGGCCAAGGAGATGTGCTTTGCCGACAGCTACATCGGCTGGCTGTGCGGCATGGAGCAGAAAGCCGTGAAGGCCCTGCGGGAGCGGTACGGTATCGTGCCCTCCTTCAAGATGGTGGACACCTGCGCCGCCGAGTTCGACGCGGAAACCCCCTACTACTACTCCTCCTACGATGGGGAGAACGAGGCGGACACCCGGGACTCCGGGAAGAAAAAGGTGCTGGTGCTGGGCTCCGGCCCCATCCGCATCGGCCAGGGCATCGAGTTCGACTACTGCTCCGTCCACTCCGTCTGGGCGCTGAAACGGCTGGGCTACGAGACCATCATCGTCAACAACAACCCGGAGACGGTGTCCACCGACTTCGATGTGGCGGACAAGCTGTATTTCGAGCCTCTCACCGCCGAGGACGTTCTGAACATTGTGGAGCAGGAGCGCCCCTGGGGGGCGGTGGTCCAGTTCGGCGGGCAGACCGCCATCAAGCTGGCCAAAGCCCTCACCGAGATGGGCGTGCCCATTTTGGGCACCTCCTCCGACGGGGTGGACGCCGCCGAGGACCGGGAGAGGTTCGACGAGATTTTGAACCAGTGCCGCATTCCAAGGGCCCAGGGACAGACGGTGTTCACCACCGAGGAGGCGCTGCGCGCCGCCAACGAAATCGGCTACCCCGTGCTGGTGCGGCCCTCCTACGTACTGGGGGGACAGGGGATGGAGATCGCCTACAACGACCGGAACATCACCGACTTCATGCGCATCATCAACCAGACCGTCCAGGAGCACCCCATCCTCATCGACAAGTACCTCATGGGCCGGGAGGTGGAGGTGGACGGCGTGTTCGACGGCGACGACCTGCTCATACCCGGCATCATGGAGCACGTGGAACGGGCCGGGGTCCACTCCGGGGACTCTATCTCCGTCTACCCCTCCATCCATGTGGAGGACAAGCACAAAAAGGTCATTGAGCGGTACACCTATGACCTGGCCAAGGCCCTGGGCGTCATCGGCCTCATCAACATCCAGTTCATTATCTATAACGACCAGGTGTATGTCATTGAGGTGAATCCCCGGTCCTCCCGCACCATCCCCTATATCTCCAAGGTCACCGGAGTGCCCATCATTGATCTGGCCACACGGGTGATGCTGGGCCAGAGGCTGAGGGACCTTGGCTATGGCACGGGCATCTACCGGGAGGCGGACTATTTCGCTGTGAAAATGCCGGTGTTCTCCTTTGAGAAGCTGGCGGACGTGGACACCGGCCTGGGCCCCGAGATGAAGTCTACCGGCGAGGTGCTGGGCATTGCCGACTCCTTCCCTCAGGCCCTTTTGAAGGCCTTTAAGGGAGCCAACATGCGGGCCCCCAAGAAGGGCGGGCGCATCATCCTCACCGTGAAGGACGAGGACAAGGGAGAGGCCATCGGCATCGCCCGGGGCTTTGCCGACCAGGGTGTGGAAATTCTGGCCACCGAGGGCACCTGCCGAACCCTGGAAAAGGCGGGCGTTCCCTGCACTCCGGTGGCCCGGGTGTCCGAGCGTCACCCCAACATCATGGACATGATCGCCTCCGGCACCATCGACTTGATCATCAACACCCCCACAAGAGGCCGAAAGCAGAGCACCGACGGCTTCAAGATCCGCCGGGCCGCCGTGGAGCACTCGGTGGGCTGCGTCACCTCCATCGACACCGCCCGGGCCCTGCTCACCGCCCGCCAGCAGGGCCGGAGCCGTGATTTGCAGGCCATCGACGTCACCACCATCTAAGAGCCTGGGAGGGACACCCCATGCGTTATACCCGGATGAGATTTGACATCTGGCTGTGTCTGCTGCTGGCCTTTTTGGTCAGCTTAGGCACCACAAAACTGGCCGGCCTGTATTTGGCCGGAGCCTATCAGAACTACGAAGCGGACCACACCGTGGCCGACGGCAGCATCGGCGGCAAAGCGGGGGCGGAGGTGTTCCGGGCCCAGAGCGTGGACGATCTGCTCAGCCACGACACCTTTACCATCCTGTCCGACGGCATCGAGTACTGCAACCGGGGGGGCGGCTACTACGGCAGCCATTATATGAACGCCGTCACCCTACCCTCCGGGGAGCTGGTGGCCGCCGTCATCAACTCGGACAGCGTCCAGTCGGAGGGGGACTACTTCTCCGGGGTGAACACCCTGCCCGTGGGCCGGGTGGTGTTCGAGGACCTGGAGAGCAGCGAGAGCTTTCTGAACCAGATTGAGTACAGCGAGCCCCTGAGCCGCCGCGACTTCTACGTCGACATGCTGGGCACGGGGGGCAAGGTGGCTGAGGCAGACTACACCCAGCGGTACACCGGCACAGTCCAGGCGGCCACCATTCTGGTGTGCTTCCCCCTGCTCCACTCGCTGGGGGCAAAGCTGGGCGTCTTCCCCTTCTTCTTCCCGCCCAGGCCCAAGAAGGGTGAGGAACAAAAAAGCGAGTGGGATTGAGGCGTATCCAAGCCGCGGCCGGCGGCAAAAACAGTTCAGAAAAGGAGAGCGCATCATGAAAACCGATCAAGTGAAAAAAATCAATTATGTGTACCTGCTGGGCTATATTCTAGTCCCGCTGGCCGCCGCCGCGGCGAGCCTGTTCATCGGCTACACGTTTTTCCGTGACGGTGGCGTGGGGGCCGTGGTGTGTATGTTCGCGATACCCCTTCTGGCCGTACTGTGGTGGATTTTCGCAGGCGGGATGATCTGGAAACTCAGCAAAAAGAAAATGGTCCGCCGGCTGGACGAGATGGGCATCGACCGCCGCCAGATTTTTTACAGCGACGGCTGCGTAGTCTCCATGGACATCAAGCAGGGCCAGATCGGTCTGCTGTTCTTCTGGAACCCGTTCCAGGTTCAGGTGGCTCCCGCCGGCCGGGTGGCGCGGGCGTGGACCGACGACGGAGCCGGCGGCGCGGGCTTCATGCGCGGCACCAGCCGGGTGAGCTTCCTGTTTGAAATCGACGGCATCAAAATCCGGGTGAACACCTTCATCTCCAACCAGCGCTGGAAAATGAACGACGAGAAGGTGCTGGAAGGCATCTCCAAGGCGGACCTGTGGGTTCAGGTGCTGGAGCAGGCCCGCCAGCAGGGGGCGGGTGTGTGACATGGGGCTGATCGACAAGTGGCTGCGCAAATATCAGGACGACTGGTGCCGAGATTGCAAATGCGCCATGGAAAAAGCCCGCAAGCAGCTGTTCGCCCTGCCGGGCATGTCGGTGGGCCACTACGTGGAGCACAGGGATGCGGACTACTATATGCGGGAACTGCACATGGTGGACAAGAAATCCGATATCCCCCCGGGCATGTATGCCTGTGGAGCCATCCAGTACCGCTGCCCCGAATGCGGAAAGCGGATAACGGTGCTGGACCCCTTTCTTCCTGTGCGGGACGAGGAAAAGCACGAGGGAACCGTGGTGTTCCGCGGCGGAGAGCTGGACGATTTTTTATGGTGGTAAATCATAGCGGCGGCCCGGTCATGCGGACCGCTTGAAAGGAGGAGCGACAATGAGGCATCAGCTTGTAATCGTACTGGATTTCGGCGGACAGTATAACCAGCTCATCGCCCGGCGGGTGCGGGAGTGCGGGGTATATTGCGAGGTCAAGCCCTACACCACCCCGCTGGCCGACTTGAAAGCCATGAACCCCATCGGCTTCATTTTCACCGGCGGGCCCAATTCGGTATACCTGGAGGACTCGCCAAAGGTAGACCCGGCCATCTTCACCTGGGGAGTTCCCATTCTTGGCATCTGCTACGGCTGTCAGCTCATGGCCCATCTGCTGGGCGGGCGGGTGACCGCCGCCCAGGCGGACACTGCCCGGGAATATGGCAAGACGGAAACCCGCTTCGACACAGGGTGCAGGCTGTTCAAGGGGCTGCCGGAACAGGGCGTCACCTGGATGAGCCACGGAGATTATATGGAAAAGGTCCCCGAGGGGTTTGGGCTGGCGGCCCGTTCCGAAGCCTGCCCCAATGTGGCCATCGCCGACGAAGTCCGGGGATTCTACGGCGTCCAGTTTCACCCGGAGGTGAATCATACCCGGCACGGCGCCGACATGATCCGCAATTTTCTCTATGAGGCGTGCCATGCCGTGGGGGACTGGACCATGGAGGACTACAAGCGCTCCGCCGTCGCCGCTCTTCGGGAGAAGGTTGGAAGCGGCAGGGTGCTGCTGGCGCTGAGCGGCGGGGTAGACTCCTCTGTGGCCGCGGCGCTGCTGGCCGAAGCGGTGGGGGAACAGCTCACCTGCGTGTTTGTGGACCACGGCCTCATGCGCAAGAACGAGGGGGACGAGGTGGAGGCCGCTTTCTCCAAATGGGCCATGAATTTTATCCGCGTGGATGCCGAGGCGCGTTTTCTCACCAAGCTGGCCGGAGTGGACGAGCCGGAGCGGAAGCGGAAGCTCATCGGCGAAGAGTTCATCCGGGTATTCGAGGAAGAGGCCAAAAAGGTGGGGGCCGTGGATTATCTGGCCCAGGGCACCATCTACCCCGACGTGATCGAATCCGGTACAGGGAACGCCGCCGTTATCAAAAGCCACCACAATGTGGGCGGGCTTCCGGACTGCGTGGACTTCAAAGAAATTGTAGAGCCCCTGCGGCTGCTGTTCAAGGACGAGGTGCGCCAGCTGGGCCGGGAACTGGGCCTGCCGGAGTATCTGGTCATGCGCCAGCCTTTCCCCGGACCAGGTCTGGCCATCCGGGTCATTGGAGCCGTCACCAAAGACAAGCTGGACATACTCCGGGAGGCGGACGCCATCTTCCGGGAGGAGATGGCCAAGGCCGGGGAGGACAAACGCCTGAGCCAGTTTTTCGCGGCCCTCACCAACATGCGCTCCGTGGGAGTGATGGGCGACGGGCGGACCTACGACTACGCCGTAGCCCTGCGGGCGGTGACCACCGACGACTTTATGACTGCCGACTGGGCGCGTATCCCTTACGAGCTGCTGGACCGGGTGAGCGTGCGTATCGTCAATGAGGTAAAGGGGGTCAACCGAGTTCTGTATGACATCACCTCCAAGCCCCCCGCGACGATCGAACTTGAATAGGCGGTAAAATGACAGCGAAACGGTCTTGCTGATTTTTCAATCAGCAAGACCCCAGCCTGTCGAAAAACGGCCCGTCTGGTTCCTTGCCAGACGGGCCGTAAGATATGAAAGAGGAATTGCAGTAAAAGCGGGAAATGAGGAGTAGGCA
>CANOBV010000048.1 GCA_947564255.1 uncultured bacterium | reverse complement strand
TAGTTGATTTCTGAAAGGCCCAGCTCCTGGGCGGTCCAGCCCAGTTCCTTTTCCCCCAAAGAGATAGTAACTTCGGTGCTGGTTCTATTTCCCTCGGCCACCTCTATGATGGTGCTTTCCAGCGCTTTGTAAATTTTTTGCTCCGGCTGGGTAAGATTTACCCCAGCTGTAGCCGAAACCTTAGCGGAAGTCTCGGCCGCCTGAACCGGGACTGCCAGGGCCAGCGCCATCACCAGAGCCAATGTCAGGGATACCAGTCTTTTCTTCATTTGATCTCTTCCTTTCCTTTCGTAAATAGTCATTTTTCACAGCGTGATATCACGCTGTGAAAGCAGAGCTCTGCTTTCACAATTATACTTTATCCCGCCAAAAATTACAAGGTCATTTTGTCCGCCTTAGCGATGCTTCCCCATGAAGAACAGCGCCACGCACCCAGGCCCGGTGTGGGCCCCGATCACCGGACCGATGGAGTTGATGATGATCTCCTTCGTCCCGTAGCGCTTCTTGATCTCGTCCGCCACAAACTGGGCGTCCTCCAGGCAGTCGCTGTTGCTGATGAACATGGTCTGGGCGGCGGGGTCCTCGGCCAGCTCGCCCACCTTGTCCACCAGGGCGGTGAGGGATGCCTTGCGCCCCCGGGCCTTGGCCACGTTGATGAGATGGCCCTCGTCGTCCACGTGGAGCACCGGCTTGATCTGGAGCATGGTGCCCACCACGGCGGTGGCGGCGGACACCCGCCCGCCCTTCTTTAGGAAGAAGAGGTCGTTGACGGTGAACCAGTGGCACTGCCGCAGCTTGTTTTCCTCGGCCCAGTCCCGGACCTCCTCAATGGACCGGCCTTCTTGGCGGAGCATGGCGGCCTGATAGACGAACATGCCCTGACCCAGGGAGGCGCACAGGGTGTCCACCACGTAGACCTTGCGGTCGGGGTACTGCTCGGACAAATCGCCGGCGGCGATCTGAAAGGAATTGCAGGTGGTGGACAATCCGGAGGAGAAAGCCAGCACCAGCGCGTCTTTCCCCTGCTTGAGCACGGCTTCAATGGCGTCGGCGGCCTCGCCCACGTTGACGGCGTTGGTGGTGGCCATGAGGCCCTCCCGCTCCTTGTTGTAGAACTCGTCCGGGGACATCTCCCGGTTATCCGGCCAATTCCGATAGGTCTTGCCGTCCATGATGAAGGACAGGGGGAGCACCTCCAGCTCCAGAGCCTTCACCAGATTGTCGGGCAGGTCGCAGGACGAATCGGTGATGATAATGTAGTCGCTCATGGTCAAAATCCCTCCAAAACTTGAAAATATCATGAATCCGGCCCGTGGGGACGGAGCTCACTTCTTCTTTTTCAAAAGGTCCTCGTGGCCCGTACGCTGGGCCAGAATGGACAGAACGCGGTGACAGGCCAAACCGTTGGCGTAGCTGCGCATGGCCAGCTCCAGCACCAGCTTGGGGAGCTGCTGGTCGCTGATGTCCTCGTCCAGATGGTCCGCCGCGTCCGTCATAGCCTGATCCAGGTAGTGGCAGAAGTACTCATACTGCCGCTGTGGGGCGCGCATTTCCCGCCCCACGGTGGTGAGCACCTTCATCTCCCGCACGCTCATCACCTGCTTCAGGGCGGTGATGGCGGTGAGGTAGGCCAAATGCTCCTGGCCATATTTTTTGCCGTTGGCCCGTTCCACCAGGCCGTCTTTGATATAGTTGTTGATCATGGCGGAGGTGAGGGCGTCGCCATCGCCGACGGACACCATCTGCCGGGCCAGATAGCCCACCACCTGATCCATGTACAGCGGGATGTCGGGCAGCTTGTCCCAGCTGTCGGGGCGCTGCTCGGTTAATTGCTGTTTCAGCTCAGCGAGCTCCTCCATAAACAGGTTCCTCCAATCAATCAACAGACCCTGTCTGAATCTGATGTAGGGAATTATATCATATCGTTTTAGAGACGTAAAGAGAAAAACATAAAAAACAGTCCGGGCAAGGAAAGACCCCCGGTTAAGCGGGGGCCTTTCTTATACTGTTCAGTTATAGGCCCGGTTGATGCGAATGGAGTAAATGGCCGGCTCGTGCTGGCCGGAGTCACCTTCCGCCATAATTTATAGCGCGGCAGGCTGGGGAATGCAAGAACATCTATTCTCCCTCCGGCAGCTTTCCCAGCAGCAGCGCCGCCCCCGTCTGGGCCAGCAGCAGGTCCGGAGAGCAGCCGTCCCGCGGCAGGACCAGCTCCTGACGCTCCACCGCCCGGCCGTCCAGGGAGACGAATTCCCGCTGGACCGCCACAGACGCCCGCTGTTCGTCCAGGCTGGACAGGGTGAGGGTGTTCCGGCTGGACGCACCGTAGCTGAGCACCGTCCCGGCGGGGAGCAGGCGGGTGAGAGCGGACCGACCGCCGGGCAGCAGGGCGGTCCGGCAGTTGAGGGCCCCGGCTCCCGCCCACCCGGCGGCGGCGGGGGACACCACCAGCAGGTCCAGAGGGGTGCCCGCCAGCAGGGCGGGGTGGCGGCAGGCCCGCACCAGGGCGGATGTTCCCCGGGTCAGGGCGCTCACCCGCTCCGCCAGCCCTTCGTCCCGCTCCCACACGCCGATCTGCCACATGGCGTCCGCCTCCCTCTCCCGTATGTACGCCAGGGAATAGTGTGTACGGAACGGGGGATTTTATGCGCGGCTATCCTCGCGCTTCTTGTCACGCTCGGATTGGGCACATATACGGCCCGGCTTCCCTCCGACTCGGGGCAAATCCGGCGGGCTCCGTCCGCCTGGGTTTTGCCCCTTGCTGTGGTCCATCCGGGCCTATGTGCCTATCCTCGCGCTTCCCGGCGATGGACAAACAACACATAATTCAGCACATTGCCCATAATGAGGATGTTGCCGCACAGGTACAGCCACACCAGCAGCAGGATCACCGAGGCCAGCGAGCCGTAAATCAGGGAGTACCGGGCGGAGTTTCCCATGAGCAGGGAGAAGACCATGGAGGCCACGGCCAGCGCCGCCGACGCCCCCAGCGCCCCCGGCACCACGGGGGGCCGGGGTTTATCCAGGGGGGCGGCGAACCGGTAGAGCAGCAGGATGAACAGGAACACCATGCCCAGCAGCAAGAGGTACTTTACCCACTGCCAGGTGCCGAAGCGCTCCACCAGGTCTTCCAGCCGGAGCACCTGGCCCAGCAGGTGGAAAAACCAGTTTCCCGTGACCACCACCGCCAGGGACAGGTAGATGGTGGCCAGCAGCAGAATGGAGAACAGGATGCTGGCCGCCAGCTGGCCAAGCCCCCGGAAGGTGGCCCGGCCGTACAGCTCGTCCATAATGTTCATCAGTCCCCGGACGGCGGCGGAGGCGAACAGCACCGTGAGAAAGGCCCCGGAAAACAGCATGGCGGAGGACTGGTTGGTGTCGATATAGGTGAGGTAGTCCCGGAAGAGGATCAGCACCCCCTGGGGCAGGAAGGGGTCGGCATGGTCCACCAGGGCTGTCAGGTCCAGGTGGAGCTCATTGACGAAGGCGGAGATGCAGATCATGATGGGGAAAAAGGTGAGGATGAGGAAATAAGCCAGCTCGGCGGCGGCCCGACTGACCCGCTTGGAGAAGTACACATCCACCACGTCCACCACAAAGCGGATGGGCGGGTGGGCGCGGAGCAGCTTGTCCAGCTTTTGTTTCACGGCTCTCCCCTCCTGTAATTCAATAGGAAGAGTATACCAGAAAAGCCGGCGGGAGACAACCGAAATGTTTGTCAAAATGGGACATGTGACTGTGCCGCGCGGCTGTCCTCGCGCTTCTTGTCACGCTCGGATTGGGCACATATACGGCCCGGCTTCCCTCCGACTCGGGGCAAATCCGGCGGGCTTCGTCCGCCTGGATTTTGCCCCTCGCTTCGGTCCATCCGGGCCTATGTGCCTATCCTCGCGCTTCTTGTCACGCTCGGATTGGGCACATATACGGCCCGGCTTCCCTCCGACTCGGGGCAAATCCGGCGGGCTTCGTCCGCCTGGGTTTTGCCCCTCGCTTCGGTCCATCCGGGCCTATGTGCCTATCCTCGCGCTTCTATTCCAGCAGCATAGTGAGGTCGTCCACCGTCAGCGACGGGTTCAGCGCCATGCTGACAGCGTAGCCCAGCACCCTGCCCAGGTCGGCCACCCGCTGGTCTACCTCCCGAGGGGTGACAAAAAAATTGTTCCCGCCGGGCAGGTCTTCCCGGTCCAGTTCGGTTCTGCCTGTCCGCTCCAGCAGGTCCAGGGCCAGGGTGGTCCCGTCCACCACCGTGGGCACCCCCACCGTGAACACCGGAACGCCCAGGCTCTCACGGTTCAGCGCCTCCCGGTGGTTGCCCACCCCCGAGCCGGGCACCACCCCCGCGTCGGACAGCTGCACCGTCCGGCACAGCCGGTCCAGGGAGCGGGAGGCCAGGGCGTCCACGGCGACGACGCAGGCCGGTTTGAGCCGGGAGGCCAGGGCCTGGGCCACCAGGCTGCTCTCCATGCCGGTGGAGGCCAGCACGCCGGGGGCGGCGGCGGCCACCGGTCGAAGGTCCCCAAAGTGCTCCGGCACCTGCTCCACCAGGTGGCGGGTGACCAGAAGGTGGTCCACCGCCAGGGGCCCGATGAGGTCGGGGGTGACGGCCCGGTTGCCCAGGCCCACCACCAGGGCGGGGCCGGACTCCGGCAGAAGGGGGTGCAGCGCGTTTGCCACCACCCCCGCCGCCCGCTGAAAGGCGTTCTCCTCCCGGCGGAGGAGGCCGTCCAGTTCAATGGTGATATAGGTGCCCTGGGGCTTGCCCAGGGCCTGGGCGCCCTCCCGGCTGGAGACGGTGACGGTGGTGACGGCGAAGCCGTCCCGGTTCTCCTCCTGAGCGCGGACGCCGGGGAGGGAGGCCGCGTCCCCCGCCCCCTCCCGCCAGAGCTGGTGGGCCTCCACGGCCAAATCTGTGCGGCGCTGGGCCATAAAAAAACTTCCTTCCATACCAGATGTTGCGGCTGATTCAGCCGTTCGCCCCTATTTTTGGCCGAGAGAAAAATCCTATGCGAAAAAACAAAAAAAGGTGTTGCAATTTTCCGCTTTTAATGTTAGAATACATATCTGCGACGGGAAACCGCAACCATAAAATCAAAAAAATCGGAGGAGGTGTTTGGTTTGCCCAATATCAAGTCTGCCAAGAAGCGCGTCCTGGTCAATGCCACGAAGGCCGCCCAGAACAAGGCGCAGAAGTCCGCGCTCAAGACCAACCTGAAGAAGTTTGAGGCCGCGGTGGCCGGCGGCAACCGCAGCGAGGCCGATGCCGCATATAAGGTGGCCGTGAAGGCCGTGGATCAGGCCGCGGCCAAGGGCCTGTTGCACAGCAACAACGCGGCCAACAAGAAGAGCGCCATGACTTTGAAGCTGAACAAGCTGGCGTAAGGAGCGAATGATAAAAACCGTCTGCCCGGGGCAGGCGGTTTTTTCACGTGAAAGGAAGGGACGCGATGGAGCGTTCATTTGCCCTGGTGGAGGCGGCCGTCTCCTGCGGTTCCCCCACCCGTGGGACGGAAGGGGCTTTCGACGCCCTGGTGGAGGCGGGTTTGCCCGCTCTCTTCGGAGGCGCCCGGCTGCTGCCCATGGAGAAGCTGGCCCCCTGCCCCGCCTGGCCCGACGGCCTGCGCCACCTGGATACGGTGATGGAGGTGTGCCGCCGCCTGCGGGCCAACACTCTGGACGCACTGGAGCGGGGGGAGCGCCCCGTGGTCATCGGCGGCGACCACTCCTGCGCCATGGGCACCCTGGCGGCGCTGGGGGAGTTTTACGGGGCGGAAAATGTGGCCGTGGTGTATGTGGACGCCCACACCGACATCAATACGGAAAAAACCTCGGAGAGCGGCTGCATCCACGGCATGGACCTGGCCGCGGCCTGTGGGCTGTGCTGCGACGCGCTGACCGTGGGGAGGAACCGGGTGAACCTGCTGGGGGAAAACCTCCACTTCATCGGGGCACGGAGCATCGACCCGCCGGAGTATGGCATTGTGGAGCAGGTGGGGGCCCATCTGCACACTGCCGAAGAGGTCCGGGCGCGGGGGCTGGAGGCGGTGCTGGCGGACATCCTGCCCGCGCTGGAGGGAAAGCGTGTCCACATCAGCTTCGACGTGGACGTGCTGGACCCGGCGCAGTTCCGGGCCACCGGTTACAACATCCCGGAGGGGCTGACAGTGGCGGAGGTGGAGCGGATTCTGTCCGGTGTGCTGGATACGGGGCTGACCTGTTCCTTCGAGTGCGTGGAGTATAACCCCGTCATGGACCCAGACGGGAAGGACCTGGACACCCTGATGGGCATTCTCCAGATAGTCTCGGAAAAATGGAAATAAAAAACACCCTCTGCCGTTGGCAGGGGGTGTTTTATGGGCCGGCCCAAAACGGGGCCCCGCGAAAGCCCAGCCCGCGCAGCGGGCGGGTTTCGTGGGGAGCGGACTTTGCCCCGACGAAATCAGTCCGCCAGAGCGGCGGTGATGATGGCCATGGAATAGACCTCCATGGCGTTGCAGCCCCGGGACAGGTCGTTGATGGGGGCGTTCAGGCCCAGCAGAATGGGGCCGTAGGCGTCGAAGTTGCCCATGCGCTGGGCGATTTTGTAGCCGATGTTGCCCGCGGAGATGTCCGGGAAAATGAACGTGTTGGCCCGGCCCGCCACGTTGGACTTGGGGGCTTTCAGACGGCCCACGGTGGGGGAGACGGCGGCGTCGAACTGGAACTCGCCGTCCACGGGGAAATCCAGGTCCATGGCCTGGAGCTTCTTGCAGGCATTGTGCATCTTGTCCACCATGGGACCCTTGCCCGAGCCCATGGTGGAATAGCTCAGCATGGCCACCTTGGGGTCCACGCCGAACCGGCGGGCGCAGTTGACCACCTCTTGGGTGATCTCCACCAGGTCGTCCTCGCTGGGGTCGATGTTGATGGCGCAGTCGCCCATGGCCAGCACCTGGTTGCCGCCGGTGGCGAAGGGCCGCACCAGGATGAAGCAGGAGGACACGATCTTGTTGCCCGGCTTGGTCTTGATGAGCTGGAGGGCGGGGCGGACGGTGTCGGCGGTGGAGTAGGTGGCGCCGCCCAGCAGGCAGTCGGCCTCCTTCATGGCCACCAGCATGGTGCCGAAGTAGTTGCCCTGCTGAAGGGCGGCGCGGCACTGCTCGGGAGTCATCTTGCCGCGGCGAAGCTCCACCATTTTGGACACCATCTCGTCCATCTTGTCATAGCTGTGGGGCTGGAGAATGGCCGCGCCCTTGATATTGAGGCACTCCTCCTCCGCCACCCGGTAAATTCGTTCCGGGTCGCCGATGAGGATGGGGGTGAGGAAGGTGCCGGACAGCAGCCGGGCGGACGCCTCCAGAATGCGGGGGTCCTCTCCCTCGGTGAATACGATCTTCTTGGGATTTTTCTTCAGCTTTTGAATGAGCAGTCTGAACATGGGTCGGTTACCTCCCGGAAAAGGCGGAGCCGGAAGACGGAGCTCTGCCGCCCCGGCTGGGCCTAAATGTTGATTTGTACAACGCTGGTATATAATTTATCACCCCTTAACCCTTTTTTCAAGAGGGTATCTGGATAAAATCACAAAAAATCACTGTAGATTTTCTTACGGTTTGCGGCCGGGAACTCTTTACAAAACGTATTCCCCCCGCTATACTATACATACTGTGTTGTGGAGGCGGAGTTATGCGACCGCTTCCGCAGGAAATGCTGAAGGGATTTCTGCGCACCCTTGGAGCGCCGCCACAGGTCCGTGAGCCCGTGCGTCCGTACGTCCGTGTGTTCGTGTGTCCGTGGTCCCAACAGCCTTTTCCTAATGGTGACATCGTGACTCAAGCTACACTAGGAAAGGGGTAAATCCGGATGACCAATCCTGATTTTGCACGAACCCTCTCCCTGCTGCGGCAGGAGAGGGGCATTTCCCAGCGGCAGGCCGCCAAGACGCTGGGCATCTCTCAAGCGCTGCTCTCCCATTATGAGAACGGGGCCCGGGAGCCGGGCCTGGTGTTTGTGGTCAAGGCCTGTGATTTTTACAACGTGTCCGCCGATTTTCTTTTGGGCCGCACCCTCAGCCGGGACGGCACCACCATCCTGGACGCGGACAGTCTTTACGACGTGTCCGACGAACGGGATAATGTGCTGCGGGGTTCGGTGCTGGCCACACTGTCCAAAAAGCTGGTGGTGAATTCCGTAGGCCTGCTGTTTGACCTGCTCAGCAAGGTGGGCAGCAAAAAGGCGATTCGAGCGGCGGCCAACTATTTGTCCGGGACGGTGTACATCCTCTTCCGCCACCTTCACCGGGCCAGCGGAAACGAGAATGATGACTTTTTCAATGTGCCCCAGGAGTGGTTTCTGGCGGGCCTGCCCCGGGCGGATATGCTGATGAGCGAGGCGGAATATGTGTCCGCGCTGGCCAACCCGGGCAAGGACGCCCAGTTCCCGCCTCTGGACAACGACGCCATGAAACTGGCCTATCCGGGGACCTATCAGTCCCTGCTTCAGATCGTACACACCTGCGGCGAGCGGCTTAACGGAGAGATGGCAAGCCATCTGGACAGCACCTGCTGAACCGGCCCGCCCGGAAACCGAGGAAATCCCATGAACGTACACAGCCACCTGTTCGTGCTGGCCTATCTGCCTGCGGTACTGGTTTTGTGGAGGCTGCTGGGCGGACGGCTGGGAAACCAGGCCGCCGCCCGGGGGCTTTTGCTGTGCGCCGGGGCGGTGTTCTGCGGCTGGGGCTCCCCTTTGTCCCTGCTGGTGCTGGGGGCGGAGGGGGCGGTCAGCTATGCCCTGGGCCGCCGTATCGCCCGGGACCGGTCCCGGGGAAAGCCCCTGCTGTGGGCAGGGGCGATATTCCTGTTGGCGGTGCTGGCCTTTTTCAAATACACCGGCTTCATGCTGTCCCTGACGCCGCTGGAGGGGCTGTTCGCCCCCCCGGCCTGGCTCATGCCCCTGGGGCTTTCCTTTGTCACCTTCCAGCAGCTCTGGTGGATGCGGGACTGCTATGACGGGGCCGCTCCGGCGGATATCTCCCCCTTGGATTACGCCTGCTGCCTCACCTTTTTCGCCACCGCCACCTGCGGGCCCATCACCCGGGTGGGGGAGCTGGCCCCCCAGCTGCGCCGCCCCGCTCCCTTCTCCTGGGATGAACTGGCGGCGGGGCTGTACTGCTTTGCCCTGGGGCTGGCCAAAAAAGTGCTTGCGGCCGGAGTGTTTGCCAATGGGGCCGATTTTGGCTACGCCAACGCGGGGAATCTGCCGCCCATGGATGCGGCCCTCACCATTTTGTGCTATACCCTGCAAATTTATTTCGACTTCTCCGGCTACTGTGACATGGCCTCCGGTATGGCTGGAATGATGGGCGTCAAGCTGCCGGTGAATTTCAACAGCCCTTATCAGGCGCTGTCGGTGAAAGACTTTTGGGCCCGGTGGCACATCACGTTGTCCCGATTTTTCCGCCAGTGCGTATACATCCCCTTGGGAGGAAACCGGAGGGGGACCGCGGCCACCTGCCGGAATATCATGATTGTGTTTCTGCTGTCCGGCCTGTGGCACGGGGCGGGCTGGGGTTTTCTCATCTGGGGGGCACTTCACGGTCTGGCTCAGGTATTGGAACGGCTGTGGAAGGATAAGATTTCTCTGCCTAAGCCTCTGGCCTGGGCGCTGACCTTTGCCTTTGTGAATATCGCCTGGGTGTTTTTCCGGGCGGACAGTCTGAACCAGGCCCTGACCCTGCTGGGCGGGCTGTTCCAGGGCGGCTGGGGGCTGCCCTCAAAAGAGTTTGCCGCCGCCCTGCCCTTTAGCGCGGTGGGCAAAGTGCTCAATTTTCTTCAGTACACACTCCAGGAAGGGGGACGGGCGCTGGTCTACTGGGTCCCGCTGCTGGCGCTGCCGGCGGGGCTGGCCCTGCTGGCCTGCCCCAACCCCACCGCCCAGGCGGAGCGATTCACCCCCAATGTATGGAAGGCCGTGCTGGCCGCGGTATGCCTGGTGGGGTCGGTGGTGTTTTTCTCCGGGGTGGACACCTTTATCTACGCCAACTTCTGAGGGAAGGGGGACGGCGTTTTGAAAGCGAAAACCTTTGTTTTGGCCGTACTGGCCGGGGCAGCGCTGTGCCTGGGCGGCTGCGTACTGCTGCTGAGCATGGAGGACCCCTTTTTTGTCATGGGCGGCATTGGGGAGGAGGAGACCTCCCTGTTTGACAACCAGCGCTATCAGATGGCGGGGCTCATCCGCCACCAGGACTACTCCGCCGTGGTGATGGGCACCTCCCTGGCGGCCAATTACCGGGCCTCGTGGTTTACCGAGGGGACGGGGAAAAAGACGCTGAAAATCACCTTTCCAGACGGCTGGATTTCCGAGTTTGATACGGCGCTGAAGCTGGCCTTCCGAACCCATCCCCAGCTGGACCGGGTATATTTCTGCCTGGACCCCAATATCCTCATCCGCTCGGACAGCCAGCGCACGGTGGAGCTGCCGGACTACCTGTATAACCAAAACCCCTTTGACGATGTGGAGTATCTGCTCAACGCCGATACCTATGAGACGGCCCTGCGCAATTGGCTGCACCGGCAGTACGCCAAGACGGTGCCTCTGGATGAGGCCTATGTGTGGGACGAGGGCTTCCAGTTTGACAGAGCCACCGCGCTGAAAAGCTACCCAAGGCCGGAGGAATGCAGGGACCCCCTGCCACGGGACGCCTTTTTGAGGGAGGCGGAGGAGAATCTGGACGTGGTGTGCGCCTGGGCCCAGGCGCACCCGGATGTGGAGTTTGTGGTCTGGTTCCCTCCCTACAGCATCCTGTATTGGGACATGATGCTCCGGGACGGGAAAGCGGACGCCATTCTGGACGCGGTGGAATACGCCGCCCGGCGGCTGATGGGATATGACAACGTGGCGGTGCACTGCTTCCTTCACGCCACCGCTTATATCAGCAACCTGAACTATTATACCGACCATGTTCATTGCTCCTCGGCGGTGACTGTCTGGGAGGCTGAGAACCTGATGGCGGGCAGATGGCGTTTCAACGAAGAAAATTACCTGCTGCGGCTGGAGGAACTGCGGGAGTACGTGAAAAATTATGACTATGAGTCGCTGTTCAGCTCTTGAATACCCGGGGGAATCGCGCTTATGACCGACCGATCAAGAATTCACAGCTTTTCCATTATCGCCCACATCGACCACGGCAAATCCGTTCCCCACAAAATCTAACGATTTTGCGGGGATCCATTTGATTTCAATCCTCGGGCGAAGTGAATTCGCCCTGCGGAATTCTCCGCCTGCGGCTCCGAATGAACGGCGCGTTCGCGCCGCCCCACCTGACGGCGGGGCCCCAGGGTGGATTTGCAAGGAGACACTTCTCTATGACAGATCAATCGAAAATTCGCAACTTTTCCATCATCGCCCACATCGACCACGGCAAATCCACCCTGTCCGACCGGATGATTGAGCTGTGCGGCGCGGTGGAACAGCGGCAGATGGAGTCCCAGCTGCTGGACAACATGGACCTGGAGAAGGAGCGGGGCATCACCATCAAGGCCCGGGCGGTGCGGATGGACTACAAGGCCGCCGACGGGGAGACCTACTGCCTCAACCTCATCGACACCCCGGGCCACGTGGACTTCAACTATGAGGTGAGCCGGTCCCTGGCCGCCTGTGAGGGGGCGGTGCTGGTGGTGGACGCCGCCCAGGGGGTGGAGGCCCAGACCCTGGCCAACACCTATCTGGCCCTGGACCACGACCTGGAGATCCGCCCGGTGCTGAACAAGATCGACCTGCCCGCCGCCGACCCGGAGCGGGTGAAGCACGAGATCGAGGACATCATCGGCCTGCCCGCCCTGGACGCGCCGGAGATCTCCGCCAAGCAGGGCATCAACATCCCGGCGGTGCTGGAGGACATCGTGAACAACGTCCCAGCCCCTGCCGGGGACCCCGCCGCGCCCTTGAAAGCCCTCATTTTCGACAGCCAGTACGACCCCTATCTGGGGGTCATCGTATACTTCCGGGTGATGGAGGGGGCCATCCGGCCCGGAATGCAGGTAAAATTGATGGCCTCCGGGGCCCAGTACAATGTGCTGGACTGCGGCTACCTGCGGCCCCTGGGGATGGAGAGCGCCCCTGAGCTGTCCGCCGGGGAGGTGGGCTGGTTCACCGCCTCCATCAAGACCGTCAAGGACACCCGGGTGGGCGACACCATCACCGAGGCCCAGCGGCCCACCGCCGAGCCCCTGCCCGGCTACCGCCCCGCCCAGGCCATGGTGTACTGCGGCGTCTACACCGAGGACGGGTCCAAGTATCCCGACCTGCGGGACGCGCTGGAAAAGCTCCAGCTCAACGACGCCTCCCTGTCCTTCGAGCCGGAGTCCTCCATCGCCCTGGGCTTCGGCTTCCGGTGCGGCTTTTTGGGGATGCTCCATATGGAGATCATCCAGGAGCGGCTGGAGCGGGAGTTCGATCTGGACCTGATCACCACATTACCGTCGGTTATTTATGAGGTGACCAAAACCGACGGGACTCTGGTGCGGGTGGATAACCCCCACAACTATCCCGACCCCGGCTCCATCAAGGAGGCCATGGAGCCCTATGCCAGCGTGTCCATCATCTCGCCCCCGGACTATGTGGGGAACATCATGCCCCTGTGCCAGGACCGCCGGGGGGAGTACAAGAACATGCAGTACCTGGACACCAATCTGGTGGAGATCCGGTATCTCATGCCGCTGAACGAGATCATCTACGACTTTTTCGACACCCTCAAGGCCAAGACCAGGGGCTACGCCTCCCTGGACTACGAGCTGGACGAGTACCGCCCCTCGGACCTGGTGAAGGTGGACCTGCTCTTGAACGGCGACCAGGTGGACGCGCTGAGCTTCATCGCCCACCGGGAGAAGGCTTACAAACGGGCCCGGCGGATCTGCGAGAAGCTGAAGGAAAACATCCCCCGGCAGATGTTCGAGGTGCCCATCCAGGCGGCCATCGGCGGTAAGGTCATCGCCCGGGAGACGCTGAAAGCCCTGCGCAAGGACGTGCTGGCCAAGTGCTACGGCGGCGATATCACCCGGAAGAAGAAGCTGCTGGAGAAGCAGAAGGAGGGCAAAAAGAAGATGCGCTCCTTGGGCACGGTGCAGATGCCGACGGAGGCGTTTATGGCTGTGCTCAAACTGGACGACGAGGGATGAATACGTGTAGGGAGCGCCCTGCGGGGACGCTCCCTTTTTTTGCCGTTTCGGAGCTTTTCGGACCCTGTTTTGAGAGGAGGTACAGTCCTCTCTTTTTTTGCGCCTAAAATCTTCCAATTTGCAGCCGACGAGAGGAAAAAACATCCCGTAAAAGCCTTTCTTCTGGATAATTATTCTTTTATCTAGAGATTTTTGGCTGTAATTAGAAAAAATTAGGAGAAAATTGTAAGAAACAGGGAAATTCGAGAGGATGGCTTATCCTTGGTAAAAGCGCAAAAAAGTTCCGTAAAACAGGCGAAAATAAACAAGGAGGAAACAAATCCAATGAGAAACTTGAAAAAGTTCCTCGCGCTGGTCCTGGCGATGGTTATGGCCATGTCCCTGATGGTCACCGCCAACGCCGCGAACACCACGTTCGACGACAGCAGTGAGATTACCGCGCAGTTTGAAGAAGCCGCGCTGGTCCTCTCCGGCCTGGGCGTGTTCAAGGGCACCGACGAGGGCAAGTTCAACCCCAAAGGCGAGATCACCCGCGCGGAAGTCGCGGCGATCATCTACCGCCTGGCCACCGGCGATGTGAATGACCGTCAGGTCCACATCTACGACGACTACGGCAAGTTCAAGGACGTGGCCCCCACCGCTTGGTACGCCGGCTATGTTGGCTACTGCGCCAACGCCGAGTACATCAAGGGCTCCAACGGCTACTTCTACCCCATGAACAAGGTCACCGGCTACGAGGCCCTGGCCATGATTCTCCGCGCTGTCGGCTATGACCAGAACAGCGAGTTCTCCGGCTCCGGCTGGCAGGTCCGCGTGGCCTCCCTGTCCAAGCAGCTGGGCGTCACCGCCAACGTGGTGAACAGTGACTTCGACACCACTCTGAACCGGGCCGCTACCCGTGAAGTGGTCGCCGACCTGCTGTTCCAGACCGCCGCTACCGTTCCCACCGTCACCTATACCCCCGCTCTGTCTTACAACGATAAGCAGAACGTGCTGGGCGGCGTGTACAACCCCACCCTGGGCCAGAAGATCTTCGGCCTGTGGTATGCCACCTCCTGGCAGACCATCGACGAGTGGGGCCGCCCCGGCTACAACTGGTATAAGAACGGCTCCTGGGATGGCAGCACCAGGACCGACGCCAACACCGGCAAGGCCTACGTGATCAAGGACAACCATCCCCTGTACACCGGCAGCACTGTTCCCGGCAACGTCGTGGCCACCATCAAGGCCGACGTGAGCTATGACACCAACAAGGTGCAGGTTCGCGAGTGCGACGTGGCTCAGGGCCTGGAGTTCACCGGTTCCGAGACCTTCCCCCTGTACGTCAACGACAAGAACCCCATCACCAATGATTACCTGGTGGTGGCCACCGACACCGTCACCCCCGTGGGCGGCCAGGGCCGTATCGCCGAGTTCTACTATGGCCTGAACAGCCGCTGGTTCCGCGCCGACAACGGCGACCGCGCCGTCATGATCGACACCATGCTGGCTCAGGTCAACAGCAAGAGCGACGCGGTCCTCGACCCCGCCGGCCACGTGATCACCCCCGCTAAGCTGGACGTGACCATCTGGGACGGCAAGGAGAAGACCAACGTCGCCACCGCCAATCAGGACACCCTGTCCAACCGCACCATCTCCAAGCCCAACGGCACCAAGGAGAACTGGGACGAGTACACCCGCGGCGACTACATCCTGATTCATGGCTACACCAGCAAGGGCGCTGCCCCCGCGGGCAACACCAACCGCACCACCCAGGCCCAGAAGGAAATGGCCGCCTTTGAGACCAACAAGGTCGTCACCGGCACCACCGGCTACCCCGCCAACACTCTGGTGCAGGGCAACAACGTGTGGGTGCTGCAGAAGGCCGAGTCCATCCAGGGCAAGCAGACCGTTACCTACTGGAACCAGGCGAAGCACCAGGTCGACGGCAAGGATTATCCCGACCAGCTGTGCCTGTTCCTGGACCGCGCCGGCAGCAACACCAACACCACCTTCACTTGGTTCTTTGACCTGTTCGGCAACATCATCGGCATCGGCGACGCCAAGAGCACCAACTACGGCGT
>CANOBV010000047.1 GCA_947564255.1 uncultured bacterium | reverse complement strand
GTTCCCATCCCGAACACGGCAGTTAAGCTCACTCGCGCCGAAAATACTTGGCTGGTGACGGCCCGGAAAGATAGGTAGTGCCGACATAAAGAAGCGGACAGTCGAAAGACTGTCCGCTTTCTTTGGTTTACCTGGGGTCAGCGCCCCCGGTGCTTCCGCCTGCGTTTTTCCTGCCGGAGGGCGAACTTCCGCTCCTGTTCTTCCGCCCGGCGCGCCTTGGAAACAGCGCTCTGTTCCGTTTTCATCTGCTCCCGCTGGAGCTGAAGGGCCTGCTGGGCTTTGGTGCCGGCACCAGAGGGTTGGGTGGCTTTACGGGCCTCCCGCCGCATCCGTTTGGGGTTAGGCAGGCGGGCCGCGGTCTCATTGCCCGAGACCGGCGGGCTGAATCGAAGCTCCCGCCAATGGCGGTACGGCCAATCCAGCACCTCCTGGTCCCGAGGCTCGCCGCCAAAGGTGATTTTGCATACCCGCCAGCCGTCCTCATCCTCCCGCTGGTACAGCCCGACCCAAAAGGGCGGATCAAAGTAAACAGTGAGGTTTGCTTTGGAAACGCGCATATTCAATTGTCCTCCTTTGATTTTTCCGCGGAGAAGGGACAACCAAGGAGGCAGGTTACTGGCGGGAGGGAGGGCTCCCGCGCCCCGACTACCCGACGGGGACTGTGTTTTTATCTCCGCACACCAATATCATAGCACAACTGTGCCGAACTGTACAGCGTTTGTCAGCCGAGCAATGGGGCCAGTGCCCTATAGAACCCTCACAGGGTGAAATCCTCATCCTTCAGGTGCTTGAAGCTTGCGGCCAGGGGCTTGGGCGGTGTGCGCTTTAAGGGATCGTAGCGGAAACGGCGGCAGGAGCCGCCGCGAGCTACGATCCCCTTTTTGACACAAAGCATCTGGTCTTCATAGAGCGGAGTGGCCCGCTGGCAATAAGCGCACCGAGGCTCAATATGTTTGTCAAACAGCATGGGCGGTTCCTCCCTTGAGCGTGAATGACAGCGCGTTTTATTCACGCATAAAACTTTCACGCTTCTCCATTATACACGATAATGTGGAGAATTTCCACACTTATTTTGCCAGAGTGAGCGGCATAGAGCTGCCAAAAACAGCCATCCGCCCAGTGCTGCCAGGGAAGAGGCCGCCAATGCCGTGGAAAAATCCAAGGAGGCGATGGATTCCGCCTGTTCGGTCAGATAGTCCGCAACAGGGGCGGATAGGGGGAACAGCTGGGTGAGGCACCAGGTGAGCCCTGCGGCGATAAGCCCGTGGCAGAGCTTGCCCGCCAGGTAAGTTTTGGCGGATAGGCCGCTGTCCACAAGGAAGGACAAGACTTGGCAGTGTACGGACAGACCGGCCCATCCCAGCATGAACGCCGCCATGGACATTCGGCCGGCCAGTTGAGCCGTGTCTTGGAGCGATGAGACCCCGGAAGACAGCTCCAATAGTCCCGCCACCAGCCTGCGAGCCCATTCCGGCTGAAATCCGGCCAGCGAGAGCAGCTGAGCTAAAAAGGTAAAGACTCCATATGTGGACAAAAGTTGGAGCACTACGGCAAAAAACACTACAAAAGCGCAGATATTCAGTGTGCTTTGCAGGGAGCGGGCTACAGCTCCGGTAAAGGCGGCGGGGACGGTTACGGCCTGGATGGGCTTGGGCTGGGAAGCTGCGGCGCGCCTGCGGTCCGAGCCGCCGTAAAACCGAAACAGAAGCCCCACCAGCAGGGAGGCCAGGGCGTGGGTGAGGTAGAGCATCAGCCCCACCCGGCTGTCTCCAAAAATGCCCGCGCCGACCACCCCCAGAATAAAGGCGGGGCCGGAGTTGTTGCAAAAAGACAGCAGGCGTTCCGCCTCGGTTTTTGTGCACAGCCCCTGCTGGTAGAGCTGAAGGGCGGTTCTGGCTCCCACAGGATAGCCGCCGATGAAGCCCAAGGCTACCGCCGCCGCGCAGCTGCCGCTTACCCGGAATAAGGGCCGCATCAGCCCCTCCAGCGCCCGGCCCAGATAGGCGGCCAGCCCCAAGTCCACAACCAGGGAGGACAGCACGAAAAAGGGAAATAAGGAGGGGACGATGACATTGAAGCACAAAGCCAGTCCGTCCTTTGCCCCGGCAATGGCCTGACCCGGGGCGGCCACCAGTCCTGCCGCCGCAATGACCAGCGCCAGCCCCACCAGCGTATCCCGGACTTGTTTTTCCTTGAGCAGCCTCAGCACGCCATCACCCCCGTGGGGAGAGATTATGCGCAGTGGGGCGGAGATCTTGCCTGTCCAAGACAATTTTTTAAACCGGCGGCGGAGAGCTGACAGTGCGCCGCTTTAATGCGGTAAAAATTTCTTGGGAAAAGGGGTTGACAAAACGGGGGACTATGGGTATAATAAACCACAACAACAAAACATGATAAACCAGTGACGGAGAGAAGTAACCGGCGCGGCGGACCTTCAGAGAGCCCCCGATGGTGGGAACGGGGCGGCGAGCGGTCGGTGAATGGACTTCGGAGGGCGGACCAAACGGCGGAAAGGCCAAGTAGGGACCGACGGGTTTCCCACCCGTTATCCATCGGGGCGCGTATGATGGTACGCGTAAGCGAGCGGACGTTAGTAACGTCAATTTGGGTGGTATCGCAGAAGCAACAGCTTTTGTCCCATAGTGGGGACAAAGGCTTTTTCTTTTTCCTCCCCCGGACCCGGCGCTTCCGGGGCTCATCTGCCACCTGAAATTCAATATTTGGAGGAAAAAACCATGAAAAAGCACAGCATCGTCAAGAAGTTCTTTGCCCTGACCGCCGCCGCGGCCCTGACCCTCTCTCTGGGGGCCTGCTCCAATGATAACGTGCGGATAACGCAGAAATCCCAGACGGACAGCGGCGAGAGCCATGCTGTGGAGTCCGCGGCACAGCCGGAGGATAAGACCTACAAAGTGGCCATCATCAAGCAGATGGACCACGCCTCTCTGGATGAGATCGCCAAGGCTGTGGGCGACGAGCTGGACCAGCTGGCCGAGGATAACGGCGTGACCATCCGGTACGAGGTCACCTCCGGCCAGGGCGACCCCACCATCCTGAAGCAGCTGGCCGACCAGGCCATTGCCGACGGGGTGGACGCCATCGTCCCCATTGCCACCACCGCCGCCCAGGTGGCCGCCACCTCCGCCGAGGACACCAAAACCCCGGTGGTGTGCGCCGCCGTGTCCTACCCCGAGGACGCCAACCTCACCGGCATCGACTATGTCACCGGCACCAGCGACGCGCTGAACGCCCCCTTCATCATTGACATGATGCTGGCCCAGAACCCGGGCCTGTCCAAGGTGGGGCTGCTGTACTCCCTGTCTGAGGACAACTCCGCCACCCCCATCGCCGACGCCAAGGCCCACCTGGACGAGAAGGGCATTCCCTACACCGTCCAGACCGCCAACTCCAACGATGAGGTGATCGCCGCCGTCTCCGCCCTCATCGCCGATGGAGTGGATGCCGTCTTCACCCCCACCGACAACATCATCATGTCCGCCGAGCTGGCCATCTACGAGGACCTGATCCAGGCAGGTGTCCCCCACTACACCGGGGCGGATTCCTTTGTGCGCAACGGCGCCTTCACCGCCTGCGGCGTGAACTACACCGAGCTGGGAACCCGCACCGCCGACCTGGCTTTCCAGGCCATTACCCAGGGTGTGGCCAGCGTGGGGGACTTCTCCATGATGGAGGGGGGCATCATCACCGTCAACACAGAGACCGCCGCCGCCATGAACATCGACTACTCCATGTTCGGCAATATGGGCACTGTGGTGGAGGTTCAGACCACCGAGAATTGAGCTTTTCATGGAAAAGAATTATTTAAGGGAATTTTACGAGGGGCACTGCGACGAGGACGCCCGGCTGCGGAGCCGCCACGGCATGGTGGAGTATCTCACCACCATGCGCTATGTGGAGAAGTATCTGAAGCCGGGGGACCGGGTGATTGAGATCGGGGCGGGGACGGGCCGCTACTCCCACGCCCTGGCCCAAAAGGGGTATCAGGTGGACGCGGTGGAGCTGCTGGAGCATAATATAGAGGTGTTTCGGCGCAGCACCCTCCCCAGTGAGCCGGTCACCGTCCGGCAGGGGAACGCGCTGGATCTGTCTGAATTCCCGGACGGCGTTTATGATATCACCCTTCTGCTGGGCCCCATGTACCACCTGTACACGGCGGAGGAGCAGAAAAAGGCGCTCACCGAGGCCCTGCGGGTGACAAAACCGGGCGGTATGGTGTTCGCCGCCTACTGCGGCAGCGACGCCACCGCCATCCAGTACTGCTTTGTCCGCGGCATGTTCCGTGATCCCCGCAACCTGGCCCTGGCGGACCCGATGACCTTCAAGCTGGGCTCCGATCCGGCGCATATCTTTGCCCTCCACCGCCGGGAGGACATCGACGCCCTGATGGACGGCCTGCCTGTCCAGCGCCTGCACTTCGCGGGCACGGACATGGCCACCGGCTACCTGCGGGACACCGTTGACCAGATGGATGACGAGATGTATGAGCTTTACCTCCAATACCACTTCGCCACCTGCGAGCGGCCCGACCTGGTGGGCGCGTCCAATCACTTTCTGGACATATTCCGAAAACTCTAAACCATTTCCGCCCCCGGCGTATGCCGGGGGTGGGCGCGCGAGAGGAGCTGAACCCCATGGGTTCCATACTGTTGATTTCACAGACCGCCCTGGAGCTGGGCTTTCAGTACGCCCTGGTGGCCATGGCCCTGTTTCTCAGCTACCGCATTCTGGACATCGCCGACCTGACCACCGACGGCAGTTTTGTGCTGGGCGCGGCGGTGTCGGTGACGGTGACGGCGGCGGGCCACCCCGTTCTGGCCGTCCCGGTGGCCATGCTGGCGGGCGCCTGCGCCGGATTTGTCACCGCCTTTTTGCAGACCCGCATGGGCGTGCCCTCCATTTTGGCGGGCATCATCACCAATACCGGACTGTACACAGTCAATCTGATGGTCATGGGCTGGAAGTCCAATGCCAGCCTGCTCCGGTCGGAGACCATGTTCACCCTCCTCCGGGACAGCGGAATCGGCGGGGACTGGTATGAGCTGCTGCTGTCCGCCGGGCTCACCATCGCGGCGGGGGCGGTGCTGTGGCTGTTTTTGGGCACCCGGCTGGGCCTGTCCATCCGGGCCACCGGCGACAACCGGGACATGGTGCGGGCCTCGTCGGTGAACCCGGCCTTCACGGTGACGGTGGGGCTGTGCTTTGCCAACGCCCTCACCGCCCTGTCCGGGGCGGTGGTGGGCCAGTACCAGAAGACGGTGGACATGAGCCTGGGCACCGGCATCGTGGTCATCGGCCTGGCCTGCCTCATTATCGGGGAGACGTTGGTGGGCCGGGGGGGTATGGGCCGGGGCATCGCCGCCGTCATGGTGGGCGCGGTGGTGTACCGGGCCATCTACGCCGTGGTGCTCAATACCAAGGTTGTGCCCATTGAGTGTCTGAAGCTGGTCACCGCCGCCGTGGTGGCCTTGGCCATTGCCGCCCCCACCATCAAAAGCGGTGCGGCCTTTGAAAAGCGCAGGCTCACGGCGGGCCGGAAGGGGGGGCGCTGACATGCTTCGCATCGAGAATATCTCCAAGACCTTCAACCCGGGAACCGTCAACGAAAAGACGGCCCTGTCCAATCTGTCCCTCCATCTGAAGCCGGGGGATTTTGCCGCCATCATCGGCTCCAACGGGGCGGGCAAGTCCACCCTGCTCAACGCCATCGCGGGCAGCTTTATCGTGGACAGCGGCGCCATCGCCTTGGACGGCAGGGACATCACCTTTACTCCCGACCACAAGCGCAGCGTGGTCATCGGGCGGCTGTTTCAGGACCCGCTTCGGGGCACCGCGCCGTCCATGACCATTGAGGAGAATCTGGCCCTGGCCTACCTGCGCTCCCAGGAGGAAAAGACCAGCCCTTTCAGCCGAATTCGAAAAAAGGACAAGGAATTTTTTGCCGAAAAGCTGAAGCTGCTGGGCATGGGGCTGGAGGACCGGATGCGCCAGCCGGTGGGCCTGCTGTCCGGCGGGCAGCGCCAGGCGCTCACCCTGCTGATGGCTACCCTGGTGACCCCCAAGCTGCTGCTGCTGGACGAGCACACCGCCGCCCTGGACCCCGCCACGGCGGAAAAGGTGCTGGAGCTCACCCGGGCCATCATCGCCGAGCACCACATCACCTGCCTGATGGTCACCCACAACATGAAGCAGGCCCTGGAGCTGGGTAACCGGACGCTGATGATGGCGGACGGGCAGATTGTGCTGGACGTGTCCGGCCAGGAGCGGGCGGGTATGACGGTGGACGACCTGCTCCGGCGGTTCAAGGCGGGGACGGGGAAGGACCTGGACAACGACCGCATTCTGCTGTCAGACTGAAAATATCCCCCTTGGCTTGGCCAAGGGGGATATTTTCGGTTCAAAACAAAACATTGGAGGCTTCATTCAGAGTTAGCGCAAGCTAATTTCTAACATTAAGATAGCATATGCTAACTGATTTGTCAAGGAGGAAATCCAGAAACTTTTCCAGCCCGGAGCAAAAACTTTTCAAGGGAGAAAAACTGTGTTATAATAGGGGCGTTCGTCAGGAAATCACAGCGAGGAGCGTTTGACATGACACGAAAAGAGGACATGGCCGCCCTGCGGGCGGATACCCAGGTACATTACAACTGCGCCCAGGCGGTGGTGGTGCCCTTTGCCGCCGACATGGGCATCACTCGAGAGCAGGCTTATGCCATGATGCTGAACTTCGGCGGCGGCATGGGCTGCGGCGCCGCCTGCGGGGCGCTGGTGGGGGCCCTCACCGCCCTGGGCGGGCTGGGCCTGCCCCAGGAGAAGCGGTTGGAGCTGGTCGAGCAGTTCCGGAACGAGAACGGGGCCATGGACTGCGCCGCCCTGCTGAAGGCGTCCGCCCAACGGGGGGAGGAGAAGAAACCCCACTGCGACGGCCTGGTGCGCCGGTGCCTGGAATTTGTCTGCCGTGAGACCGGCTTGGAATAACGTGGAGGAATAATTTTGGAGAATATTACAAAAATTCTGGCCCGGGAGCTGGACCGCCCGGCCCAGCACATCGAGAACATCATCACCCTGCTGGACGAGGGGAACACCGTCCCCTTCATCGCCCGCTACCGGAAGGAGCTCCACGGGGCCATGGACGACCAGCTCATCCGGCAGCTGGCGGACCGTCTGCAGTACCTGCGCAATCTTCAGGACCGCCGGGACGAGGTGAAACAGTCCATCGAGAACCAGGGAAAGCTGACGGAGGAGCTGTCCGCCGCCATCGACGCCGCCGCCACCCTGGCGGAAGTGGAAGACCTTTACAGGCCCTATAAACAAAAGCGCCGCACCCGTGCCACCATGGCAAGGGAAAAGGGTTTGGAGCCCCTGGCCCTGCTGGCCTGCGCCCAGGGCCCGTCGGTGGACATGGAGGCGGCGGCCCGGGATTTCATCGACCCTGAAAAGGGGGTGGAGACCGTGGAGGACGCCTTACAGGGGGCGTCCGACATCGTGGCGGAGCTCATCTCCGACGATGCCGGCGTGCGCGGGATGCTGCGGGAGCTGACCTGGCGGCGGGCGTCCATCGTCTCCAAGGCGGCGGCCAAGGAGCCGGAGGACAGCGTATACCGGCTCTACTATGAGTTTTCAAGTCCACTGGCCAAAACCCAGGGGCATCAGGTTTTGGCCATGAACCGGGGGGAGCGGGAGGAGCTCCTCAAGGTCTCTGTGGAGATGGACCGGGAGACCGCCCTGGTGGCCCTGCGGCGGCGGGTGGTGCCGGGCCGGGCGGCCATGGAGTTTGTGAAAAACGCCGCCGAGGACGCCTACGACCGGCTCATCGCCCCCTCCCTGGAGCGGGAGGTGCGCTCGGAACTGACGGACCGGGCCAACGAGGGGGCCATCGGCCAGTTCGCCCTGAACTTGAAGCCCCTGCTCATGCAGCCCCCGGTGAAGGGCTTCGTCACCATGGGGCTGGACCCCGGCTACCGCATGGGGTGTAAAGTGGCGGTGGTTGACCCCACCGGCAAGGTGCTGGACACCACGGTGGTCTACCCCACCCACGGGGAGCGGGGCAAGAACGAGGCCATCGACAAGCTGGCCGTCCTCATCCAAAAGCACAAGGTGGCCCACATCGCCATCGGCAACGGCACCGCCAGCCGGGAGACGGAGCAGATGGCGGTGGAGCTCATCCGCAAGGTGGGGGGCGGCGTCAGCTACGCCATGGTGAACGAGGCGGGGGCGTCGGTGTACTCCGCCTCCAAGCTGGCCGCTGAGGAGTTCCCCGAGTTCGACGTGAACCTGCGCTCGGCGGTGTCCATCGCCCGGCGGCTCCAGGACCCTCTGGCCGAGCTGGTGAAAATCGACCCCAAGTCCATCGGCGTGGGCCAGTACCAGCACGACATGCCCCAGGCCAGGCTGGGCGAGGCCCTGGACGGGGTGGTGGAGGACTGCGTCAACGCGGTGGGGGTGGACGTGAACACCGCCTCCGCCCCCCTGCTCACCCGTGTGGCGGGGCTCAACGGGACCACCGCGAAAAACATCGTCAAGTACCGGGAGGACAACGGCCCCTTCACCACCCGGAAGCAGATTTTGAAGGTGCCCAAGCTGGGCCCCAAGGCCTTTGAGCAGTGCGCGGGGTTCCTGCGGGTGCCGGAGAGCAAATCCCCCCTGGACAACACCGCCGTCCACCCGGAGAGCTACGGCGCGGCGGAAAAGCTGCTGGCCCTGTGCGGCCGCAGCATGGCCGACGTGAAGGCCGGGAAGCTGGGGGACCTCAAAGAACAACTTGCCGCCTACGGGCAGGAAAGGGCGGCGGCGGAGTGCGGCGTGGGCGTGCCCACCCTGCTGGATGTGGCCGCTGAGCTGGTCAAGCCGGGACGGGACCCCCGGGACGAGCTGCCCGCCCCCGTGCTGCGCACCGACGTGCTGGACATGAAGGACCTGAAGCCCGGCATGGAGCTGAAGGGGACGGTGCGCAACGTCATCGATTTCGGGGCCTTTGTGGACATCGGCATCCACCAGGACGGGCTGGTCCACATCAGCCAGATCTGTAACCGGTTCATCAAGCACCCCTCGGAGGTGCTCAGCGTGGGCGACGTGGTGACGGTGTGGGTGCGGGAGGTGGACGAGAAAAAGAAGCGCATCTCCCTCACCATGCGCAAGGACAGGCTGTAACCCTTTTGCGGCGGTTTGTAACGAAATTGGAACCGCATTGTAAGCGGAGCTTAACGACTTTGTCCCGCCCTCTGGGGTAAAATGGGGCAAAGGAGTGATCGCCGTGAAAAAAAGAAAAATTTCCCTGCTGCTGGCCGGGGCGCTGGCCTTGGCGCTGTGCGCCTGCGTTCCCAATCAGGAGGGGCCCAGCCCCTCCATGCCCCAATCTCCCACGGTCCCTCCGCCGGAGGCGTCGGTGCCGGTGCTGGAGACCCCGCCCCCGATGCCCACCCCCACCCCGGAGCTGTCCGCCCCGCCGCTGTCGGGCTATGAGCTGCCGGACCGGGACTACCGGCCCTGGCAGGCGGGGTACATGGAGTTTCTGGTCGGCCTGCTCCGGGCGGAACAGGATGTCCGGGACGCGGAAACTGTCTTCGGCGGGCTGGCGGCGGACGGCCGGGGCGTGTATGTCGAGGATTTCGGGGAGAAGTATTCGCTCCCCGAGGTTATGTCCATGGGCTGCGAGAGCTACTCCCTGGGCGACGTGGACAAGGACGGTGTGCCCGAGCTGTTCGTGGAGTACGGCTTGAGCTATATCACCCAGTGCTATACCTGGCGGGACGGTCAGGTGGTGTGCTTGGGCGAATTTTACGCAAAGGACAGCGCTCTGTACAGCCACCCGGACAAAAGCGCGATTCTGCGCGCCGGGGGGCGCATGGGCTATTATGAGCTGTACGAATACCCCATGGAGGGGGGCGTGCTGTCGGAGGAGCGGGAGATTTTCCGCGAGGGGCCGGTGGACTCCCCCACCGGGGCGGAGGAGATCGTCCCCGGCGCGCAGGCCCTTGACCGGTTCTGGACCCAGCTGGGGGAGTGGGACGACAGGAAATACCACGCCCCGGACAGCGAGTGGCGGGAGTTTGACGACGGGCGGCCCCACCCCGCCGCCGGGAAGGCCCTGCTGCTGCCCATCGCGGACTGGGAGGACGGTCCCGCCTCCACCGGGGACAGCTCAGAACAGGCCCGGAGGGCCATCCTGGCCGCGCTGAACGGGGAGACCGAGCTGTACGGCGCGTCCGGCGACCACTTCTACGGCGACATCGGTCCCACCGCCTGGGAGGAGTACGTCCAGCCCGGCGCGGCCTACCCCTGGAATGAGGAGCCGTTGGAGATCAAGGCCCACGTCTGGCTGGACATGAATGGGGACGGCCAGGAGGAGTGCCTGCTCTGGGTAGTGAAGTCCCGAGGGGAAGACGGAGGCAAGCCCTGGACCAGTGATGCCACTGTGGTGCTCAGCGAGCAGGACGGCACGGTGTACGCCTACTTTTTCGGCATTGATCAGAGCATCGGAACAGGGCGGTATGACGGCACAGGGCTGCGTGATGATGGAACTTTTGTTTCAATTTACGGGAGCGCTCAGCGGCTGTCCTTCTGGAAGGACCAGTGCTGCCAGTACGCCGCGCCGGACACCGGCGCACCCCCTGTGAAGTGGCTGGACGGCTCCCCTCTCCACTAAAATTTCTGGAAATTCGCGAAAACCCCTTGACTGTCAAGCCCCTTGACGCTTTAGCATGGCCCTGGGAGGTGGTTTCATGACCATCAAGGAGCTGGAAAACAGAACAAACATGACCCGGGCCAACATCCGATTTTACGAGGGGGAGGGGCTGGTATCCCCCAAGCGGCTGGACAACGGCTACCGGGACTACTCGGAGGAGGACGCTCGGACCCTGGAGAAGATTAAGCTGCTGCGGCAGCTGCAATTGGACATCGACACCATCCGGAAGGTCCAGCGGGGGGCGCTGACTTTGGAGCAGGCGCTGTTCTCTCAGCTCACCAGGCTGGAGGGGGATAAGAGCGTCGTCGAGCGGGCGGTCCAAGTCTGCCGGGAGCTGGAGCGGTCGGGGGTGGAATACGCCGCCCTGGAGCCCCAGCCCTGGCTGGACAGGCTGCGGCTGGGGCCGGGTCCCGCCGGGCCGTCGGAGATCCCTCCCGCAGCCCTGCCCGGCGCGGAGGAGCCGGAGGAGGAGGTCCACTGGGCCTGCTGGCACCCCTGGCGGCGATTGCTGGCCCGCGAGCTGGATATGGCGGTGTACGGCACGCTGTTTGCCCTGCTGTGGGTTTTGGCCGCCCGGGATTGGTCCGCGATCCGGGCCGGCGGCCTGGCGGGGTGGGTCAAGGGGGCCATCCTGCTGGCCTTTGCCCTGGCGGCGGAGCCGCTTTGGCTCCACTACTGGGGATGGACGCCGGGGAAATGGGTGCTGGGCCTAAAGCTTCGGAACGAGGCGGGCGGAAGGCTGACCCTGGCCCAGGGCCTCCGGCGGAGCCTGGCGGTGTTCCGGGACGGCTGCGGCTGGGGTATCCCCTTCTGGAGTCTGTGGAAGGCGTGGCAGTGCCGGAAGCTGGGGCTGAAGGGGCGGGACTGCTGGTGGGACGAGGAGGAGGACTACCGTTACACCAAGCAGGCCCGGCGATTCGCCCCCCAGCTCTACGCGGGAATCTGCGTTTTGTGCGCGGGCCTTTTGTACGCGGGCTTCTTGCACACCCGGCTTCCGGTGGTCCGGGGACCGCTGACGGTGGAGGATTTCTGCCGGAACTACAACCACTATCTGGCGCAGCTGGTGGACCGGGACCACAACCGCCTGCCCGGCCTGGACGGAGAGGGCCGCTGGGTGGAGCGGGAGGGCGGTGTCGTGGAGGGCTCCTTTGTGAACGAGGGGTACGCCCGCTGGGACCAGCCGGAATTCACCCTGGAGCACGGCCGGGTGACGGCGGTGAGGCTCCACATGGAGAGCGATGAGGAGACGGTGCCCGACATGGGCACCCGGCAGCTGCTGGTCCTGCTGGCCATGTCCGGCTCTCTGGACGGGCTGACCGCCTTCAACTTCGACCTGAGAGGCTGGGTTGAGGCGTGCCGGAAGCCCATGGCCCGGTGGGAGGACCTGGACTTTGCCTACCGGGGGCTGCATGTGGCCATGGAAGCGGAGCAGCAGGGCTATGAGCCCTGGGACGCGATGATGCTCTGGGGCAGTCATGACGGGGCCGGCCGCTGTGAAAAGACGATTGTAATTTCGCTGCTTCAGTAAAAAAGGAGGGCCGCGTATGGCCGGAAAACTCTATCTGGTGCCCACCCCCATCGGCAATCTGGGGGACATCTCCCGCCGGGCCGCCGAGACCCTGGAGAGGGCGGATTTCATCGCCGCCGAGGACACCAGGGTGACGGTGAAGCTGCTCAACCACCTGGGGCTGAAAAAGCCCATGACGGCTTACCACCGCCACAACTGCGAGACGGCGGGGCCCGCCATCCTCCGGCGGATTGAGGCGGGGGAGAGCTGCGCCCTGGTCACCGACGCGGGCACCCCGGCCATCTCCGACCCCGGCGAGGACCTGGTGGCCCTGTGCGCCGCCTGCGGAGTGCCGGTAGAGTCCGTCCCCGGTCCCTGCGCGCTGACGGTGGCCCTGTCGGTGTCCGGCCTGCCCACGTCGCGCTTTACCTTCGAGGGGTTCCTGCCGCTGAACAAGAAAAACCGCAAGGCCCGGTTGGAGGGCCTTGCGGCGGAGGAGCGCACGATGGTGTTCTACGAGGCCCCCCACAAGCTGCGCGCCACCCTGGGCGACCTGGCGGAGGCGCTGGGCCCCGACCGGCCCCTGGCGGTGTGCCGGGAGCTGACCAAGCTCCACGAGGAGGTTTTGCGCCTCACTGTGGGGGAGGCCGTGGAGCTTTATTCCGCCCAGGAGCCACGGGGCGAGTTTGTGCTGGTGGCGGCGGGCTGTCCTCCCCGGCAGGAGACGGCGGACGAGGGCGGGGCCCTGGCCCGCGCGGAGCAGCTGCGCCGGGAGGGGATGCCCCTCAAGGCGGCGGCGGCTCAGGCGGCGGCGGAGTTTGGCGTAAAAAAACGCTGGCTCTACAATCTGGTCGCAGAGCGCGGGGAGGAGTGACCAAAAGGTTATTTGGACGGGATGATTGACGCGATGGCCATGGCGAAGTTGCTGATGGGCATGGTCTGGAGCACCACCCGACCCGGTCCGGTGACCACGGTATTGAACAGTCCCTCTCCGCCGAACAGCACGTTTTTGACCCCCTTCACCGTCCGTACATCCACGGTGCAGGTGGCGTCCAGCATGGCCAGGTTTCCGGTGTCGATGACAATCTGCTGGCCCGGCTGGAGGTCGTACTCCACGGCGGAGCCGTCGATCTCCAAAAAGGCGGTGCCGTGGCCGCTGAGCTTCTGCAAAATGAAGCCCTCGCCGCTGAAAAAGCCTGCCATTCCCTTCTTCTGGAAGAAGACGGACAGCTCCACCCCCGCCTCGGAGGCCAGGAAACCGGACTTTTGTACCACAATGGGCCGGTCGGGGGTGATGTCCACCGCCCGGATGGAGCCGGGGAAGCTGGAGGCGAAAGCGATCATGCCGGGGCCGCCCTTGGCGGTGTAGATATTCTGGAACATGGACTCCCCGGAGAACATCCGTCCGAAGGCCTTGCCCAGGCCCCCCGCGCTGGTCTGCATGTCCATGTTGGGGGACATCCACACCATGGAGCCCTTTTCGGTGATCATGGACTCGTTGGCCTCCACGTCGCAGATGACAACGGGCATGGGTTCGCCTGTAATATTGTAACGCATCTGATTTTCCTCCTCTCGAACTGTGGAGGACGGCGTAACCGCCCTCCCGGGGACAGTATACACCCTGTGACCGCAAAACACAATTTAAGATTTGCGAAAAACCGCCTCTGTTCCGGAAACAGAGGCGGTTTTGACGGTTTATTTCAGTGGGCGTTGGAACACAGCATCCCCGCCCCACGGGCGTGCCTGATAAAGAAGTTTTCATTATCGGGGAGACAACCGTATGATGCAAAAGCGTCATGCGGTTGTTTTTTTATGATACCAGCTAAACTCCGGGGAAAAGTCAACCTCTCCGATAAAGTTATAGTGTACGTCTATCCGCTGGATACGGTGTCCGCTGGATTTGTCGGGGGCATGGACGACCACCTTTTCCACAAACTCGCGTAAAAGCGCCGGTGTCAACTCTGTTGGCTCGGTGTACTTCTTGACGATTTTCAAAAAGCTTTTAATACTTACAGTTTGGGTTTCGGCTACGGCTACAACGCTTTGCAGTTCCGCTATGGATTGCTTCAGCGCAGCCTGCTCCTTTTCGTACCCCTCGGACAGCTTGGCAAACCGCTCCGCGCTCAACGTCCCCGTGACACGATCTTCATAAAGCCTTTGAATAATGGCATCCAGTTCGTTGAAGCGCCGTTCCTGTTTATCCAGCTTACGCTTGGCCCGTTTTTGCTCCGTGCGCTGTAACGCCGTCTTGTTCTCCATAACGCACCGTACAAACTTGTCCTCGTCATCTTGAGCATAGGCAACCACCCGTTGCAGATTTTGAAGTACAAGCTGTTCCAGCACCACGGCCCGGATGTAGTGGGCGGAACATTTCTTCTTTGTGCGATAGCTGGCGCAGGTGTAACACTCCTGCTCATGCGTCCATGAAGTTGTCCGGCAATGGTACAATTTCGCACCGCAGTCGGCACAATACGCCAGCCCGGAGAACATCCCCATTTCCCCCATCTTGGTGGGGCGGCGACGCTGTTCCCTGATTTTTTGAACGGCCTCCCAGGTGTCCTTGTCGATGATGGCCGCATGGGTGCCCTCAAATGGTAGACAATGCCTGCGTATAACATTACTTATACGCAGGTTTAACCGATATTTGGCGAATCTGCTGTAAATCGCCTTTTCAAATTAGTTTTAATCACATATTGAGAGATATTGTTGTGCAGGCTTGGGCGAGACTCTTCTTGCACAAACCTGCTTTTATTCATGTTTAAGAAAGTGAGGCCACCATGAAAATTCCATATGGATACGTTTTAGTTGATCATGAAATCATTGTTCACGAAGAAAGAGCAGATGTTGTCCGCGGTGTATTTGGATACTATCTTGCTGGAGCCAGTCTAGGGAAAATTGTAGATATGCTTTACGCAAAAGGCATCCTTTCCCCAACTGGCAATCCGAAATGGGGCAGAGCAGCGGTGGACAAGCTCCTAGCTAATGCAAAATATATACCCATTGTTGGAGTGGAAACAATGATTTCATGATCAACTAAAACGTATCCATATGGAATTTTCATGGT
>CANOBV010000046.1 GCA_947564255.1 uncultured bacterium | reverse complement strand
CTACGCCCAAGTCCTCACTGTTCAGAGCGGTTAGCTTGAGATGGTTATACAGAATTTTTCCATTATCACTCCGGTTCAACGCCTGCTCCATTGCCTGTGCCAGTTCTTCATCCTCTACGCCGGTCACATGAATTGAGCAATCAGCCTGATCTACGGTCAACCGGAAGGAGGCTGGAGCTTCAATATCGTTTTCGATAAAGATGTCTTGAATGGACTGGCTGATCTGTTCCCGGCAGGCATAGTTTGCCTCTATCGCGGCGGAGGCCAGTGTAGGCGCACCACCAGGGAAAGCAAAGGGATTGCTCATCTGCAGATGCAAAAGAGGTAAAGGTGGTCATATCGCCGGTCGGTTCTTTGGATGCAGATTCAACCGGAGCAACGCTCTCTGCACTGATGAACACAGTATCGAAGCGCATACTCCCGCCGCCCTGCCGGTAGCCATCCAGAATGCTGGTGTCAAAGGGCTTACCCCAGTCCCAGCTGGGGTCGCGCTGGTGGACGTACTCGCCCAGCCGGGCGGGCATTTTTTGCCATATGTGTGACCACACGGCGCAAAATGCCTTCTCGTCCAGGGAAATGATCGCGTCTGCTGTTGCTGTCCATCAAGAAGGCACGGATGTTAGCGCAAAACGCAATATCGCCGTATATTTCGTTATATTCAAACGTCATCAGTAAGGGACACATTTTTATCAGTCTCGGTTATGGACGCGCCGGCGGGCAGCCCTGCCCTACCGGACATCCTCATTTCTTCGCCTCGTACACCGGCGTGATCGTACAGGTCATACCCGCTTCCTCAAAGCTGCCGACTGTACCCGCAAGACTCAGCCATCCATCCGCCATGTTGCCCTGATAGTTGCCGCTCACGATCCCGGCATCCACCAGCACACTCTGGTCCGCCGTTTGGAAGTCGATGCCAAACCGCGTAATGACCCGGCTCCCCTCCTTGATGACGCCCGCGTAAAGGCCCGGGGTCTGCTGGACAAACTGGGCATAGAACTCGTTCAAGCCCGCGACGGTCTCCTCGTCCAGCTCCCCAGCCGCGTCCGCCTCCGAGATCTCCTCAACATAGGCGATCACCTGGTCGCCCAGGGCCGCGATGTAGTAAGTGTGCTCCACGCCGTCCATGGACCCGGTACATACGGCCATCTGGAAGTCGGCGTAATCGTAAAAGCCGCCTGTGACCAGGTTCATGAAATCGTGGTCCGTGTACGAACGATAGTCGATGGTATAAACACTGCTCTTTTTGGAGGCCATGGCCCGGACGGTGCCCTCCTCCCCCATGGACGCGTCGGCGATCCCCTTGCTCATCCACGCGGCATAGTCCTCCCGCCGTCCCGGCACTGGGTCTCCATGGCCGCCAGCATGGCGTCGTTGATGGCGGAACTGAAGTCGTATTGCGCCGCGGTGATATACACCATGCTGTTGCCCACAGCTCCCTCATCCCCTACACGGAAGGACAGCCCAGACAGCTTCTCCCGGAACTGCTGGTACACCCCGTCCAGCTCCGGCGCAGGGAGCAGGGTCAGGAGGGGATTTCCCTCCTCCAGATAGGTTTTGGCCTGGTCGAACTCGCCCTTCTGCAAGTTAGTGAGGAAGTTGATGACAGCCTCCTCCGCAGTATCTGCCGCCGCCTGTTTGGGCCCGCCGCCACAGCCTGCCAGGGTCAGGCAGAATGCCACGGCCAGAGTGCACAGCGCCGGAATCTTGCGTAAAACCTTCATGTTCATTCCCTCCACAAAAATTTAGATTCTCAAACCATGTTGATGTCTTCATCATGTGCGTTTTATTCCGCTGTCAGGTTCATCGCTCCGCGATCTCCATCAGTGTCTCGCCATTCAGCGGCGCAGACAGCCATCCAGCCTCGTCTCGTCTGGCAGGGCTCCAGACAGGTAAAAATAGCTTCCTCATTGGACCAGACCATCTCGCTGCAGCTTCCCGGCCCTGTGGCGGAATACAGGTCCGCAGGAGCGCTGTTCACCATGACGGACTGTACTCCCAGTGTTCCGCCAGGGGCGGCAGCTCCTCTCGTTGCTCCATGCTCTCCGCGGCCCGAACCAGTTTCTCTCCAGTAAAGGGACCGGAGACCCAGAAGAAGACGCCGCTGGCTCCGTCCACCCAGACCAGATGATGTGTCCCTTCCTGGTCCAGGAACAAAAGCGCTTGGTCTTCCCCCACCAGTACGGAAACCGCGTCCGCTTCGCACTGGTCCGGGCGCAAGCCGGTCACATCATATTCCTGGGCATAAGTGATGGTCAAATGTCCGCCTTTCCCGTCCTCGTAGGTCAGGACGCTCTTTCCGGCATCCAGGCCCTTGGGAACTTTATCCCCTTTGACCGGGCAATCCTCGGCGGAGGTCTCATTGTACCCCTCCGGCAGCCAGGACGGGCGGAAGCTCACATTCCGGGGGACCGCCCTCACGCTCTCCGCCATACGGATCAGCTCTTCCTCGCTGAACACGCCGAAAAGTTTGAACGCGACCCCGTTCTTCCCGTCTCCCCACACAATAATATTGGCTTTTCCCTCCTCCGAATCCAAATACAGATCGGCGGACTTCCCATTGACCAGAACCTTTTTATAGATAACCTCATTTTCCCATGTTATTTGCAGGACTGGTGACGATGTATCCGGAAAATAGTCGAACGTCGCAAGTTTGCCAGTTTGGTCGTCTATATACCAGATGGTCACAATACCGGCTGTTGACACAGACCGGTGCTCAATTCGATACCCCGCCGGCACATAGGCGGGTTGATAGAGGATATCTTCATTTGAGACGGGTTCTCTTTCCTCGTCTCCAAAAAACTTGTAGAGGAAATAGGTATCATGGATCTCCCGCACCCAGCCCACGAACACCTCCCGGGCCGCCGGGCTCACCGCCAGCACCGTGCAGCCTCTGAGCAGCAGTGCCAGCAGAAGGCAGGCCGCCGTGCGGAGCGTCCGGTACAAGGCTGGCTGCCGTCCCCGGCCCGGCAGCTTCTCCCTTCTCCGCTGAAAGACCGGGGAGAAAACCTGCTCCGGTCCCTCCTCCAGCACGCCGTCCTTCAACCGAATCGCGCCCTGCGTGGCCCGACGCCTCAAATCATCTGATCCCCGCTTTGTCAATGCGGTCCCCTCCTCCTGTGTCGCTCCCGTTCTTTGTTTCGGCCCATTGGCCTGCCTTGCAAAAGTTCCCCTCGCTATGATTAACGCTATAAGGAGCCGGATTCTCACAGGATTTTTCAAAATTTTTTAAAAAAATTTTTCCGCGCAGGATCACGGGATAGGAAAAATCCGCTCGCCTCGCCACATTTGGTACAACGAGGGAGCGGATTTCCGCAGAAATTCAAAATTTTCAAAATATTTTGCGGGTTTTGACGGCCGGGGCCTACGCATCCATCAGGAAGCTTTCCTTCTCCATGATGCTCCGCAGCAGCTGGCGGCCCCGGCTGATCCGGGTACTTACCGCCGTCTTGGTCAGCCCAGCCTGGCCGCGATCTCCCCGTCGGAGTACCCCAGCAGCTTCATCTCCAGGGCCGCGCGGTACGCCTGGGGCAAGCGGGTGAAGGACTCCACCAGCGTGTGGTAGTCGCTGACCGATTCCGCCGTCTCGGCAAAGCTGTCCCATCCCTCCAGAGGGGCGGTGTCCTTCCGTTTCCGCTGGAGAGAGACGGCCTCGTTCCTGGCGATCACGATGACCTGGGGCACCAAATCTTTCACCGGCGTCTCCTGGAACCTGGAAAACCTCTTGATGATACGCAGGAACGCGTTGTGGACCGCGTCCTCCGCGTCCTGGCCGTTGTGCAGGACGCCGTCCGCCACATGGTACATGATGCTGCGGTACTTCAGATAGATCTCCTCAAACCGGATCTTTTCCTCCGACGTGTCCAGCATTTCAGGTAGATCATCAACATGGGCGCACCCTCCTGACCGCCGCTTTTCCAAGCAAAAAACAGGCTATTTTGTTTAATGTCGGCAAATATCCCCCAAAATTAAGTCCTACAGAATATCAATATCGCAATTTTGCCAATCCTGTCCCTTTTCAGGTGCTTTGCATGGTGCCGACGCCTGCCGGCCTGTCCGCTCCGTCCTGTTCCCAGGTCCGTTCAGCGATTGTCAGAGGGCTCAAAGAAATTGAAGTCTGTGGGATCAGTGCCTGTCACCGGGAACTGCCTGTCCCAGAACCGGACAGCCGCTCCTGTACCCTCCGAGTCCAGATCGACCGTAACGATGGCCCAGGTGCAGACCTCCTCCCGGCCATAGTAGCTGTTGGCCCTGGCCTGGGGGATGAGCTTGACCGCCACCGTACTTTCATCGATCACGCGGCTGTCAAAGTCCAGCCTGGCCCCCTCCGGGATGTCCCCACTAGATTGATACAGGCACTTGGGGCTGGCGCTGTCGGACAGGTCATAGAGGTCCAGCCCATCCGGGGTCCCATTATAGCGCAGATACAGCCCGTTCCCCAACGGGATAAACGGCTTGATATGGCCCAGGGGGCTTCCATACCAATAGATCCCATCCACGCCCTGGACCCGGTCACAGGTGAGCTCGCCGGCCAGAAGGGAGATATCCGTCCCGCTGAACTCCGCGAATGCCAATGCCCCCGTTTGGCCGGTCCCCGTGGAGATGACCGTCCTGTCCTCCTCCCACAGCACATCGTCAATGGTAAAGCGCTCAACGGGCAGCCGAAGCCTCTCCATTGTAATGGGCCGGGGGCCGTCCGGGTCGTAGGCCACGGCGAACAGCTCCTTGGTTCCGCCTGTTTTGGAATTTTGGACGTATTCGCCCACCACGCGCCAGATTCCATCGGCCCTGGCGACCGCCTTCACATCCGGGTACTCCGGCGGGGCCGCCTCGCCTTTCGCCAGCTTCCCCGTCCCCTCCAGGCCAAACACCGCGGCCATATCGCATTTTCCGGTAAAGCTCATGCCGCCGTCAAAGGTGTATACCGTTTGGAGCGAATAGGCTCCTCCCTCCACAGCGGACTGGGTGACCAGGGCAAACCAGTCCTCCCCAAAATAGACATCGCTGATATCGCCATAACAGGCCAGCTTGCGGAGGACCGTGCCGTCCTCCAGGTCGATACAGGAGACTGCGGCATACTTCACCTGGGTGGGCTCTCCCAGGATGCAGATGTCTTCCTCCGGCCAGGGGACGGCCTCCCCGTTATGGGCAAGCCGGGGCTTGTAATCGTCCAGATCCGCCAGCCTGGAGTAGCCGCAGGCGCACACGCCGTCCAGCGTGACCAACCAGAGCCTGCCGCTGGAGACCCAGCAGGCCGCCCACCCCCCACGCTGATGAAAAACATCTGTCTGCACTGGCTTCCGAGGATCGGACAGGTCGTAAACCATCACCGCCGTGCCATAGTCCTTTTGCTCCAGGTCAGGCTCCATGCCGCCCTGGCGGCGGCCCACCACGATCAGCTTTCCATCCGTCAGGTAGAGGGCTTCCGGCGGGGTGTCGAGGTCTACCCTGCCGGTCTCGGCGCCGTCGCGGAATATGGCCACATAGTGCTCGTTGTAGAGCGGGTCCCCCTTTATGATCTGATAGACCGTCCCCTCATAGCTCACCACGTCCCGCCCGGCCTGCCAGGCACTGTCCGCCCCCGCGCCCTCCTTACCCGTCAGCTTGGGCCGGGAGGCGGCATTATCCTGATCGTTCCTGTGGACCTCATGGAACCGCAGGTAGATCAGCAGCTCCTCCAGGCTGGAATAGGTGTCGGATGTGAGCTCCTGGGGGCGGTCAACGGGCTGGGAGGCGCTCTCCTGCGGCCCGTCGGACACAGATGGCGAGGCGCTGGGGTTGGTCGAGAATACCAGCCCGCCCGGCCCGCCCTGCGGGGTCCTCAGGGCAAAGACCGCCGTTATCGCGCACAGGCACGCCGCCAGTCCGCCCCATTTGAACCATATGACCCGCTGCCGCATGGGCGGCTCGTCCGCCGCCTCGATCAAGGCGGGGCTGATGTATTCCAGGCTGTCCAACAATTTAGTCCCATTCATACTGTGTAACCCTCCTGTTCCAAATGAACCCGCAGCTTGCCCCGGACGCGGAACAGGGTCGTCTTGACCTTCCCCTCCGAGCACCCGAAGCGCCGGGCAATGGCTGAGACGGAGTCCAAATACCAGTACCGCCGCAGGAACATGTCCCGCTTTGTCCGGTCGATGGAGAACAGGAACCGGCTGACCGCTTCCCCCAGGGCCATGGCGTCCAGGCGCTCCTCCAGGCCGTCGGAAGCGGGGACGCACTGATCCAGCTCAGCGGTCAGCTCGCTCACAAAGCCGCCGCGCTTCAGCGCGTCCCGCTCCCGGCAGCGATTCAAAGCGACGTGCCGGGTGATTCGGGCCAGGAAGGCGTAGAGATACCTCCGCGGCTCATGGGGCGGGATGGAACGCCACGCCTCCATATAGGTGTCGTTCTCGCATTCCTCGGCGGTCTGCGCGTCCCGCACCACGCCAAAGGCCAGGGCACGCAGGCGGCGTCCGTACTTTTCCGTGGTGTGTTGGACGGCCGATTCGTCCCGGTCCAGGTACAGCTCCACGATCTGCTCGTCCTCCATAGCGTCCGTCTCCTCTCGTTCGTACATCGAAGGCCTTCACTATTATAAGCACGATCAGCGGGGCTGTGGTTACACATTTTTTAGGATTCGGACATTAGATTTGTTTACGGCGCGTCAGGCTCACTGGGCTCGTCCAGGTCGAAGCCCGGAACGATGACGGTGTCGGGGTATTCGGCGGGGGCGCTGCCCTTGTCGGGGATCTCCTGTGAGCCTCCCACCACAAAGCCCTCCTGGTACGGCTTGATGATAGACGCCGTGATCTTGATGACTTCCTCCAGCTCCAGCCGCTGTGCCGAGACCTCATACTCCACCCCATCCAGCGTGAACGAGGCTGTATAGATGTCGTAGTACCCTGCGGGCATATTGGAAAGGCCGTCAGGAGCTTTTTTTGTGGGGTCGAAAGGACCGTGCTTCATGGAGCAGTGGCTGAGGGTGATGGGTACTCCGCCAAAGTCGGTGGTGCGCTCCTCGTCTATCGGGAGAAGGCAGCAGTGCAGGATACGCAGTCGGGAAGCTCTGATGGTAAATCCCTTGGGGATCACAATGTCATCATCAGATTTAGGGCTCCCGTCCTCCCAAAAGTCCACCCAGAAACTCCGGCCCGCCTGATCCTCGACAACGTTCCCGGTAGCTTTCTCCCGGACAATGCGGCCTGACACAGCTTTCCCGCCCCCGGTGAGGCCATCGGGGATATAGGCGGGGGCTAACTCCCAGCCATAGTAGGCCTTGACGCCCTGCGTATCCAAAATTTCCTCGTTATAGAGCGCAGGGTCCCGGTAAAGCCGGGCGGCATCCGGGGCCAGCCCCGCCGACTCGTTCACCGCCACGCCGTCCCAGTTGATGGTGATCTCCGGCTCGCTGGGCGGCTGGAGCGGCTCAGCGCTGGTCTGGCCGTCGTCACCGCTGGCCACCGGGCCGGGAACGTCGGGATCGGGATTTGGGGGCAGCACGATATTGCCTTGGCCCCTGAAAATGCCCGGCAGCGCTGCCATCGTCACTGTGAAGATCAGGCCAATGCAGGCCGCCATAGCCCCCCATTTCAACCAGCCGCTTTTCTTTTTGCGCTCATAGGTGATCGCCTCCATGATGTACTTGTCGTTGACTTTTCCCAACGCACTGGAAAACTGTGCTGCATTCATCACATGACCCCTCTTTCTTCCAAATAGTGCCGCAGTTGTTTTCGGATCCGGGAAAGCCGGACGGACACGTTCTTTTCCGACAGGCCTGTCCGCGCCGCGACCTCCCCGCAGCTGTCGGAGAACCAGTACCGGCGCATGAACAGGACCCGGTTCTCCGGGGGCAGGGTATCCAGAAAGCCCTCGATCAGCCGGACAAGCTCCCGCTCCTCCAGGTCCCCCTCCACCGTGCGGGGCGAGGCCAGACAGTCCTCCAGCTCCTCCAGCGCCACGGCGCAGCTCCCGCCGCCCCGCTTGGCCGTCCTGTCCGCGTGATACCGCATGAGGGAGAGATTGCGGACAATTTTGCACAGGAAGGCCAGCAGCGGATTGGGCCGCGCCGGCGGGATGGCGTCCCAGGTACCCAGGTAGGCGTCGTTCACGCACTCCTCCGCGTCCTGGCGGCTGTGCAGGATGTTGTAGGAAAGGCTGTGGCAGAGTTTGCCGTATTTGCCGTCCAGCTCCCGGATGGCCTGCTCCGACCGGGCGAGGAACAGTTCTATGATGGCGCTGTCATCCATCGTGGCATCCCCCCTCTCTGTCCCTCAACTATCTACTATGGATTTTCCGGAAAATACTACACACTGCGGCAAAATTTTACTCATAAAAATTTTAAAGGGCAACGATAAGTGTGGCATAAGACAGCACCGCAGCTCTGTATCCACAAGGCTGCGGTGTCATTCTGTACGATGAGGCGCGGGGCTGCACGTTCTCAACTGGAGCGTTTATTATCCCGCAGGATCGCTCCCCTCTTAATATTTTCTGGGGTCATACTTCCCTTCCGGGGCCATCTGGCCCTCGGAGGTCCACCGGTACATCCGCCACTGCCAGCTGGGCGCGGAATAGAACCCGGCAGTCAGCACATCGGACGGCAGAGTATAGGGATACTGCCAAATGCTGCGCTTGTGGGCGATGGTCACGGAATAGTTATATAGATGCACGGTCTCCGGGAAGGAGGGCATCGCTTCCCAGAACAGGAAAGCCTCCGTGGGTCCGTTTACCTCCTCCGGCAGAGAGAAGTTCGTATAACAGCAGGGCGTTCCAGCATTGTCTGTATCAAACCAGAAGTCCAACGGCATGGTGTAAGCTGTCCCGGCGCTGTCTTTCCACTTCAATACCCCCTCCACTTGGGTGGTGCGGACGGTGACACCCTGGATATCCTGTGCGATCTGGACCCCCTCCATATAGCCGCCGGAGGCCTCGCCGGGGTTCCAGCGCAGGTGGGCCAGGTAGACAGTGTGGAACCCATATTTCTCGTCCCGCACCGGCACCTCCACGGTGACAACACTGGGCATCCCATCCTGATGGGATCCGACCGGGTCGTGATATCCTTCCTTTTTCAGCCCGTAGGCCCCCTCGAACCGGACCAGCTCGCCGTCCTCCAGCCCGCCCAGGATATCCTCCGGGAAGCCCAGCTCCAGCAGCTGGGCGCGAAGGGGCGAATCACTGACGCCCTCGCCCTGCACCTGGGCATGGACACCGTCCGGCAGCCGGGCGAACACAAGGGGCAGGACGCCCACCGCCAGCAGGTGGAGGGCCAGCCACAGGCACAGGACCAGTTTGCCGGAGACCTGCGCCGGGGTGGGCCGCAGCGCATAGCCCGCCTGGTCCAGGCTTTTGCTGAGCTTGCGCAGGCTCAGGATCAGACAGACCCAGATGATCAGGATCGGGCCCACCAGCAGCCAGCCCTCCAGCCCGATGAGGGCCATGGGGAGCAGCAACGCCTCCAGGATGACCAGCCCCCCGGCCGCGGCGGTGCGGGGCTTCTGCCCGGCCTTGCGGAATACCCCCTTGAGGCCCTGCCACAGACCGCCCACAGCCAGCACCAGGGTGAACTGGAGCGCTACCGTCCACAGCACGTTGTAGACCGGCGCCGGCCCCGTGGTGGTGTTCCACTCCCCGCCAATCAGCCCCGCCAGCCGGCCGTCCAGAGGCGTGGCCTGGAGCAGCACCACGGTCAGCCGCAGCACGGCGTACAGGGCGGCGCAGGCGTAGGCCAGCCGGAACCCGCCGTTCTCCCGCCGCAGGGGGCTCAGGCCCAGCCACAGTAGCACCGCGCCCACCGCCGGCAGGAGCAGGTTCAGCCCAAAGCCGTTGATGGTGATGGTGATCAGCGCCAGCCCCCAGCAGATCAGGCCCATGGGCTTCTTCCACGGGCAGGGCGGTTTCAGCTCCGTCAGCTCCGGGGGGAGCTGGCCGGGGTCCATATCAAACAGGCGGTCAAATTCATCCATGGAGCTCACCTCCCAGTTCCTCCTGCAGATGTTTTCGAATGCGGTACAGCTTGCTCTCCACCGCCCGGACGGTCATCCCAGACTCAGCGGCGATCTGGACGGTGGGCTGATAATAGTAGTATTTGCGCAAAAACAGCTCCCGGTCCCTCCGGCCCAGCCGCCCCACGGCGGCCCACACCGCCCGGGCCCGCTCCGCCTTCAGCAGGGACTGCTCCGGGCCGTCGGCGGGGTCCGGCGCGGCCTCGTCCAGCGTGCCGCCCTCCCGGCGGCGCTCATTGGCCCGGCGGCGGTTGAGGGCCGCGTTTCGGGCCAGATAGGTGAGCCAGGTGGTCAGGGCCGCCCGCTCCGGGTCAAAGGAGCCGATGGCGTCCCACACCCGGAGCAGCACATCGGACAGGCACTCCTCCCGGTCCCGCTCATCGGGGAGGATGGGGGCGATGATGTACCGCAGCAGAGGGCTGTACGCCGTCTGGAACTGCTCCATGGCCCCGGTCTGCCGGGTTTGCAGGGCCCGGACCAGCCGCGCCTCCTCCATACTGTCTCCCTCCTTTTGGTTCGTCTACCCTACTATACACCGGAACCGGCAAAATCCCGCAAAAATTTTTAGAGAAATTTTCAATGCGGAAATAAGAGCGCCTGTCCGCATCCCCTGGAGGGCGGACAGGCGCTCTTTATGAGACTGTTGATCGCCGGGATGTCAGAACTGATACAAAAGGATATACCGTGTCCCGCCGTCGGAGGAAGTGGCGCCGATGCTCACCGTCTGGTCGTCCTCCCAGCCGATGGAGCCCTCGTGGAGATTTTCATAGCCCTCCCGGTCAAAGGCGATGAAGGTGCTCTTCTCTAAGTCGATCACACCCAGCTGGGTAATGCCCAGGCCGTCGGCCTCCCTGTCCATGGCGTAATAGAGCAGTTTAGTGCCGGCCGGGTTCAGGGAGAAGTTCATATCCTTTTCAAACGTGAAGTTCTCCAGCATGGTCCGCGCCCCGGTGGTCAGGTCAATGAGACAGGCGGAGCCGTCCTGTCCGATCTCCATGCAGCTGCCGCCATAAAACAGAATGATGCCATACGGGCATTTGTCCTGGTGATAGCAGGGAGACTGTGCCAGGGTCTGAACCGCCTGACCGGAGGGGATATTGTAAGCCCAGCAGGCGACGGCCTCCAGATCGTAGTTCGCGTCGTAGGTATAGATGCGGAGAATCAGGGTGTCGTCGTCCACGAACACCGCCATGTCGGCGCCCACGCCGCCCAGGTCCTTCACATCGGTCAGCGTCCCGCTCTCCCGGTCGTACAGCCATTCCCGGCCATTGGGGCGCTCTGGCCCAGACCGGCCGGTGAGCAGGGCCCGGCTGGCGCTGGGGGACCAGATGGAGCCGTCGGACTGCTCCATCACGCTGGGGTCCACCCCGGCGAGCAGGTCCTCAAATTCGCCGGTGTCCAGGTGATAGAGCAAAATGAATTCGGTGCGATCCATCTGCCGGCCCTGGACCACATGGAGCAGGAGAGCGTCGGTGCGCCCAGAAAGGGTCGTGACGTACCACTGGTCCTCCGGCCGGGTGTCTACACCGAAGGGGCTCCCATTAAAGGCGCACAGCACCCCGTTTCGGACATACCAGTACAGCTCGCCCTGGTAGCGGACGCCGCTATAAGCCACGTCCATCTGCTGGGTGTGAAGCTCGACCTCCACTGGGGTCATCTCGTTGTCTTTGACCTCCCAGAACTTGGCCCCTAGGAGAGTTCTGCCGTCTTCGCTCCAGGTCAGATTGCGGAGCAGACCGCCGCCGCTGTACTGGTAATATTGGCTGTCCATCTGGATGTACTGGGCCTTGACCAGTTCCCCGATCTCTGCCCGGCTGACGCCGGGCTCCGTCGGCGCGCCGTCTGGATCGGCACTGGGCAGATGTTCCGGCTCTTCCATGTGGAAGAAGGTCATCACGGCCATGCGCAGTTCCGGGCTGGCGGCCAGCGCCACGGTGAACAGGCAGGCCAGGGCCAAGGCCGCCGCCAGCGCGTAAGTGAGGACACGGCGGACGGGGATGTATTGTCTTTGGGATGTTTTTTGGTTCATAATGCGCTCCTTCAATTCCTGGTCAGGGATGATATGGTCCATCGCCTCCCGGTAGTCGTTGATGTTCAATTCGATCCCCCCAATTCAAGTTTCAACAGCTCGCGGCCCCGCTTCAACCGCATCTTCACCGCCGACTGCCCTAGCTTCAGGATCTCCGCCACCTCCGCCACCGAGTACCCCTCATAGTAGTAGAGGTGGATGGGCAGCTTGAACTTCTCCGGCAGGGCCATGACAGCGTTCAGGGCCTCCCGCTCCTCCGGGGCGCCAGCGGGGACGGCGTCCTCCAACGGCGTCACCCGCTTCCGCCAAAAGCCCCGCAGCTGGTTGCGGCTCAGGTTGGCCGCCACCTGGAGCAGCCACCGCTTTTTGTGGGCCTCATCTGCGAAGGCCGGGGCGCGGTACAGCAGCCGGCAAAAGGTCTCCTGGGTCACATCCTCCGCGTCGGCGCGCTGCCCCAGAAAGGCCAGGGCCAGGCGGTAGACCGCCGCCCCATATGCGTCATAGGCAGCCTCCAGCTGCCGGGCGGAAATAGTCTGTTCCATTGCATGACCTCCTTTGAAGCGCTTCAACTATAAAACAACTGCGGAGGGGAAACGGTCACAAAATTTTTGAAATAATTTCAGCGGCCGCTTTGAGCGCCATACCAACTGCGGGGCGGTCAGCATAGTAACGGTAATCCTGAAAAATGGGGATGCCTGTCCGCTCTCCAGCGAGTGCGGACAGGCATCCATGTGCTATAGGCCGGAAACCAATTCAAGTTCTCCTCAGTTGTTTTCCCCGCACCATTTTGCAATCTTCCCAATCAACTCCAATGGGAGTGGTTTGTTATACGGGAGCTGGATCGTGCCCTTGCTGGTTTTGTACTCCGTCAGCTGGGCGGCGAACGCCTCCACGGCCTCCGGACCGGGATACAGACCGATATGCCGCTTGGAGGCCGCGAACTGGATCAGGTTTCGGCCCTCCCAGTAGGTGGGCATACTCCAGGAGATCTTCTCTTTGGCCTCTGGGATGCTGGTCTTGATAGCAGCGTTGATCTGCCGCAGATAGCCCTGCGTCTCCTCCGGCTGGGCGGCGATATACTCCTCAATCGTCGCCGGAGGCTTTCCGCAGTAATGACTCTGCTCTGTATTTTTGAATGACCGCCCGCACTTGGGACATACCCACATGGTTGCTTCCTCCTGTTTTCGCAGGATCTTCTCCATCGGCTTCCCCTTCGCCAGCTCGTCGATCAGCTTGTCCAGGCAGCGGATCTCCCGCATCAGCGGGTCCTCCACCTCCTCCACCCTGACACCACAGACCACGCCTTTGATCAGCACTCGATTTGGATTGGGCTGGGGCGCGTTTCGAAAAAAATCCCCGTAGCAGAGATCAGTGGAGCAAAACGCATCCACCTGCTCCGGGCCGTACCCTGTCAGCCAGCAGATAACTTCATCCACCTCGGCCTTTGTCCGACCCTTTCGGGCGGCCTTATCCAGCAGGAGCCCGTATACTTTCTCAAACTTCATCTGAAATACCTTATCATTGCTCATATTCCGCACACTCCCGACGATGATATCGTATCCTACCACACCTCATACCGTTTTGCAAACTGTTTGCCATGGAACAAAACCTGCAGCCCCGGTCATGCCGTATCAGCATAGCTGGGGCATTTTGCGGAGTAATAGGCTGGTGAACGCAACCCTTTTTCATATTTTCCCACCAATTCTGCGGCAAATGTAGGACATCCTATGCTAGAGGTGTTACGATGCGTAAATTTATGATTTTTTCTGCCGGTTTCATAGCTGCCACTGCTATCCTGTTATCAACAGGCTTCGCAACAACGGAGCCGCAAAAGCAGCCCAGTGCGAAGGAGCAGGTCATTTTGCGGCTCTTGAGCCAGCCCATCTCTGCTGCTGTCGAGGAATACTATGGCGGACCCAGACAGTATTGGCGGCAGGAAGTCCTCAATGTCCAAAAAGTCCCGGAGTCACCATACTACGAGGTCATCATCCGGGTAGAGACCTTTTATGGCGCCCATAATCCGCCATATGGCCTTGAAACCATGACCTTCCATATCGGGCCCCTCGACCGCGTTCAGCTGGTCAGCTTCGACCACCAAGCAGAGGCCGACTAGCTGGGCCCAACTCACCCTATCGGACGATCCAAAGACAAGATCAAAGCCGACGTTCCATCATCGTGCCTCACCATGGTAGTCCAGATCATACCAGTTCCAGTCCACCAGTGGAGTGCCCTCTTTTATTGTGGTCAAATCCCATTCTTTTCGATAAACTACCACCATCTGTCCGTCGATCAAGTCTTCTACTGTGGCCAACTGCGTATTATCATCCGTCGGGTAGTGCTTTTCAATTCTGCGCAGCAGGGTCAGTTCCCCATTGAGCCAGCGGTAGATCGTGTGAACGCCAGATGCCGCACTGTTGCGGGCCCACCCTGTCACAACTTGCCGTTCAGCATCAAACACAGGCTGTGAAACCTCTGTTAAAGGCGCATAGTATTCAAATTGCCCTTGCTCCTCATCCCAAAGCCACCAGTGCCAGTAATTGGGCTGGTTCCCTGCGCAGTAGAGATACCCAAAGTCCTGGAAGCCATCGAAGTTCGCGTCCGCCGCATGGTGAAACTCCGGCGCGACGCCCATCATAAACTCCTCCGAAAATGTCTGGATGGGCTGCTCCATTTCCGCCGGGTCCCAGACGGAAAAAGTGATGTCCCGGGTGCCAAACTCATTCTTGTTTTCCATAGCCAGCTCCGCCGTCACCAGCAGCGTGCCCAGTCTGCCGCCGGTGCTCACCAGGAAGGCGTCGTGGGTATCGTCTATGGGCTGCTGCTGGAAAAGGTCATAGAGTCCGCCCGGCTCACCATGATAGTCCAGATCGTGCCACACCATTTGCGCGTCCAGCCATCCGCCGGACCCCGAAGGAAAATCCTCATGATAGATCTCCGCCAGCTCACCGGCGACACGATCCCGGACAGACATCCGTACAGTCTCGCTCTGGTTTGCCTGATAAATTTCGATCTGCCGCATACAGACCAGGTGGTTCCAGTCCTTCCACTGGTAAAAGGTATGAAGTCCTGTGCCCCCGGCACTGCTGGGGGTAAATCCGTAGATCGTTTTTGTCTCTTCATCCAAATCGGGAACAGCGATCTCATCGTACTCTGGAACGCCCTGTTTCGTCTGTACAACGGCATCCTTACGACTGCCCATCTACCATCAGAAGGATTCCTTTCTTTAAGAAAGCATCATCCATATCCGCAGCAGCTTCCTCCAAAGAAAGA
>CANOBV010000045.1 GCA_947564255.1 uncultured bacterium | reverse complement strand
CCTACACGACGCTCTTCCGATCTGTCGTCATACTCAGCCAGTCCCTTGATTTTTTGATAGATGGGGTCGTCAAGGGTAATACTGATTCTTACTTTTAATGGTTTCATAATATCACCTGTCCAAATAATAGCATTTCAGTCAACATAATATTGACATCTCATATTAGATAATATACAATAAGACAGGGTGATATCATGAATGAAATTGAGTTTGACCAAGCCCTATATAATTTTTTGGATGATACACAGTATGAGCAGGTAAATGAAGCCCTGTTCCAATTGGTTCGGTCTGCTTTTACTGCGGGTTGGAAAGCGGCTATGGGCTCTGATTTAAAACAATTGATGAATATCGATAAGCGGTGAAAAACACCCCTCCCAGCCGGGAGGGGTGTTTTTTCTACTCTTCCTCTTTTGCGGTGCACATAATGTTCAGCTCATCCAGCTGTTTTTGTTCCACAAAGCTGGGCGCGCCCATCATGACGTCCTGTGCGTTCTTGTTCATGGGGAAGGGGATGATCTCCCGGATGGAGTCCTCCCCGGCCAGCAGCATCACCATCCGGTCCACGCCGGGGGCGATGCCCGCGTGAGGCGGCGCCCCATAGGTGAAGGCGTTGTACATGGCGGGGAACTTGGCTTTCACGTCCTCCTCGCCAAGCCGCACCAGCTGAAAGGCCTCGATCATGATCTCAGGGTCGTGGTTCCGCACCGCGCCGGAGGACAGCTCCACGCCGTTGCACACCAGGTCGTATTGGAACGCGGTGATGGTCAGGGGGTCCACCTCTCCCGCCGCGGCCTTTTTCAGCACCTCCAGCCCGCCGTTGGGCATGGAGAAGGGATTGTGGCAGAACTCCAGCTCCCCGGACTCCTCGCCGATCTCGTACATGGGGAAGTCCACGATCCAGCAGAATTCGTAGCGCTGGGCGTCCATATGGCCGGGGCAGAAGGCCCCCAGCTTGGAGCGCAGTACCCCCGCCGTCTTTTGGGCGGTGAGCAGTTTTCCCGCCGTTAATCCTACAAAACATCCAGGTGTAAGGTCTAAAGCCTTTATAACCTCATCTTTGATGGGCTGGACGAACTTGGCGATGCCGCCCACGATTTCGCCCTTCTCGTCGTATCGGAACCAGTAGGCCTTTTCGCCCGCCTGCACCTCCACATCGGCGCAAAGTTTGTCGATCTGCTTCCGGGTGCCCTGGAAGTCCGTCACCACGATGGCCTTGACGGTATTTCCCTCAAAGGGCGGGAAGCCGCAGCTTGCCAGCGGCCCGGTGGCGTCGGTGAGGGTCAGGTCGATGCGCAGGTCGGGCTTGTCGGAGCCGTACTTGTCCATGGCCTCCAAATAGGGGATGCGGACAAAGGGGGCCTCAGACGCCACGCTGTACTTGCCGTACTTGGCGAAGATGGGGGGAAGCACCCGCTCCAGCACGGCGAACACGTCGTCCTGTCCGGCAAAGGCCATCTCCATGTCCAGCTGGTAGAACTCGCCGGGGGAGCGGTCACCCCGGGCGTCCTCGTCCCGGAAGCAGGGGGCGATCTGGAAATAGCGGTCGAAGCCGGAGGCCATCAGCAGCTGCTTGAACTGCTGGGGGGCCTGAGGCAGGGCGTAGAACTTGCCGGGGTGCTTCCGGGAGGGCACGAGATAGTCCCGGGCCCCCTCGGGGGAGGAGGCGGTGAGGATGGGGGTGGTGATCTCCAAAAAGCCCTCGGCCAGCATGGCGGCCCGGAGGGCGGCCACCACATTGCACCGCAAAATGATGTTGTTCTTCACCTCCGGGTTGCGCAGGTCCAGATAGCGGTACTTCAGCCGCTGGGTCTCGTCGGCCTCCCGGGAACGGTTGATTTGGAAGGGAAGCTCGTTGTGGCGGCAGCGGCCCAGCACTTCAATTTTGCTGGGCACCACCTCGATATCGCCGGTGGGCAGCTTGGGGTTTTTGCTGTCCCGCTCCCGGACGGCGCCCTCCACCGAGATGGTGGACTCCTTGTTGAGCCCCTTCACCGCCGCCATCATGTCCTCGGTCTCGATGACCACCTGGGTGGTGCCGTAGAAATCCCGGAGGACGACGAAGGCCAGGTTCTGGCCCACCTCCCGGACGTTCTCCATCCAGCCCACGAGCTTTACCTGCTGGCCCACGTGTTCCATCCGCAGGTCATTACAGGTGTGGGTGCGCGATTGAACCATTGCAATCAACTCCAATTTGTATAGTAAATATATTTGATGACTATTTGTTTTCTGCTTCCTGGAAGGTGCCGTACTCCTGAATGATGGCGGACAGCTCCTGATACAGCTTCTCATCCGTGTAATAGCGGTCTCCGCCGCAAAACATCTGCCCGTTGTCGGCGATGGAGAAGCTTTTATAATTTTCGTTGCTCCAGATGATCCCGACCAGAACGACATTGGCCGTATTTGTCCCGTTGTCGTCCCAGGGGTTCAGGCTTTTCAAGCTTTTCCGGTAGGTGTGGCGTTGAAATGCCTGGAGGATGGCTTTTTCGGCGGGACCTTCCGCCTCCTCCCACTGGATCAGCCAGCTGCGAAAGCCGCTGTGTACCTCTCCATCGTTGGCAATTTCATAGTAAAGCTCGGTGACGGCGCCGCTGAGGCTGGTGACCTCGTCGGTCACCGGGCCGGTGAGGGCGTCCCACCCCCTGGGCCAGATATACCACAGGCAGGACAGGACCATGAGCCCCAGCACCGACAAAACACAGCCGATTTTGATGTTCCGCCTCCGCCGAATTTCCGCCCGGCGCTGTTTGTACCGCTCCCACAGCTCCCCGTCCTCCTCCGGGGGGAGGGAGAGGGGGGTGCGCATCTTCCGCAGCTCCTCCCGGCAGGCGGGGCAGTCCTTCAGGTGCTCCCGCACCAGCTCTGCCGTCTCTTCCGTGATGGCGTTGTCCTCGTACAGCGGCAGCAAGTCCCGGATTACGTCACAGTTTGTCTCTTTCATGTTCCATCGCCTCCATATGCTCGATGATCTGTACCTTGGCCCGGTAGAAGGTCACCCGCGCCCAGTTGGCGCTCTTGTCAAACAGCCGCCCGATTTTCTCAAAGGGCAGCTCCCCCAGCACCCGCAGGGTGAACACCTCTTTATAGGGTTCCGCCATGGTGTGGAGAAATTGGTGGATGGCGAAGGCGCTCTCCTGGTCCTCCAGCCGCTCCTCCATGCGCACCCCGGAGGGCAGCTCCTGGGGCAGGTCCTCGGCGGAGATGGCACGCTTTTGGGCGCGGCAGTGGGAGTAGTAGGAGTTGCGGGCAATGGTGAACAGCCAGGCCCGGATATCCTTGGACCAGTCGAACCGGGCCAGCCCCTTCATGGCCTTGAAAAAGGTGTCCTGGGTGACCTCCTCCGCCAGCGCCCTGTCCTGGGTCAGACTGAGGGAGAAACGGTACACGTCCCGGAAATACTTCCGGTAGATGTCCTCAAATTCCAAGCTGTCCACCTCCTTCTATGACACTAACGCATAAGAGGCGGTTTCGTTACAGATCATTTCACATTTTTTGGCGGGAAATGTTCAGCCCTCCTCCGGCTCCCGGATGGGGGGGATGTTCCGCCCCGCCTCCAGGGCGGCCAGCACGGCGGAAACGGCCTCGTCCACAGGCAGGAGCTTCTGCTCCCCGGAGGCCATGTCCTTCAGCGACACCTTGTCCTGCTTGACCTCATCCTCCCCCAGGAAGGCGGCGTAGGGCACACCCAGCTTGTCGGCGTAGCTCATTTTCTGTTTGAATTTCTTCTGCTCGGTGTAGAGCTGAGCCCGGATTCCCGCCCTCCGCAGCCGGGTGGCGAAGGCGATGGCGGGGGAGAGGTCGTCGGTCATGGGCAGGATGAGCACGTCGGCGGGGGCGGTGTTCAGGGCGTCATTGAGGTACTTCTGCTCTTCCAGCACGTAGAACAGCCGGGTCAAACCGATGGAGATGCCCACGCCGGGGAGTTGTTTATCGGTGTAATATTCCGCCAAGTTGTCATACCGTCCGCCGGAGCAGATGGAACCGATCTCCGGGTGGTCCGTCATGAAGGTCTCGTAGACGGTGCCGGTGTAGTAGTCCAGTCCCCGGGCGATGGTCAGGTCCACGGCGAAGGAGTCCTCGGGCACCCCGAAAGCCCCCAGGTATTTCACCACCGTGTTCAGCTCGTCCAGCCCCTGGTCAAAGAGCTCGTGGCGGTCCCGGTAGGCCTCCAGGGAATCAAGAACCTCTTTATTACTGCCCGTAATAGAGATAAAGGTCAAAATCTCGTCGGCCTGGTCCCCGGTGACGCCGATCTCCTCACCCACCAACATCTCCCGCACCTTGTCCGCCCCGATCTTGGGCATCTTGTCCACGGTGCGCATCACGTCTCCGGCCTTGTCCGTCAGTCCCAGCATGGCGTAGAAGCCGTTGAGCACCTTCCGGTTGTTCACCCGGATCTGGAACCGCTTGAGCCCCAGGGTGGTGAAGGTCTGGTAGATGATGGCGGGGATCTCCGCCTCGTTGACGATGTCCAGCTTGCCGTCCCCAATGACGTCGATGTCCGCCTGGTAGAACTCCCGGAAGCGGCCCCGCTGGGCCCGTTCCCCCCGGTAGACCTTGCCGATCTGGAACCGCCGGAAGGGGAAGGACAGCTCGGCGTAGTGGAGAGCCACATATTTCGCCAGGGGGACGGTGAGGTCGAACCGCAGGGACAGGTCGGAGTCCCCCTTGGTGAAGCGGTAGATCTGCTTTTCCGTCTCGCCCCCGGCCTTGGCCAGCAGCACCTCGCTGGCCTCGATGACGGGGGTGTCCAGGGGAGTGAAGCCGTAGAGGGAATAGGAGCGGCGCAGCAGCTCCGCCATCCGCTCGAACTGGACCTGACGGGCAGGGAGGAGCTCCATGAACCCGGACAGGGTGCGGGGCTTTTGTTTTGCCATGGTGATGTTCTCCTTTCAAAAACGCAACGCTCCCGCCCCCATGCCGGGACGAGAGCGTGTAACCGCTTGTGGGCGTTGATATTATATCAGTCCTGTGAAAAATGTCAAGGCTTACACCTTTAATGGCGCGGTGGGATGGCTGATGAGCCGCCAGTCCAGGTCGCCCCGGGCCAGGCCGTGGATGAGCATTTCCGCCGTGGCGGAGTTGGTGGCGATGGGGACATTGTGCTGGTCGCACAGATTGATGATGTAGCTCAGGTCCTTCTCCAGTTCGTCGGAGGTGGGGTCGTTGAAAAACAGCACCATGTCGATCTCATCGTAGGCGATGCGGGCGCCGATCTGCTGGCTGCCGCCCTGGGTGTGGGCAAGGAACAACTGAACAGGCAGACCGGTGGCCTCCGCCACCTGGCGCCCGGTATTGCTGGTGGCGCACACGGTATGCTTGGACAGAATGCCGCAGTAGGCGATACAGAATTGAACCATCAATTCTTTTTTGTTGTCGTGGCTCATCAGGGCAATATTCATGCAGATCGTCCTTTCTATGGAATGTGGCGCGTCTGGTCTTGGAAATTTAACGGATGCGGAGCAGAGGGACCCGTTGTCCCAGCAGGCGCTTGGCGATATTCAGGTAGGCGGGGGCGGCCCCCTTGTAGGTGGTGAGGATGAGAGGCACTCCGGCGGCGGTGGCCATGGTGACGTTGGGGTCCTCCGGAACTACTCCCAGCAGGGGCAGTCCGGCGGTGTCCATGGCGTTGTCGATGGAGGTGCGCAGCTTGGCGATAAGCTTGGGCTGTACCCGGTTCATCACCAGATGGAGCTGCTCCAGTTCCCGCAGTTCGGATACCGTTCTCTGGGCGTCCCGCAGGGCGGCGGGGTCCACGGCGGACACTACGATAACCCGGTCGGCGGCGGCACGGGCCAGCTGAAAGCCCTCTCCAAGGCCGGCGGGGGAGTCCATGAATACAAAGTCGAAATATTCCGACGCCTCCTCCACCAGGGCGCGGAACCGCGCCTCCTCCAGCCCCTGGGGGGTGAGCGGGGCGGTGAGGAGAAAGAGGCCCTTGATCTCAGGCTGTTCCACCGCCGCGGTCATCAGCGGGCAGCGGTAATCCATCACGTCGGAAAAATCCATCAGCGCCCGGTCGGACATGCCCAATGCCAAGTCCAGGTTGCGCAGGCCGATATCCACATCAATGCACAGCACCCGGCGGCCCAGCGCGGCCAGGCAAGAGGCGGCCCCGGCGGTGAGCGAGGTTTTTCCGGTGCCGCCCTTTCCGGATGTGACCATGACGGCAGTGCCCATGGGACGCCTCCTTCCGATATCATTCAAATCATAGCATGGATTTATGAAAATAGCAACAAAAAATCTGAAAATAGTGAAAATTTATTCAACAATTTCCACTTATTGGCGAAGTCCGGAGGTTCAAAGAGGGGCGTTCTGAATTTTTGCCCACCGGCGTGGATATTTGTCTGATGTATGGGCGGTTTTTTCAATCAAAATGACACGATGGGTCACATCTGTGTGGGGAATTTGGTAGTCATAGCACCGCTCCACCTGTCCGCCCAGAGTTTCGACGGCAGATAGGGCGCGCCGGACTTCCTCGCCGGAATCCGGACCCTTCATGGCCAGAAAATGTCCGCCTACCTTGACAAAGGGCAGGCACAGTTCGCACAGAAGCCGCAGGTCCGCCACTGCCCGGGCCGCGGCGAAGTCGAATTGCTCCCGGAGGGCGGGGCTTTGGCCCGCCTCCTCCGCCCGGCCGTGGAGGGTCCGGATCTTGTCAAGCTCCAGCGCTTTGCACAGTTCCGCCAGCCACTCAATCCGCTTGTTCAGAGAGTCCAGCAGCGTGACCTCCAGAGAGGGAACCAGAATCTTCAGGGGCAGGCCGGGAAAGCCCGCCCCGGTGCCCACGTCGATGAGGGATTTTCCCTCCAACTGAGCGCAATTCAGCAGGGCGGCGCAGTCCAGCATATGGAGCGACGCCACATCTTCCGGTTCGGTGATGGCGGTGAGGTTCATGACCTTGTTTTTTTCCAGCAGCAGTTCGCCATAGCGGGCCAGCAGGGAGGGGGAATTCTCCGGAACCGAACCGGCCAGCCCCAGTTTTCCCAAGCCGGAGTAAATCAATTCCTCCATGGCTACACCTTGAACGCTGCCAACAGGGCGGGGACGCCCAGGGACAGGCCGGTGAAGACGCCCGCAGCGCACATGGCCAGCACCGCCGCGCCTCCCAGGGTCCCTCCGGCGGCGGTGCCGTTTCTCATGCGGTGGACGACTACCACCGCCAGAGCCGCAGATACGGGGACCAGGAATAGGGGAAAGGTGCCGGGGAGCTGCCGCCCGCCGGTGAACAGCATGAAATTGAGGATGAACAGCAGCATGAGCATATAGGCGATGCCCGTCCAGGCCGCCGCCCGCTTTTCAAAGGAGGCGGGGGTGTAGGGCTCCCGCTGTTCATCCGTATCCGGGACGGGGTCTTTGTGTTCCATCAGCGTTTCTCCTCTGGAAAATGGACGTTTGTTCAAAGCTCAGGGTCAAAATCCTCTTCGGTGGCGACCGGCTCGGAGACGGTTTCCGATTCCGCCGCGGGAGCGGGTTTGACGGCCTCCGGTTCCGCCGGGACGGCTTCTGGCTCGCTGTCGGCGAAAAGCACGGCCTCCTCGGGGTCGTCGGTGAACAGCCTGGATTCCTTTTTGGCGTTTACCAGACCACTGATGGCCTGGGTGAGCACGCCCTCACCGAAATTGATGCCGATCTCGGTGCCCTCTTCCTCGCCGGGGCCCACGTCCACGGACAGCAGCAGGGACTGGTAGGTCTTTTTGCCGGTTCCCTCATCCTTTTTGAACCGGACGGGGACGGCGGCGGCAATGGCGGCAAAGCCCAGGGCTTTCCAGAACTTTTTCATAAAAATACTCCTTTCGTTTGGGGGACCTTCCTTTTTTCTTTCAAGAAAAGGGACATACAAACACGGTCAGTGCTTCGGCGTCAAAACCTCGGTCCCGCCCATATAGGGCCGCAGCACGGCGGGCACCTTCACGGAGCCGTCGGGCTGGAGGTTATTTTCCAGCAGGGCGATGAGCATACGGGGGGGCGCGGCCACGGTGTTGTTCAGGGTGTGGGGCAGGTAGGTGCCGTTCTCCCCCTTGACCCGCATCTTCAGGCGGCGGGCCTGGGCGTCCCCCAGGTTGGAGCAGGAGCACACCTCGAAATACTTCTTCTGCCGGGGGGACCAGGCTTCGATGTCGCAGGACTTCACCTTCAGGTCGGCCAGATCGCCGGAGCAGCACTCCAGCTGGCGCACCGGGATGTCCATGGAGCGGAACAGCTCCACGGAGTACCGCCACATCTTCTCGTACCAGTCCATGGAGTCCTCGGGCCTGCACACCACGATCATCTCCTGTTTCTCGAACTGGTGGATGCGGTAGACGCCCCGCTCCTCGATGCCGTGGGAGCCCTTCTCCTTGCGGAAGCAGGGGGAGTAGGAGGTGAGGGTCTGAGGCAGGCTGTCCTCGGGGAGCATCTGGTCGATGAACTTGCCGATCATGGAGTGCTCTGAGGTGCCGATGAGGTACAAATCCTCCCCCTCGATCTTGTACATCATGGCGTCCATGTCGGTCTGGCTCATGACGCCCTCCACCACGTTGCCGTGGATCATGAAGGGGGGGATGCAGAAGGTGAAGCCCTTGCCGATCATGAAGTCCCGGGCGTAGGCCAGCACCGCCTCGTGGAGCCGGGCGATGTCCCCCATGAGGTAGTAGAACCCTGCGCCGGACACCCGGCCCGCCGCGTCCATGTCCACCCCGTCAAACCGCTCCATAATGTCGGTGTGGTAGGGAATGTCGAAGTCGGGCACCGCGGGTTCGCCGAACCGCTCCACCTCCACGTTTTCGCTGTCGTCCCTGCCGATGGGCACGGAGGGGTCGATGATGTTGGGGATGGTCAGCATAATCTTGCGGATGTCCGCCGCCAGCTGGGTCTCCAGGGCCTCCAGCTCCGCCAGACGGTCGGCGTTGGCCTTCACCTGGGCCTTGGCAGCCTCCGCCTCCTCCAGCTTGGAGGGGTCCTTTTTCGCCTGGCCCATGAGCATCCCCACCTGCTTGGACAGCTTGTTGCGCTCGGAGCGCAGGTTGTTGGCCTCGGTCATGGCGTCCCGGTTTCGGCGGTCCAGCTCGATGACCTGGTCCACCAGGGGGAGCTTTTCCTCCTGGAACTTCTTCTTGATGTTCTCTTTTACAAGGTCCGGGTTGTCCCGGATGAATTTGATGTCTAACATAGTATCACCTTTTTAATTTATTTTCCGAGAGGTATTTTGGTGGGATCGACCGGGTTTACCAGTGGCTCGAACCCATCTTCCTGCACGGCAAAGGAAACGTTGGAGATGAGTTCGCCATCCTCCTCGGTCACCAGCTCTTGGGCGATCAGGTCCTCTTTGATCTCCTCCAGCAGTTCCATGGTGGAGGGCCTGAACAGCCCGCTGTTTTGTGTCAGCCTTTCGTAGCAGTCTTGCAGCCGGATCGCCGCAAAGTCAGGGGCGATGGCGTAGTTGCGGATGATATACCACAGGGCTTGGGCGGTGTCCAATTCCTCTTGCTGGAAAGCGTCCTTCTCAAAAGTAGGCATACCGGGGGTATATCCACTGCCGTCCCCCTCCTGGGTCAGGGTCATGAAGCCGCTTTTTTGGAACAGCTGCTCCTTCAAGTCCAGATACCGCTTCTCATTGACGGGGGTCAGGTAGAGCCAGGTGTCCACCGAGGTGTAGACAGAGGTGTTCCGGTTGAACATCACGTCGCTCTCGACCACCACGGTGCCCGCCATGAGGTAGTCCCGGTCCCGGACGAACTGTTCCAGCCGGTCCAGGGTGTGGGCGTTGTCGTACCAGCTGGTCATACGCAGGAGGTCCTTCTGGGATTCCTCCAATTTCTTCCCTAACCAGTCCTGCGCCTCCTCCGCGTCGGTTGTCTGCTCCTTTTGCCCCTTCAAATCCTCTTGGAGCTGGTCCCGCTCCTTCTCCAGTCCCTTGATCTGCTCCAACAGTTCCTGCCGGGAGGCGGTGAGCAGTTCCAGGTCGTACCGCACGGCGTCGTTGTTGCGCTGCTGGACGAAGTAGGCCAGCAGGAGCATGAGGAACGCCGCGCCAAACAGCACCGCCAGGTAGACGTAAAAGGAGGAGGGCTTGTTCTTCTGTGGCGGGGGAGGGGAGTCCTGCTGTTCCCCTTCCGGCTCCTCCTGGGGCGGGGCGGGGTCCTCCGGGCCCTCCCCGTCGGACCGCTTTTGGGTTTTGGTCATGGAGCGGTCTATAATGTCGTAGAGCATCTGCTGTTCCGGAGTTACCTCGTCGCCGCGAGCTCCATATCTCTCGCTTTCGTCTGAGACGGAAGCTCCTTCATTTCGCTGCGGTTCCTCTCCCCGTAAAAGCTGAGGAGCGCTTTTGAGGTGGTCCCGAGAGGACGGCTTTGTGGGGGCCCCAATTTCGGGCTCGGATGTTTCACGTGAAACACCGGGCCCTGAAAGCTGTTCGTTCTCACTCACGCTTCGCCGCCCCCTTCCAGCGGCTTCTCTGCGGGAGAAAGCCGCTCCAGCTGGTCCAGCAGGTCGTTGAGGTCGTCCACATTATAGTATTCCAGCTCCAGCCGCCCTTTTTTCGCCCCGTTTTTGATGGACACCTTGCGCCCCAGCCGCGCGGACAGGTCCTTTTCCACGGCCTGAATGTAAATGAGGTTGGGGTCGGGGGAATCTTTGGGAGGCAGGTCCTCGGGGGGGAGGAGGGTGAAGTTTTTGGCCTTGGCCTCCGCCTGCCGGACGTTCCAGCCCTCGTCCACAATCATCTGAGCGAAAGCGGCCTGGGCCTGTTCCCCCTCCACCATGAGCACCGCCCGGCCGTGGCCGGCGGAGATCTTGCCCTCCACCAGCAGCGCCCGGACAGAGGGGGGCAGGGCGGTGAGCCGCAGGGCGTTGGCAATGGCCGGCCGGGACTTGCCCATCCGCTTTGCCAACTCCTCCTGGGTCATGCCGAAGTCGGTGAGCAGGGACAGGTAGCCCTCCGCCTCCTCCACCGGGTTCAGGTCCTCCCGCTGGAGGTTTTCGATGAGGCCCAGTTCCATCACCTTGCGGTCGTCGGCCTCGATGATGACCACCGGCACCTCCTTCCGCCCCGCCAGCTTTGCGGCCCGCCAGCGCCGCTCTCCGGCAATGATCTGGTAATAGCCGGTGGACAGCCGCCGGACAGTGAGGGGCTGTATAATGCCGTGTTCCTCAATGGAAGCGGCCAGGTCCGCCAGGGCCTCGTCGTCAAACCGCTTCCGGGGCTGATTCAATCCGGGCTCTACCTGGGAGATGGGCAGCACGACCGACCCGGCTTCCTGGCTTTGCAGGGTGGCGGAATCTCCCATGAGGGCGTCCAAGCCTTTGCCCAAACCTTTGGCCTTGGCCATTCGATTCATTCCTTTCTATGGTTATTCACCTGTTCTATGGGATTCTTTCGCAAAAACTCCTTGGCCAGCGCGTCGTAGGATTCCGCCCCCCGGGACAGGGGGTCGTAGACGGACACAGGCATACCGTGGCTGGGGGCCTCGGACAGCCGCACGTTCCGGGGAATGACGGTGGCGTACACCTTGCCGGGAAAATGACGCTTGACCTCCTCCGCCACCTGGAGGGATAAATTTGTCCGCCCGTCGTACATGGTAAGCAGTACGCCCTCCATTTCCAAATCGGGGTTGAGCCGCTGCTTGGCCAGCCGGACGGTGTAAATCAGGTCGGACAGGCCCTCCAGCGCGTAGTACTCGCACTGAACGGGGACCAGCAGGGTGTCGGCGGCGCAAAGTCCGTCCAGAGTCAGCAGCTCCAGGGAGGGAGGGCAATCGATGAAAATGAAATCGTAATTGCCTTTGACCTCCTCAATGGCGTCCTTCAGGCGGAACTCCCGGCGCTCCAGGGCGATGAGCTCCACCGTGGCCCCGGACAGGGCCTTGTTGGAGGGTACCACGTCACCCCATTTGGTGCCGACCACGGCCTTGCTCATGGGGGCGCTGCCCAGGACCACCTCGTAGACGCTGGGGGAGTGGGACTTGTCCAGGCCAAAGCCGGAGGTGGCATTGCCCTGAGGGTCGAAATCGCACACCAGCACCTTGGCCCCTTGGGCGGTTAGAGCGGCGGCCAGATTGACGCAGGACGTGGTTTTGCCCACGCCGCCCTTCTGGTTGACGATGGCGATGGTCTTGCCCATAGATGTCTCCCCCTCTATCTGTTGTTTCACGTGAAACATTTAATCAGCCCCATCTTTCGGCGGGTAAAAATCATTATATCCTGTTTTCAAGGTGATTTCAACCATTTAAGAAAATAAAAAAGGCGGGCCGTCGGCCTGCCTTTTTGTGAGAAACCTGTATTTACGGCCGAATAGGTGAAAAACAGGGCTGAGCGCTTGAAATAATTCGGACAGTCCAATGTTTCACGTGAAACAAAGCGAGGCTTCCCGGAGCGGAGGGCTCACTTTGGAATGTGTATGGTCAGCGTAATTTCGCTGTCCGTCTCCTCCTTTCCGCACCGGGCGTTTACTCCGGCGGACTGCATTACCGCCAGACTGCGCTTCACCGTATTGAGAAACAGCCGCACATCCCGAATGCGGTATACCGGAGCGGCTTTGCGGGGAGCGGACTGCTGTTGGCGCAGCCGGCTGATATAGGCCTCTGCCTGGGCCACGTTGAGCCGATGTTCTACGATGTGGTCCAAGGCGGTCCGCTGGAGGGCGGGGGTGTCCAGCTGCAGCAGCGCACGGGCATGGCGCTCCGAAAGGCGGGCGGTCCGCAGACCGCCGATCACATCGGGCGGAAGTTTGAGCAGCCTCAGTTTGTTGGCCACCGCGGATTGGCTTTTGCCCACTTTGCGGGCGGCTTCCTCCTGGGAGAGGTGATGCTGGTCGATGAGCCGGCGCAGGGCGGCGGCCTCCTCCCAAACGTCCAGGTCCTTTCGCTGGAGGTTTTCCACCAGGGCCAGCAGGGCGGAGGCATCGTCGTCCGCCTCCACAGGCAGGCAGGGCACCCGGTCCAGCCCCGCCATTTTTGCCGCCCGGAGCCGGCGTTCCCCGGCAATGAGCTCCCAGCCCCGGTCCGTGCGCCGGATGGAGAGCGGCTGGAGCACTCCCATTTGGGAGATGGATTGGGACAATTCTTGCAGCTCCTCCGGGGAAAATTCCATCCGGGGCTGATGAGGATTGGGCCGTATATCCTCCACGGGCAGCTCCAATATCTGACGCTTTTTTGTGCTTGAAAAGAGGGACATGAAAACGCCTCCCCGCTTTTGTAAAGGTGGTTTCATCATACCACCAAGAGGGAGGCGAATTCCATCGAAGAGAAGTGCGAGGACAGCCGCGCAAGGGGAGCTTGGGCTGGAGCGAAAACAGAAGTCTCGCCCTATGCCCTCATGAAGCCTTTACCAAATATCTCGCTGGAGTTGGTCACCAGGATAAAAGCGTGGGGGTCGGCGGACTTGAGATACAGCCGCAGGGCCACCGCCTGGGACCGGGACAGGGCGGTGAGCACCACCCACTTGGGGTCGTGGGTATACGCACCCTCTGCCTGCCAATAGGTGGCGGAACGGTTGAGGGTGTGGGTGATAAAATCGCATACCTGGTCCGGGGAGGAGGTGACGGCCAGGAAGCTTTTGCGGCGGTTCAGCGACTCAATCACCGTGTCCACCACCACCGATTTCAGCACTAGACCCAGGATAGAGTAGAGTCCGGCCTCAATGCCCACAAAATACAGGGTGGAGGCGGCGATGAGCACATCCACACACAGCAGGGCGTTGCCGATGTCCATGCTGGAGAACCGTTTGAGGATCATGGCCAGAATATCGGTGCCGCCGGTGGAGCTCTGCATATTGAACAGGATGGCGGAGCCCAGGGAGGGGAGGATGACGGCAAAAAACAGCTCCAAGGTTTTCTGGTCGGTGAGGGGAGCGGTCAAAGGGCACAGCCACTCCAGCCCGGACAGCATGGCGGAAAACAGGATGGAGCAGTAAACGGTGTTGATACCAAAGCTCTTGTCCAGAAACAGAAAGCCCACCGCCAAAAAGCCGATATTGATAATAGAAGCGAAGGTGGACGGGCTCACCGCCGGGACGATGGCGTTGAGGATCACCGCCAGGCCGGTGACGCCGCCGGTGTTGAAATGGTTGGGGAATTTGAAAAAGTAGACTCCCGCGGCCACCAGAAAGGTGCCCAGGGTGAGCAGGGGAATCTCCCGCAAGGTTTTTTTGACCTGTTCCATGGCAAAGCCCTCTTTTCGTTTCACGTGAAACATTTGATAAGCCGGACAGCATTCAACCACAGCAGACGGTATGCTGTGGCCGAGGATGATTGTATCAAAAAAAGCGAAAAAGAGCAAGGGGAAAATGGCGAAAAGCGGTGGAAAAACAGGGCGGCTTTTGATAGAATAAAAAGAAGGGGCTGAGTAAACCGCCGCGACGCATTGAATCAGTCCTTCCTAAAAGAGAAAGGAAAGGGGAGAGCGCCATGCGGGAATTGGAGGAGCGCATCCGGCGGGACGGCATCGTGGAGGACGGGAACGTGCTGAAGGTGGACGGCTTTTTGAACCACCAGATGGACGTGGAGCTGTTCGCCGCTATGGGCCGGGAGTGGGCCCGGCTGTTCAGCCGGGAAGAGGTCAACAAGATTTTGACCATCGAGGCGTCGGGCATCGGCATCGCCTGTATCGCCGCCCAGCAGTTCGGCGTGCCGGTGGTATTCGCCAAAAAGAGCCGCACCAAAAACATCGCCGGGGAGGTCTACCGCACGGAGGTGCCCTCCTTTACCCACGGCGGGGTGAGCACTGTCATTGTATCCAAGCGGTTTTTGGGGCCCGCCGACCGCCTGCTGCTCATCGACGATTTTTTGGCCAACGGCGCGGCGCTGGAGGGGCTCATCGACCTGGCCCGCCAGGCGGGGGCCGCGGTGGTGGGGGCGGGTATCGCCGTTGAAAAGGCCTTCCAGCCCGGCGGGGAGCGCATCCGGGCCAAAGGGGTGCGGGTGGAGTCTCTGGCCCGAATCCGCTCCATGGAGGGCGGGCGGATCGAGTTCTGCTGAGGGTAAAAAGAAAAATTCCCAATGCTTCATCCGAAACATTGGGAATTTCTCTTGAAATGAGGAATGGAGGATAGAATGAAAAAGAAAGGATATCTCTTGCAAGTATTAAGATACAGGAGAGACATTACAAAAGTTTGCGCTAAAGTGTTACAGTAGTGTTAAATCTTCCGCAGGTTTTGGAAAAACTCCTCCAACAGCCCCCGGCACTCCTCCTCCAGCAGTCCGCCATATACCCGAGGGTGGTGGTTGAACCGCTCCTCGAAGAGGTTGAGTACCGACCCGCAGCAGCCGGACTTTTTCTCCCTGGCCCCGTAGCGCACCGCGGCGATGCGGGAATTGATGATGGCCCCGGCGCACATAGGGCAGGGCTCCAGGGTGACGTACAGGGTACAGCCCTCCAGCCGCCAGCTGCCCAGGGCGGCGCAGGCCTCCTCGATGGCCTCGACCTCGGCGTGGGCGGTGGCCCGGCGGTCCGCCTCCCGGCGGTTGCGGCCCCGGCCGATGA
>CANOBV010000044.1 GCA_947564255.1 uncultured bacterium | reverse complement strand
GGTTCCTATACTATCGCTTTCCCCGACTTGCCGGGATGTGTCACAGAGGGAAAGACCCTGGAAAATGCACTGTATATGGCACAGGACGCGTTGTCTGTGTGGTTGGAATATACACTCGATCATAAAGAGACCATTCCTGAAGCAACCGCAATTCAAAATGTCACAGCCGAACAAGGGGAGTTTGTAAATTTAATTCGGGCCGAAATTAAGGACAATCGTGCTGTGAGACGCACAGTCAGCCTTCCCAAGTGGATGGACGACATGGTGGTCGAGGCTGGCTTAAGTCTGTCCCGTGTTCTACAGGAAGCATTGAAGGATAGGCTCAGTGTTAACTGAAGCACCATAACTATATGGCAACAAGGGAGCCGGGGCATAACGCCCCGGCTCCCTTTGCGCTTCGATCAGTCCAACTTGCCCAGCACGGTCACCGTCCGGCAGAAGTCCTCGGACACGTTTAGCCCGTCCCCGGTGCCCTGCTCACCCTCTGGCCCGCACGGCCATGATGGCCGCCTCCTCACGGGTCACCAGATCCCTGGGCCGCTGGCCGTCGGTGATTCCAGCGGACTTTGCCGCCGCCAGTTCCTTTTCCGCCCAGACGGACGCGGGCAGGCCGGACTGCTCCTGGCGGTAGCGCTCCATGTACTGCTTCCACTGCTCATAAGTCATGTTGTCATCCTCCTCCCTGTCAGGTACCAGCGACCAGTCAGGCCGCCCGTACCCCTTGATCGTCCCGGCCCCGACGCGGTACTTACACGCCCGCACCGCGGACGGGTTCCCGGCGTTGCCCTCCACGGTGTGCACGTAGCCACCCGCCACCTTCACTACCAGCCCCGTGTGCCAGGTACTCTTAGCGTCCCCAAAGAAGATCTGGTCGGCGGGCTGGGGGCTGGTGAACAGCTGGCCCTTTTTCTTGTAGTATCCCAGGGAGTAGGCCGTCCCGGCGCCCAGGCTCTTGTCCGGCTGGCATAGCAGCTTCTGGGCCAGCTCCCGGCCAAAGGTGTGAACGAAGCACCAGTCCACAAACACGTCGCACCAGTCGTAGCCGTTTTTCCGGCCATTGTAGAAGTCCCCCAGGGCGTCCAGGTCGCGGGCGTACTTGTTGAACTTCCCGCCCGCGTTGGCCTTGAAATCGTCCAGCTGGGCGTTGGTGCGCTTGCCGAAGTAGCCCACCTGATCCTCGGCGGTGGCGATCACCCGCTCCTGGGGGATCATGCCTTACCCTCCACCGCGTCCTGCACCTTCTGGGACTGGGTGCCAAAGTAGAACGCAATGACCACGGCGTACACCGTCATGAAGTCCTGGCTGATGGCCTGCCGTACCGTCATGACGGCGAACACCACCGTGAGCGCCAGTGTTACCAGGGACTTCACGCTGAGCAGGTTGCCCAGCCGTTTGATAATGGTTTCGTGCATTATGTATCCCCACTTTCTTTCGTGTGCCCGAACACCGGGCCGTCGTTGTGCTCGAAGATGTTCTCCACCACCTTCAGGACGTTCACCCCTAAGATGGTGGTGATGGCCTGCTGGGACAGTTCCACCACCGGGAAGGGCTGCTGCAGCCGTACCGTGGCGTACACCGCGATGAGGTAGGACACGCTGACCCACCCCAGGGCGGCAAGCTGCGTGGCTACGAACAGGAACCGGGTGACGCTTCGGGGCCTGAGCCGCTTCCCGCTCATTTCCCCACCCCCGGCATACCGGACGCCACCCACAGCAGGAACGCCCCTACCAGGGCGCTGAGCGCGTACCCCACCAGGCTTTCCCACCGCTTGGCGGGCTTGTCCGCCAGGGCTTTCACCGTGGCACCGATTTCATCCAGCTTCCCGGCGATGGCGGTATAGTGGGCCTCCTGCACGGCGTTGTCCCGCTCCACGTCGTTCATGCGCCGGAAAATCTCCCGGTGCGTTTTGGTGTGTTGTTCGTTTGCCCGCTCCAGGGCTTCCACGCGGGGGGTCAGCGGGCAGTCGTTGGGGTTGCAGTTTTCGGGCATTATATTCCCCTCCTTACGTAAAAAATTACACCGTCCTGCTTGACAAAGCGGGACGGTGCGGTATAATAATCATATAAGGGCGCTGCTACATGGCGGTTAGCCCCTAACTGACTAACTCAAAACCGTTAGCCGCTCGGGAGCCATCCGGGCGGCTAACACGCTTTCTGGGCCGTGGCTATCATCAGTGCAAGCGCAACGATGGCCCACACGATGTATCGCAGGATTTGCATCCAGCATCCATGTCCCATAAGCACCACCTCCCCCATTTTGGAATCGCACAGGGGTTTTAACGGTGGGCTAACCGCCTTTTTTATGTAACAGCGCCTGCAATGATCATACCACCAGCGCCGCTTTTTGTCAATTTCCGCCGCCCTTTACGGGCGGCTTTTGCATTTCCCATAAAACAGCCGGTACTCCGGCCTCTCCCCGCCGCACAGCCAATGGTCCAGCCAGTCGAAGGCCACGATCACCGGCCCCGCCAGCAGGCACCACAGCAGGGTATACAGCGGGCAGATCTGCCCCCACAGGTTCCCCCACTGGCCGGAGTAGTCCCAGATGCCCAGCCCCAGCCAGACGTTGAGCACCAGCCCCGCCAGCAATTCCCCCGCGGTAATGGCCAGCCCGCCCAGCGCCGCTTGCACGCCCAGGGGCAACGTCCACGGAAAATGTTCGTTGGCCAGGTCCAGCGGGATGCAGATGGCCGCCGCCAGCACCACCATCGTCCAGTGGGTGTGCCCCCGCCAAAAGGTTTCCAGCAGGCCGTACAGCGCCCCGCCGCACAGCCAGCGGATCACATGACCATACCAATTACACAGCATAATTTCACCTCCTGTTGTCACGCTTCACCTGTTCGCGACGCGCGGCTTCCCTCCGTCTCGGACAAAACCCAGTCCCACTTTGTGGGCCTTGGGCTTTTGCCCTCGCTCCAGTCCATCCGCGCTGCTCACAACGGTTCAGCGCTTCCTCCTGCCGCCTCCAAAATTGCCGCCATGCTCTGGGCCAGGTCGTCCGGCAGGGCCGCGCCGTAGGTGATGCCCGCCAGCTCCCCCAGCCCCGCCCGGTTGATCCAGGCATTCAGGTGGTTGCAGTACGTCCGGTGGTAGAAGACGTGGCCCGTGGCCGCCTGGGCCAAGGCGGCAAACTCCTCTGCCGGGTACATCCGGCACAGCTCGCCGTCGGCGTGGTAAGGCACTGCCGCCGCCCCCTCCTTCACCGCCGTGTACTGCGCCATGATCTCCGTCTGGTCGTGCTCCGTAAGGCTGTAGCGGGCCCCGCCCACCTCCACCCCCGTGTAGATGGCGGCGGTGCAGGCCAAGCCCATCTCCTCCCGCAGGGCCCGGCGCACCTGCCCCGCGTCCCCCCAGTCCGCTGGGGGCGCGATGCCCAGCCGCTTGAGCCGCAGGGCGCGGACGGAATCTTTCCGGATGACGTTCACTCCCATTATTGGAACCCTCCTTGTACGGAACTGATGTACCCGCCCTGGCCGCTCTCGCCCCGCTCCACCGACAGGCGGAAGCTGAACGCCGGGCCGTTGGCGGCGGCATCGTTGGTGAAGATGTGGTTTGCCCCGGTCCTGATCTCCTCAGTGCAGTCCTCCCACGCCGGGGCCTCGTCCTTGGCGTTGTTGCTCACTTCCACCGTATATGCCGCGTCCGCCGGGATAGAACCGCTCACCGACAGCACGCACACGCTGATGGGCCCGTCCGCCTCCATGGGCTGGGCCAGGGTGACGGCGGCCTTGGTCACCCGCTTGGTGAAGGTGAGGCTGTGGGTGGTTCCGGACGCGCCGTCCTGGGCGGTGATGGACAGGGTATGGGAGCCGTTGAGCACCTTCATGAAGTCCGCGCCGTCCAGCTCAAAGCTGTACGCCTCCCCCAGTTGGGCGGCAAAGGTGCGCAGGGTGACGCCGTCCACGGCCTCGGTGACGCTCACCGGGTCGCCCTCCTCATCGGCCACGGAGTAGGGCACGGAGAAGCCCTCCGTCTTCACCCCCAGGGAGGTGTTGGCGGGGTATTCGCAGGTGATCTCCGGAGGGGTGTTGTTGTTCACCGCCCGGGCCTCGCCAGCGGTGTAGCCGCTGTAGGCGTTCTCCGTGTCATAGGCCCGCACCCGGTAGGCCACCGTCTGCCAGCCCTTGGTCACCTGGTCGGTGAAGGACAGCTCGGGCCCGGTGTAGACCGCCTCCCACTCCCCGCCGTCCACCTGACGCTCCAGGCAGTACCCGGACAGGTTGTTCTCCCCATCGGTGGACGGGCCCCAGCTGATGGCCAGCGGCTGGCCTCCGTTCACCTGTTCCGGCACGGTGATGCCGTCCGGCGGGGTGGGCGCGGTGTTGTTGATGACCGCCACCTGCCCGCTGGTCTTCCAGCCGGAATAGAGCCCTTCCGCGTCGTAGGCACGCACCCGGTACATGACGCTCTCGGTACCGAACGCCACGGTGTTGGTGGCGGTGCGGGCGCTGCCCTGGTAGATCTGCGCCCAGGTGGAGCCGCCGTCCAAGCTGCGTTCCACGGCGTAGCCCTCCAGGTTGCTTTCTGCATCGGTGGAGGCCGTCCAGGAGAGGGTGATGGTAGAACCGCCGTGGATCGTGGCGGGGACGGTGAGGGCGGAGGGTGTGCTGGGGGCGGTGTTGGCGGTCACAGTGCCGTCGTCGGCGACCATAAGGTCGGGGGGCAATATCAAAGCGGGACGGACGCCAAAGGTGTTGGAGGAGGCACCGCCACCGGCGTAGGCACCTTTTGGGGTAATGTGGCTGCAACTGTTGGCGCTGACGATGTTCGGGGAACGGAGCCACCAGTACGAAGCCGAACCGTCGTAGGTGGCGATCCTATTCGATGCTACGCTATTATTCCCGAAGTAAGCCAGGCGTGCGCCATCATTAACGATATACGCGCTGGTGCCGCTTTGAGTGAAGCCAACCTCTAAGGCAGACAACAGGAAAATTTTTACGGACAAGCCATTGGCCCCGCTGTTCACTATCTGGCCAGTGCCACTGTTAGGGCGATAAGGGATCTTCGCCTGCTTGATCCGGCTGCGGATATTGGCATCGAAAAGGTTAAGGAACGTACTGTTCAGATGGCTATGGATGGTGCTGGTAGCATAGTCATTGGAATTGGAGCTGTTCCACTGTTTTTTCTCGTAGCAGGTCTCCATCAGCAGCCATGTGCCATCGCAGCTCGTGTCGTACAGCGAGGACGGTCGCCCTTGATGCGCAACGATGAAGTTCCGCAGGGCCCCATTGACTTTGAGCTTGACAATACTGCCCACAGCCTTGCTTCCCAATTTAACAGAAGCCATTTCAATCCCCCCTCTCAGAATTCAAGCCGGGCCTGGGCCTGGTTCCACACGCCCGTGGCCGTCAGCCCGTCCAGCGTCCCGAACGTCACCGTGAACGGGTTGCCGTTCACGTCCGTGGCGTACATCAATTCCATCAGCCCCAGCCGCGCGTCCACATCGGCGCACAGCCCCCGGATGTACGGGTGGGCGTTGGCGTCGCCGTCGTGGGCGGCGATGGCGTCCGCCAGCTCCTGGTGGGTGGCCCACGCCCCCGCGGGGTAGCCCAGGGACGCCCCAGCCTCCGGGCCGATGATCATCACCACCGGATACCGCCGCACGCAGCCGCCGTACTGCTCCGGCACGGCGGTATCCGGGCAGTCGCTGAGATCCCCGTAGAGGATCAGCGCCTCCCGCCCGTCCGCGCCCAGGGCGAATACGCCGAACTCGCAGATCTGGAACGGCTCGTCCAGCCCCGGCGACAGGTCGGCCCGGTATTCGATCTCCAAACTCACCGCGCAGCCCTGCCGCACGGGCGCGGTGGACGTGGCCGGGGCCCGGCGCTCCACCAGCTCCGCCAGCGTCCCCGGTTCGGCGTCCTCCGGCAGAACCCCCGAGCCCACCTCCACCCGAGTGATACGCACGTCGCCGCCCTCGGCGAACAGCTTGGCTTGCAGGGCGTACCCGGCCTTTGTCATGTAAACGCAATAGCCCATCGTTTTATACCTCCTTTGCTGCCGCCATGGGCAGCGCCATAGTGCTGCGCCGCGTCCCCAGCAGGGCGGCGGCGGGGATCTTCCCGGCGGGCAGCCGGGGTTGGAAGGGCGGCGGGGATGTGCGGGCCGTCCGCGGGCCAAGGGCGGAGGCGACGGGCAAAGCTGCGGAGAGTGTCGGGAACAGGTAGCTTACCGACAGCACGATATTTTCCGGCAGCACGGTCAAAAGCATCTCAAAGAACTCCTCCGTCTTTCGGCCCGTGTCCGCAGACAGATCCTGCAAAAGCTGGATGGTCAGCGTGTAATCTTCCAGCGTTTCCCCGTGCCGTCCCTCCCCAAACACACCTGTCATCCATTGCTCCAACCAGGGAATGGTGTAAGGTGTCTTCAAATTCCACCTGGCCCTGATGCGCTCCTTCCGCAGAGCCAAGCTATCCGTGCCCTTGGGTCGGATTTTCAGCTCCCGCTCCCATACGGACACCCCCTGCTCGTCGGCATCGTCCAGGAACTGGTTGGCCATTACCCGGGCCAGTCCATCCCATGCCAGCGAGATTTCTGGTTCGTTGGCGCCGTTAATGGCCTGAAATTCCGCCACCTCCCGGAGTACCGGGGGTAGATAGTCAATGAGCCTCTTATCCACTCACAGCCCCCCTTACCGGGATGCTGTCCGGGTCCAGCACCAGGTTTTCCTCTTTCCCGTTGATCTTCGTGCCGCCGATGTCCGTAATCATTGTAGAACAGGCGGACAAGATGCGGCTCTCAATCTGGGAAATGCGTACGGTCAAAAAGTTGGAGCCGGCCCACTGCCGGGCCAGCTCCTCATAATAGGCGTCCAGCGCCCCCGCCGCATAGCCCTGCACAGCCTCCCAACTCCAGCCGGGGGCGTAGGTCAGGTTGAGCGTGACGTCGACGGGCGCCGGGGTCACCCCGGCCACGTGGACCACATGGCCGATAGGGGCGAGCCCCAGGCCCTCCCCGGCGTTTTGGGTGGGGTCTACTGCCGTCTGCACCTCATCGATCAGGGTTTCGGTGGGGGCGGTGTAATTGGCGGCCAGCAGCACCAGCTTGACGGTGCCCCCCACGGTCAGCAGCTTGTCCTTGGCCGCCGTGTATACCGCGGTCAGCCAGGCCGCCACAGCGGGCTCCAGGGTTCCTACGGAGGCCTCAAACCAAGCCGCCACCGCATTCCCGGGGATGAGCGCGGCGGGCCGTAGGCTTCTATTCCAGACGGGGTGCACCTTGACGGCGGCTACGCCGGGCATGGCAAGCACCTTTTCCTTGTAGTCCGCCTGGTTCCCGCCAAAGGCCAGCGATTGGAAGCTGTCCAACACCCGCTGCCGGAAGGCCTCCGTCTCCTCATCGTCCTCGCCGGGCACCAGCAGCTCCACCAGCTCCGCCCGGGTCAGCCCGTTCACATATTCCACCGGGATGAGCTGCCCGGTGTAGCCGTTGCCCAGGGCCCCGGCCTTTTCGCAGGTGACCATGTGGCTCACAGCGTCCTCCGTGTCATAGCCCTCCATGCGGGCGGTGACCACAAAATTGACATCTTCACAGGAGAAGCGGGTACCCACCGGCACCGCCATGTTGCACTCCGCCCGGAACACCGCGGGGCTGGCGGGCTTGGGGGCCATGTTCCGGTCGGAGGCCCGCTTGATGAGGTATTCCCTGGGGGCGGTCAGCAGGTAGGTGGCCTTGAACACGAAGTCCAGCCCAATAAAGAGCTGGGCCAGCTCCGCCATGGAGGGGGCCACGCCATTGAACACCATGGAGCCCTCCCGTTTGTCAATGGCATTGGGTACACGGGAAAGAGTGCTTTTGACCAGCGCCTCATAGGTATTGTGTTCAAACATCTACACCTCCACCTCCTTTAAAAAATCTAGCTCACCATAGATGGTGTAGACCGTGAAATTAGCCAGAACTGTTTTTCTACCCGTTTCAAAACTCCAGTTGCCCACGCCGGTGATGCGGTCATCCTGCTCCAGCGCCTCCGTAATGCGGCGTTTCATCTCGCTCATGGCGTAGTCCTTGGCCTTGCCGATGAGGTCCGAAAATTCGGAGCCGTAGCGCCAGGAATAGATGGGCCAGGCGTAGCGCTCCACATTCAAAATGAGATAGATGGCCTGGTAAAGCGCATCCCGCTTGTCCGTCATGCCGCTCACCCGCTGCCGGTCAATGTCCAGCTTGTGGGTATATCCGGGCTGTTCGCCCATAGCAAAATTGATGAGGTCCAGGTCATCCCCCGTGGTGGGTAAAGTGGCCACTATTCTCTCGCCTCCCATCTGTCCAAAACAATGTATTTTTGCCCGCCGTCACAGCGCAGCAGGATGACCTTTTCCCCCATCTTGAGGGCGTTGTGCACCCGCCACTTTTTCCGGCCCTGGTATCGGTGCTTGTGGGCCGCAAAGGCCGGATAGCCGGAGCCGCCGCTTTCGTCCTCCGTGTAGTGCGGCCCCAGGCTTTTGCCCGTGCCCTCAATGGTGGACATCTCCACATTGAAGTCCCGCACGTTGTCGGTGAGGATGAGTTGGGGGTCGGTCAGGGTCTTTTTTTGGTCCACCTGGATTTTGAGCGGGGAGGCGGAGGTCACGGTGCCATAGCACACGGCCACAGGAGCCTCCGCCCGCACGGCCTCCACGGCGGCCTGCTTGACCGCCTTGACCAGCTCATTGATGTCAAGCGACAAATGTACCACCCCTCATTTTCAAGTCCATAAGGTGCACGCTCTCCTTGAAAGTGTGCTTGACCTGTTCCACCATGAGGTAGTTGGAGAGGTTGATGTCCCCCAGGCCCAGGGTCACCACCAGCAGCGTGCCCGCCCGGACCCGCACGTCCCCCAAAACGTCCTGGAGCTTGAGCGTCCGGGTCTTGGTGTTGTAGAGGTCCAGCAGGGCGTCCGCCATCGCCTTTGCGTTGGCGGTGCTGTCGATTTTTTCATAGTATTGCAGGACGCCCCACTGGTTGATGTGTGAGCCGTCCTGGGCAATGTAGATTTCCCGCTTGCCGGTGTCCTTGTTCTCATAGGACAGCTTGATTTTGTCATAGGTCTGGGAGGCAATGGAGCTTTTATAATCATAATCACCGGCGGTTTCATCGTCAATGACCATGCCCAGTTTCATACTCCCCAGCGCCTTGAGGGTCAGCTTTCCGGCGTCATCGAAAAGCACATACATCTTGCCGGTGGCCTTGAGGGTTTCGTCCAAGGCGTTTTGGATGATGTCAAAGAGGGTTTGGTTGTCCTCCACCCGGCTTGCAATCTTGTGGCCGGTGCCCTCCAAACTTCCAAGGTTGAGCTGGAAGTCATCCGCCACCATCTGGATGACCTCCGTGGCGGTTTTATCGGTGTAGACGTATGTGTCCTTATTCTTGAGGTAATAGAGCTGGTCATAGGCGGTGACCTTGATGACCTTGGGGTTGCTGCCCTTGCGGGATTTCTCAAAGACAAAGCCATAGAAAATGGGGGAGCCGTCCACGGAAAAACGGCAGGGGTCCCCCTCTTGAAAGCTCAGGCCGTCCGTCTTTACCACCTCAAAGGATAGCTTGCCGGGCTGTCCCTGGCGCTCCCACTCTATGGTCACGTCCTCCACCACGGCGGGAAACATCACCGTCCCGTTGTGCTGGATAATCAGCTCATAGGTCATGGGATGGTGAGCACCTGCCCCGGATAGATTAAATTGGGATTGCTGATTTTGTCCGTGTTTGCGCTGGCAATCTTTGAGTATTCGGCCCCCTTGCCGTAATACTTGGCGGCGATGGCCCACAGGCTGTCACCGGCCTTGACCGTGTAGGTCTTGGCGGTGGGAGCCGTGCTGGCGTCCCGCTCTTTTTCCACCGTCACCGTGGCCGCCTGGCCGCTTTCGGCAGGCTGTTCCACGGTGGCGGTCTTGGTCCCGTAGGGCCTCCATTGCTTGAGGTTGACATCCACGGCCACGTCCAGGCCCTTGGTGGCGTCCTCCACGATGTTGTAGTCCTCCACGCTCACCCTCATGTTGGTGTCGTAGAGGGTCCGCCCGTCCGGGGAGCACCGCACAAGGATGAATTGGGTGGGCTCCTTGGAGGTCTTGAGCCGTTCCAGGGTCCCCAGGTAGTAGTCCGGGGACCTGCCGGTCAGCATGGGGAAAACAAACGGCACCACAATCTCCGTGAGGCCCGGCGTGCGCAGGAAATTGATTTCACCCTCATTGAGTAGGATGAGGGTTTTGTTTTTGTTCTTGATTTTCACAGTCAGCTTGGCCGGGGTGGGCATTTGCACCCCGGCCAGATAGCAGGCATAGCTCATGCGTGCACCCCCTCAGCGGCGGTGACCAGGGCCTCAGTAAAGCCGTCTGTCAGCTCCCGGATGACGCCATCCAGGTCTGCACCGCCGTCAATTTTGTTGGTCATGCCGGTCATGTCGATTTTGACCTCCGCCGTGGTGAAACGGTTGATGGCGTCACGCTCCGCAATGTCCCGCAGGTATTCCAGCTCCTCACCGCTCACCTCCAGGGACTTGGCCATGCTGCCGGTGTTCCCGGCAATATCGGAGATGTCGCTGCCCATGCCGTCCATACCGGGGATGTCCGGGATTTGAGCCATGAGGTCATCCAGGCTCCCGGTGTCATAACTGAAAAGCCCGCCAATTTTGTCCTCAACACCCTGGCCAAAAGCATACCCGGCGCTGGCGGCGTCTGAGTAGTCAATGTAGTCCATTTTGGACACATACTCCACCCAGCCGCTCTCATCCTTGACGGCCTGCTGGGCCTGCTCCAACCCAGCATAGAAACTATCAAGGCCGCTGGTGATATCCACCGTGACGCCGGGGATCTTGTTGATGACGTTCTCGATGGCGTGGGCCATGTTGGCGATATACCCGATAACCGCAAGTGCCATATCGTAGAAAAGCACCTTGATGGCGGCCACCGGGTCATTAAACACGTTGCCCAGGAAGTTGACCAGCATGGCAAAGCCGTTGTACAGGGGAATGACCGTGCCGTTCAGTACATGGGCCCCTAAAACGGCAAATGCCCCGGTGATCAGACCTGTTGCTGACACACCGGCCCCCGTAAAATGGTTGAACGCGCCTACGCCCGCGTAAATGGCGGCAATCAGCGCAAGGATGCCCACCACAATCCAGGTCACAGGGCAGGCCAGGAGGGCGGTGTTAAAGCCGTACTGGGCCGCTGTAGCGGCTGCCGTGGTGCTTGCCTCGGTCCCTGTCGCTGCGGCGTGGGCATAGGAGGCAGCGCACATGATGATTTTTCCGGCGGCGCTGGCCAGCTCCATGGCCTTCATCACGCCCAAATAGCCCACATAGGCCCCCAGTGCGGCGACAATGCCAAAAACGATGGGCCCGATCCAGCCCCAATTGTCTGCCACGGCGGTGCCAAACGCTATAGCGCCGCCCACCAAGTCGGTGAGCAGCGTGATACCGAAGCCCAGCACCGTGGTCAGGCCCATGGCGGCGGCCTCGATCTGGGGAGCGTTGGCCTGAACCGTGCCCACAAGCTCCAACACTGCCGGATAGATCCCGGCCCCGATGTTCTCCTGGATGTCCCCCAGGGTGTTGCCCAGCTGGATCAACTTGCTCTCCGGGGTGCTGCTCATGGCCTCGTACAACCCGCCCCAGCCCTCCGCGATCACGGCGTTGATGGCTGCTGCTGCCTGCATGTCCTGGCTCATGCCAAGGTACTCCGCCCCCAGCTCCGCCGCGATCTGGGCCTCGGTGGCGGTGCCCTCGATGATGGCCTTTTGGGCGTCTGTGAACTCGAAGCCTTTCTTGGTCATGGCGTCATAGGAGCCGGACATGATCTTGCCGATACCGGTGGCATAGTCCACTATGGATGTGGCGTCCAGGGCTCCGCCCCCGCTCATGCCCGCGGCATAGTTGGTGAGGGTGTCCATCATGGACAAAATGGCCTCCCCGTCGGAGAAGTAGGTGGCCAGCTCCCCCGCCCCGGCAATCATGGCCTCGTCGCCATATATGCCCTTGCCCTGGATGGCGGCGGCCTTGTCCAGAACCTGCTCATAATAGTCCAGGGAGCCCATATTGCCCATGACGGTTTTGAGCTGTACCTGGGCGCCGATCTGCACATCAGCGGCCCCCATAGAATCCAGCGCGAAGTTTTTTGCTGTAGACAGGCTGGCATAGGCCCCCACCAAAGACACCACTTTCGACACCATACCATCCATGGCAGAAGTCCCTCGGTTGATGCTGTCGTTCAACTGCCCCTCCGCCTGGGCGGCCCGGCGGAATTTATCCTCCATTTCGTCCGCAGCGTTGACCGCGCCCACCAGCGCCCCCCTGGCGGCCTCAATGTTGGCCACATCCATAGCATCACCGGATGCCCGCTGGATTTTCTCGAAGGACGCAAGGGTAAGGTCTAATGCGGTGGTAATCTTTTTCAGCACCGCGCTTATGCCATCATTGAGCACCATTTGGGATTTGATTGTTGCCATACACTCACCACCTTTGAGAGAAACGCCCCCGCCCGGTTGGACGGGGCCCGGCCTTATCAGCGGCCCCGCTTGGCCGCCTTTGCTTTCAGCTCCGCCTCTTTTTTCTTTTCGTCTTCAACGCGGACCTTACAGGAGGCGATAACAAAGGCTCGTTCTTCGATGGGCAGGTTAAGGAATTTGGACGGCTCCCAGCCAAACTTTTGCAGGCAGAAATGGGCAAAGTTGGCCTCCGGGTCGCCATCCAAAATCAGTTTTTTGCCTCGCCCACCAGCTCGCCCTCGGTCTTGAAGCCGTTGACGCGGAAGACCTCCGTCACGTAGTCGTCAAACTCCCCGCCGATGAGCATAGCGCCCACCAGCTCCTCCGGCCTCGCCACGCCCCAGCTGTCCTGGAGCCCTGCGTCATTGAGGTCGGGGAACACGGTGCAGCGGGCGCACACCTTGGACTGGAACGCGTAGGCGTCCAACATCTGGGTAAACTGGTTCTTCTTGCCCGCCACCGGCACCTGCCGGATGCAACTGGAACGGATCCGGCCGTACTCGTCAGCGGAGATGCAGCAGATCTCCCACTCCACCGGCTTTCCGTCCTCCCCCACAAAGCGGGGGGAGGGGGCGTAGTGGGCGTTTTCGATTTCCGCCACATTAGGGCGCATAAATGCGGACAGGCTCTTACTCACGGTGCTTTTCCTCCTTGCAGTTGTGCCGCCCTATCACATATAGGACGGGTTGGCGTATTTCTCAGGGCGGCTAAAACTGTCGCAGAAGCCCTCAATGGACTGCTCGATGAAGCCGCCCTCGGCTTTGAACATGGACAGCAGCACGTCGCCGTCCAACACGCAGTCATTATAGATTTTTGTGCTCCTGCCCACGCTGCTGGCCTGGTCGTCGTTGGAGATCTGGATGGTAAATGTGGGCATGATTCCGGTGCGGACAAACCGCTCGATCACGTCGTCGAAGATCTCCGTGCACTTGTAGATGGTCATGGAAAAGGAAAAGACCATCGTGTCGGCCTTGTGGCCGATGACCACATTGCCCAGCCGGGGGACCTCCTTGGTGTTGATTTTGGCCTTGCCCTCAAAGTCCTTGGCCATGAGCATGGAATAGCGCTTGCCGTCAATGGTGACAAAGCACTCCGCACGGTGGGCGCTTACGGCATCCTGGGCGTTCATCATAGCTCCGTCAGGCATTTCATTCCCTCCCCTTTACTGGATAATCACGCTCATGTAGAGCTGGGCCATGGCGCTAACGATGTTGAGGCCGTTGACGGTAACCAACACGGCCTTTTTCTTGTCGCCCTGCTCACAGGTCACGGTGTCGGGGTCAAAGTTCTCAACCGCCCGGATACCCTCAAGCTGCTCGATGTAGTGGGTGATGTCCCCCCACAGGGCGGACCGCCCGGATGCGTCATTGGGCACCGTACCTACATAGCGGGTGTTGAACAGCACCGCAATGTCATTGGCGATCTGGTCGCACACCCGCATGGTCTGGTTGCTCTGGAAAACCTCCCCCTTGGTGTCGGAGAGGGTCAGCAGGGTGTTGATGTCCTCCAGGACACGGGTGAGGCCGTTGACGTTGTGGAACATGAATTTACCCGCCTTGAGGGCCGCCGTGAGCTCCGCCTGCTTATAGTCCGTGTTCAGGGTGAGCTCCCCGTCATACTTGGCATTGGTCAGGGACTTGTTGACGGCCACGCCAGCATGGGCCCCGGTGGCCCAGTAAACCACAGCGTGCTCCTCCACATCCATGGAGGGGTGGGTGGCGCTGTTCCACACGCCGATGACGCCCTCATAGTCCACCGTGGAGGGTTTCCACGCAATGAGCTGGAATTTTGCGCCCACCTCATCCCGGACCCGCTGGCAGTAGGCGGCGTAGAGCTTGACGATGATGGGGTCAGCCGCCGGGCAGCACATGGCGTTAAAGGCATAGGCCTCAATCTTGTCCAAAAATGCCTGGTGGCTGTCCCCGGTGATGTTCGCCACGTCCTCCCCGCCGGTCAGGGGTGCCCCCGCCGTAGCCTCCAGCGTGAGGTCTTTCTTGAAGTCCACATAGTCATTGCCGGTCAGATCCTCCGCCTTGGTCACCGTCTGGAGGTCCACCTGGATGCCATCCAGATAGGTGCCAACGTCAAAGGCATCCGGGTCATCCACGTTGACCGCAATGACGATGGAGAGGTCATTGCCCCGGACGCCGGGGTACTTGGCGGTGGCCAGCGCACAGGCCGCCTTTTTGGCTCCCAGCCCCAGCCGGTAGCAGTAGACGGTGGTGGCGTGTAGGAAAATCTCCCGCAGGGCCAGCATCTTGGGGTGGTCATAGGAGTAACCGAAAATGGCCTTGCTGTTTTTCTGAAATTCCCCGGAGGTAACAGCGAAAACCTCATTTTCCGGGCCCCAGCTCAGGACAAAGGGGGCCGCCGCATATCCACGGTCGGACAGTGTGGCGGAGGCCTTTGCAACGCTGGAAAAGTTGATATAGCTGCCCGGCAGGACCTTGTTCTGGACCAGCCAGGTGCCGCCTCCCAGTGCCATTATTTCACCGCTCCTTTCATGAATTTGTTGATGAGTGCATCCACCTCAGCCAAGGTGTAGGTCTTGCCGCTCTCCAGCAGGACGCTCACCAGGTCCCGCCGGGTGGCGTAGCGCTGGGAGCTCATGACCTGCTCCCTGGTGTAAACGGCCTCCGGCGCAGTTCTGGCCGGAGCCGCCGCAGTTTCATTTTTTGCCATAGGGTCATCCCTCCTGTTCGATTTTTAGGGTTTCCATCATGATGTGCTCCTGGGGAACACGGACAAAATGGTCATAGGTGACAAGCACATGGAGCACCCCGCCGGTGACGGTCCACTCGCAGCTTGTGGCGTGCACCACGTCCCCCTCCGGGGTGGTGATGCTCCCCAGGACCGCCGTGAGCCGGTCCGCCACGGCGTAGCACTCCGCATTGCCCCGTTTGGGATAATAAATCACGTCCAGCGTGGGGCTCCGCCGGTAGCGGGGCCCCACCTCCTGGGCGTGGCTGGCGGCGGGCATCGTGACATTGAAGTCACCGGGCTTGAGCCCCTGCTTGACCTCACCGCCGTGGACCTGCACGGGGGCAGGAAAAGCGGCGTGGACCGCAAGGCTCACGCCGTCAAAAATGCTGTTAAAACTGATTTCAGACACGGAACACCTCCCGCAAAAGCGCCTCCAGC
>CANOBV010000043.1 GCA_947564255.1 uncultured bacterium | reverse complement strand
CGTGGCGGGCGTACTCCTCCTCCAGCGCCTTGATCTCGTCCTTTTTCATGTCCACAGCGGAGAAGACAAAGTCCACCATGCCGCAGATCTTCTCCACATCGTCCTGGGCGGAGAGGAGCACCAGAGCCTTAGCCTCCTCCGGGATGGCGGTGTCCATGGCCCAGCGGCCGCCCACGGCGTCCTCATACCGTTTGCCGGCGGACCGGGGGCTGGCCGCTACCACTGTGAGCTGGAACCAGGGGTGGTTCTCCAGCAGGGTGACAAACCGCTGGCCCACCATGCCGGTGGCACCGATGACGCCCACTCTATACTTTTCCATGTCAATCTGCCTCCTTGCGGCCCGCCGGGCGGAATTTGGGACTTGCGGCCCAGGCGCGGATACGCTATAATATAAAAACAATGTCGAATTCTGTGTGCCCGGACGGACACACAGCTGCTACCACTATAACATCAACGCGCTAAAGTGTCAATTTCGCGCTAATCCCCAAAGTGGAGAAATGGAGAACCAAATGAAGCGAAAATTCGTGCAAATTGCAGCGCTGTGCCTGTGCGCCGCCCTTTTGCTGGCCTCCGGCGGGACAGCCTCCGCCGCCCCGGCCAATTCCAACGACCGGATCATCCGGGTGGGCCTACACTACGGCACCGGGGCCATGGAGGGGCTGAACTTTGAGAACATAAAGGGCTCCGGCTTCCGGTTCGGGTACTATGACGGCGCGAACCAGTTTGTGGAGCTGGGCTCCACCGGCCAGACCGCCATCTCCGTGGTGGAGACGGTGAACGTGTACTACGGGACCTACAACGAGTACCGGAGCTACCACACCACCATCACCTCCTCTGTGGCGGTGGGGGAGTACCACCTGGAGCTGCCGGGAACCTACGGCTCCTTCGCCCAGGCCCAGGCCGCGGCGTCCCAGTATCCCGGCGGGTTTGCCGCCTATATCGGCGGGGCATACTACGCCCGGGTGGGCAATTACACCACCCGGGACGGGGCGGTGGCCGCTCAGAGCGCCCTGGCCGCCCAGGGGGTGAGCACCCAGCTGCGGGGCACCTCGGAATACGGCGTCAGCGTGGTGATTACGGGCACCAACACCATCCTGTTCCAGTACGACGATTTGGGCCAGGGCACCGGCCTGGGGGTGGAACCCATCCAGACCGGCGGGGAGAAGTGCACCACCTTAAGCAAGGGCTATGTGTATAACGGCGGCTTCCGCTTCCAGCGCATCGGCGGCGGCAAGCTGACGGTGGTGAACCTCCTGGGCTTTGAGGACTACATCAAAGGGGTGGTGGCCGCCGAGATGAGCACCAGCTGGCCAATCGAGGCGCTGAAGGCCCAGGCGGTGGCCGCCCGGAGCTACGCCCTGACCCTGGGCGCCAAGCACGGGAAGCACAACTTCGACATCTGCGACGACGTGGACTGCCAGCGATACACCGGCCAGACCAGCGCGGGGACTAACTCCAACACCGCCGTGGACCAGACCGTCGGACAGGTGGCGCTCAGCGGCGGTAAAATTGCCCAGACCTTCTACTACTCCAGCAACGGCGGGGCCAGCGAGAGCGTATCCAACGTATGGGGCAGCAATCAATCTCTCTATCCCTATCTGGTGGGGGTGACAGACCCATACGAGGCGTATGTCACCAATTTGAACAACAACTGGACCCGCACCTTTACCAGCTCCCAGATCATCTCCCGGCTGTTGTCGGGAAACCATGTCACCGCCCCCATTGTCTCGGCGGCGGTGAGCGCCTACACCGACGTTGGAAACCCCAGAATGATCACCTTCACCGACAGCGCCGGAAAAAATTTCTCCGTGAGCAGCGCCAGGGTATTCTCCAGCCTGGGCCTACCCTCGTTCCGCTTCGGCTTCGCCGGAAGCGGCGGGACAAGCCAGCCCACCCCCCCCACCACTCCCTCCGGTTCCGTGTCCATCAACGGTTCCACCACGGTGAACGGCACCTCCGGCCTGTATGCCATCGACGGCAACGGCAATCTCAACGTTTTGGGCAGTGATGTATATGTCATCACCGACAGCGGCGTATCCCAGTTAGGGCAAAATCAGGTTCAAGACCCGGACCAAAACGCCGGGGGCCAGTGGAGCGGCTCCATGACCGCGGTGAACGGTTCCCTCACTTTCAGCGGCAAAGGCTGGGGCCACAACATCGGCATGAGCCAGTTTGGGGCCAGGGCCATGGCCGAGCAGGGCTTTACTTACCAGCAGATCCTGCAATTCTACTATACTGGCATTACGGTGGGATATACGTGAAAACCTCAGATTTTTATTTCGACCTTCCTCCTGAACTGATCGCCCAGACGCCGCTGGAACAGCGGGACGCCTCCCGTCTGATGGCCCTGGACAGGACCACGGGGACGACCCGGCACCTGCGCTTTTACGACCTGCCCTCCCTGCTGCGCCCCGGGGACTGCCTGGTGCTCAACGACAGCCGGGTGCTGCCCGCCCGGCTCATCGGCAAGCGGGCGGGAGGCGGGGCCTGCGAGGTGCTGCTGCTCATCGACCGGGGGAACAAGGTGTGGGAGTGTCTGGTGCGCCCCGGCAAAAAGCTGCGCCCCGGCGCAAAAATCACCTTCGGGGAAAATGAGCTGTCCGCCGAGGTGGTGGGCGAGGTGGAGGGCGGCAGCCGGCTGGTCCACTTCGATTACCAGGGCATTTTCCTGGAAACCCTGGAACGGCTGGGCAAGATGCCCCTTCCCCCCTATATCAAGGCGGAATTGGAGGACCCAGAGCGCTACCAGACGGTATATTCCCGGGTGACCGGATCAGCCGCCGCCCCCACGGCGGGGCTCCACTTCACCCCGGAACTGCTGAAAACCCTCCAGTCCACAGGAATCAAGGTGTGTTACGTAACTCTCCATGTGGGACTGGGCACCTTCCGCCCGGTGAAGGCGGAGAACCTGGACGAGCATGAGATGCACTCCGAATACTGTGTCATCCCTCTGGATACGGCGGATGTCATCAACGAAACCAAGCGGGCGGGGGGCCGGGTGGTCTGCGTGGGCACCACCTCCTGCCGCACCGTGGAGAGCTGGGCGGAGGAGGACGGCACGTTAAAGCCGTCGGCGGGGTGGACCAATATTTTCATCTACCCCGGCTACCGCTTCAAGGTACTGGACGCACTCATCACCAACTTCCACCTGCCCGAGTCCACCCTCATCATGCTGGTGTCCGCCCTGGCGGGACGGGAACATGTGCTAGCGGCTTATGAAGAGGCCGTCCGGGAGAGATACCGATTTTTCTCCTTTGGCGATGCCATGTTTATCGCTAACGGTATTAATCCGAACTGAACAAAACAATGCCGGGACCCTTTTACAGGTTCCGGCATTGTTGTATCTAACCCTCACGGCCCATTGTCTGAAGCGCATCCTCATACATCCGACGGCAGGCATCCTCCTGGCCCCGCTTCAGCGCATCCTTCACCTGCTCAGCCACTCCAGGGTCACGGAGGCGGGCGGTGAGCAGCGGCGAAAACCGTCTGCCCTCCAGCTGGGCCGCGGCCTCCACCGCCTCTTCAAAAGATTTCGGTCCATCGCTGTACATCCGGGAGGAACTGGTCATGGTTTCCAGCCAGTCAATCAACCCGACCGCGTCCACCATCTGCCGGGCGGGACAGTCCAGCCGCCGATAGGCGGAGGGATAGCCTCTGGAACCGTCATACCACGTGTGATGCCCCAGAGCGGCGGGCGCATACCGGCTGGTGGACGGCCGGGGCTCCAATAGAATCTGTCCGGCCAGCGTGTGCAGGCGGGCCATCTCATATTCCTCCTCGAACCACTGCCGCGGCGTACGGGAAAAGAGCTCAATCACACTGATCTTCCCCACGTCGTGAAAGAGGCCGCAGCCCATTGCGTAGTCCAGCACCGTCCGGCGCTTCTCCGCCGGGGCGCAAATATCCCGAATAAAATCAATATCGTCAAAAAAGGTGGGGTCATCCTCCATAATCACACTGCACAATGACCTGACTCCTTCCGCCACAGTCCGGGAATGCCGATACACCTCCGGCGCAAAACGCAGCAGCAGCCGCTGCAAAAATTCCCCATATGGGACGCCGCCTCCGGTCTCGATAAAAGTGAGCGACAGCTGACGGAGATACAAAAACAGGTTGCCTTCCCCCGGGTCACCCGGGTAGCTGTCGGTGTAGCTCAACATCCGGCGGTAGAGATGCTCCACGTATGCTACCCGGGAGGGAATTTTTTCCGGATACTGCGCCAGATACTGGCTGTAAAAAGCGGGAAGAGAGATCATACCATACATGCCGTCCCAGGAATAATCAGTGGGGTCGGCGACGTCCAAAAGCCCCTCCACTTTTGTCAGAAATGTCTCCAAGTCATACAAACCGCAGAAGTATTCTATGGCGTAATAGGCAAACGCCGATTTGGCCGGAGGCTGCTTCCCCTGCATCTCCGCCTCGTCGAACCGCTGCTGATAGACGATATAAGCAGATTCCATGATGTCCGCCATGTCGTCCGGGGTCATCACCTTTTCCCGGCTGTGGGCAATGCTGGAGGTCATATTCTGGTGCGTGAGGTAGATAAAACGCTCCCAGGGCAGGGAGGGTGCTTTCTCCTGATAATATTTGTCCTGCAAAATTTTCAGAGTTTTTTTCAGCAGGGCCACCTTTTCCCCGGGGGAGTGGAACTGTCCCAGCGCCATATTTGCCCGGGCACGCAGGATATAGCCCCGTGTCTCCGTGTCTTCCACCTCATGGTAATATTTCAGATAGGCCGCCGCCTCGGTGAAGCACAGCCTCATCCGCGCGATATATTCCTCAATGTCGGACATTTCCAGCCCAACCAGCTTGCTCACTAAACTGTTGCGCCCCATCCCCAGCCAGTACAATTCCCGAATCATGGCGGAACGGTCCCGCTTTTGGCGGGCAAGACTGAGCAGAGCTTGATGGATCTGGCAGAACAGCCCCACGTCCAATTCCGTCCGGCCGTCATACAGCCGGAAAGAAAACTCCTCCAGCTCGCGCAGTTCCTCCGGACTGGCGGCAAACAGGTCGTCCAGCACAGGAAACAGCCCGGTGCGCAGCAATTCCATGTTCCGGCGGCCCAGCTGGATTGTTCTGGCCCGATTGTCCATAATCCGGGCAGCATACTCCTCACAGGTCAACTCACCCGGCCTCTCCCGCTGGGACAGGGCGGCAAATTGACGCAGATTTACAAGGTACTCCTCCTGATATGGCTGCATTGCCTGTTACCATCCCTTCGGGCGTCCTCAGTCTTCAGCGGCTTTGGGTTTCAAATGCCCGCGTAATATTTCCATCAGCCGGTCCACATCCACCGGCTTGGAGATATGCTCGTTCATCCCTGCCTCCCGGGAACGGCGCACATCTTCCATAAAGGCATTGGCCGTCATCGCTACAATCCAAACCTGTTCCGCGTCCTGCCGGGGCAGCTTGCGGATACGCCGGGTGGCCTCGTAACCATCCATCACCGGCATCTGAATATCCATAAAAATCAGGTCGTAATATCCCTCCAGAGAATTCTGGAATTTTTCCACCGCCTGAGCCCCGTCCCCGGCAGCCTCCACCTGCACACCGGTCATGCCCAGCAGTTCCATGGCGATTTCCTGATTGAGTTCATTGTCCTCCACCAGCAAAACCCGGAAAGCGCTGTAATCGCCATCCTGACCATTCAAGTCCTGCTCATCCCGCTCCGACTGGCTGGTGAGCGCGGCCAAGGCCTCCAGCAGGCGGCTGCGGAACAGCGGACAGGGCACAAAAGCATTCACTCCCGCCCGGACTGCCCGGTACTCAATCTGGGCCCAGTCGTCCTCAGACACCAGCAGAATCGGAAACGAGGGCCCGGCCAGCTGGCGCACATGGGCGGCCAAGTCCAAGGGCGGCATGTCCACCAGCTCCTGCCCCAACAGCAGCGCACAGGGCATCCGCTCCTCATATTGGGCTTCAGTAAGCCGGGTGACCGCCTCCAGCCCCGAATTCAGCCGGACAGGCTTCAACCCGCCCTCCTCCAAATAGGCTATAACCTGCCCCGCCTGGTCCTCCCTGCTCTCTGCCACCAGTACGGTCTGCCCCTGCGGCAGGGAAAACTCCATCCGGCTCTGAACCGAGACGGCCATAGGCAGCTCCACTCGAAAGAGGCTGCCCTCTCCCTCGCGGCTCTTTACGGAGATAATCCCGCCCATGCTGTCCACCAGTTTTTTTACAATGGACATGCCCAGGCCGGTGCCCTCAATTCTGCTGATGGTAGTGTTCTGTACCCGCTCAAAGGGGAGAAAAATGCGCCCCAAAAACTCCTCGCTCATGCCGATGCCGTTATCCCGGCAGGTGAAGTCCAGCCACACGTAGGAGCCGTCTCCCCGTTCCGGCGCGGGCCGCTGTGCGAAAGACACCTGGATATCCCCGCCGGCCTGCGTATATTTCACCGCATTGCCGATGATGTTCACGATAATCTGTCTCAGACGAAGGGGGTCGCCCACCAAACGCTCCTCACGGATACCGCCGATCTGGAGCTGGAGAGACTGCTCTTTCTGCGCCGCCTGAGGGCGGACAATAACTGCAACATCGTGGATCAGATCAGGGAGGGAAAAATCCTCCTCACTGAGCGTCATTCGCCCACTGTCAATTCGAGACATATCCAGTACGTCGTTCACCAAACTCATCAGGTGAGACGAGGCGGTCTGAATCTTGTTCAAACAGTCGTGGACCCTGGCCTTCTCATCAATGTGGGACAGGCCGATGGCCGTCATACCCACGATGGCGTTCATCGGGGTACGTATGTCATGGGACATGCTGGACAAAAACCGGCTCTTGGCCTGATTGGCCTCTTCAGCCGCCTTCAGCGCCTCCTCCAGCGCGGCATTGACCTGGGTCAGCTCCCGCATATGGTCCAAATTACAGCTGGCGGCGCTGAGCACCCACAGTTCATGACAGCCGTCCAGCTCCAGCCGCTGGACCTCCAGCCCACGGACTGTCCGCTCCGGCTCCGACTCCAGCAGCTTTTCCCGGGAAAGGCCGGTGATATCGCAGGCCCCGCCGTCGACGAAGAGAATGCGCGGCCCAACCTCATCCCGCCGAACCACGAGATGTCCCTTTTGTTCTACCGCATATGCCTGATCCATCTGTTCCATGGCGAAAACTCCTAACGCTTACTCCAACACGGCCCCCCGGGCCGCAGAGGTTACCAGCTTGGCGTACCGCGCCAGATATCCGGTCTTGATTTTGGGCTCGGGGCAGGTCCAGGCAGCGCGGCGGGCGGACAGCGTTTCCTCGTCCACCAGCAGCTCGATTTTGCAGGCGGGGATGTCGATGGCGATCTGGTCCCCCTCCTCCACAAAGGCGATGGTCCCGCCCTGGGCGGCCTCGGGGCAGACGTGGCCGATGGACGCCCCCCGGGTGGCCCCGGAGAACCGCCCGTCGGTGATGAGGGCCACGTCCTTGTCCAGCCCCATGCCCGCGATGGCGGAAGTGGGGTTGAGCATCTCCCGCATGCCGGGGCCCCCCTTGGGTCCCTCATAGCGGATGACCACCACGTCGCCCGCCACGATCTTCCCAGCGTAGATGGCCTCGATGGCCTCCTCCTCGGAGTTGAATACACGGGCCGGACCCTGGTGCTTCATCATCTCGGGGGCCACGGCGGAACGCTTCACCACGCAGCCCTCCGGGGCCAGGTTCCCCTTGAGAACGGCGATGCCGCCGTCCTGGGAGTAGGGATTGTCGATGGGACGGATCAGGCTGTGATCCCGGTTCACCACGCCCTCCAAATTCTCGCCCAGGGTCTTGCCTGTGCAGGTGAGGACTGAGGTGTCCAGCAGACCTCTCTTGTTCAGCTCCATCATCACGGCGTGGACGCCCCCGGCGCCCTCCAGGTCCTCCATATAGGTGTCCCCGGCGGGGGCCAGGTGGCACAGGTTGGGGGTCTTGGAGGAGATCTCGTTGGACATATCCAAATCCAGCTCAATGCCGCACTCGTGGGCGATGGCGGGCAGGTGGAGCATGGTGTTGGTGGAGCAGCCCAGGGCCATATCCACCGTCTCTGCGTTGTGGAAAGCGGCGGCGGTCATGATGTCCCGGGGGCGTATGTCCCGCTTCACCAGCTCCATGATCTGCATCCCGGCGTGCTTGGCCAGCCGCAGCCGGGCGGACCACACGGCGGGGATGGTGCCGTTGCCCGCAAGGCCCATGCCGATAGCCTCCGTCAGGCAGTTCATGGAATTGGCGGTATACATTCCGGAGCAGGAACCGCAGGTGGGGCAGGCACTGTTTTCATACTCCTCCACCCCGGCCTCGTCCAGCTTGCCCGCGTAGTAGCCGCCCACGGCCTCGAACATGTGGGACAGGCAGGTGCGCCGCCCGTCGTTGAGCCTTCCGGCCAGCATGGGTCCGCCGGAACAGAAGATGGTGGGGATGTTCACCCGGGCCGCCGCCATCAGCAGGCCGGGGACATTTTTGTCGCAGTTGGGGATCATCACCAGCCCGTCAAACTGGTGGGCCATGGCCATGGCCTCGGTGGAGTCAGCGATGAGGTCACGGGTGACCAGGGAGTATTTCATGCCCACGTGGCCCATGGCGATGCCGTCGCACACGGCGATAGCGGGGAACTCGATGGGGGTGCCCCCCGCCGCCCGGACCCCGGCCTTGACCGCCTCGGCTATCTTGTCCAAATTCATGTGGCCGGGGACGATCTCGTTATAGGAACACACCACACCGATGAGGGGCCGCTCCAGCTCCTCCTTAGTGTAGCCCAGGGCGTAAAAAAGGGAACGGTTTGGAGCGGTGGGGACGCCTTTTTTCACATTATCGGAACGCATAATCCAATCTCCTTCGCGATTTTCTCGGTTAAAGCATTTTACCATAAAAAAGGCGGGAGCGCAATGGAAAATCCACTGATTTCCCAGCGTTCCCGCCTCTTTATTCCCCTGCGTCGGTCTGCTGTGCGTAATGGAACTCATGAATGCTGTCAAAAACGTTCATACCGCTTTTGCCAAGAGCAAACTGGCTTTGGCATTAAATAATATGAGAGCGTTTTTGCCCCAGAAACTGAGCGAACCGAGGGTTTTTTATGCCTCTGCCGTTCAGTTGGAGGCGGTATCCAGGTCGCTGTCGCCGCCCCAGATCATATTCTTGCGCAGTTCGCCGCCCACCAACTCCATCTGGTGCTTCTTGAGCTGGGCCCGCTTGGAATTAAAGAAGGTGCGGCCGTTCTTGTTCTCAGCGATCCACTTGCCGGCAAAGGTGCCGTCCTGGATGTCGGCCAGCACCGCGCGCATCCGGGCCTTGGTCTCCTCGTGGGGGATGACCCGGGGACCGCTGACGTACTCGCCGAACTCGGCGGTGTCGGAGATGGAGAAGTTCATGGCCGCCACGCCGCCCTTGTTGATCAGGTCGATGATGAGCTTCATCTCGTGGATGCACTCGAAGTAGGCGTTCTCCGGCTCGTACCCGGCCTCCACCAGCACCTCGAAGCCGCAGCGCATCAGGTCCACCACGCCGCCGCACAGCACGGTCTGCTCGCCGAACAGGTCGGTCTCGGTCTCGTCGTGGAAGGTGGTCTCCATCACGCCCGCCCGGGCGCCGCCGATGCCCGCGATGTAGGCCAGGGCGATCTGGTAGGCGTGGCCGGTGGCGTCCTGCTCCACCGCCACCAGGCAGGGCACGCCCTTGCCCGCCACGTAGGTGGAGCGCACGGTGTGGCCCGGGCCCTTGGGGGCGGCCATGAACACGTCCACCCCGGCGGGGGGGACGATCTGCTGGTAGCGGATGTTGAAGCCGTGGGCAAACGCCAGGGCCTTGCCCTCGGTCATGTAGGGGGCGATGTCCCGTTTGTAGACCTCGGCCTGCACCTCGTCGTTGATGAGCATCATCACGATGTCCGCCCACTGGGCGGCGGCGGGGACGGTCTTGACGGCCAGTCCGGCGTTCTCGGCGTTGGCCCAGTTCTTGGAGCCCTCCCGCAGGCCCACGCACACGTCGCAGCCGGAGTCCTTCAGGTTGAGGGCATGGGCGTGGCCCTGGGAGCCGTAGCCGATGATGGCGATTTTCTTCCCCTTCAGCCAGCTCAGGTCGCAGTCCTTCTCGTAATACATTTTTGCCATGGTAAACACTCCTCAAAATATATATTTGAATTGAATGGGATAACGGTTATGGGATATCATAGCACAGTAAACTGAAAAAGAATGATAACCGCGATACAATCTCCAGCTGTTTACAGGATGTTTTTGCCCAGGTCGAACTCATCCCGTTCCTTATTGCTGGCGTTGTTGCGGATGGTCGCCTCGCCCCGCTCCAGGGCCACCATGCCGGTGCGGACCAGCTCCAGGATGCCGAACTCCGCCAGCAGCTTTTCCAAAGCGTCGTCCTTGGACTCCTGGCCGATGATGGCCAGGGTCAGGCTCTGGGTGGACACGTCGATGATGGACGCCCGGAAGATGTTGGCGATCTGGATCACCTCGTTGCGCACCTCCCGGCTCTCCGCCTTGACCTTGATGAGCACCAGCTCCCGGCGGATGGACTGCTCCGGGGGCAGGAGGCGGACCGAGTAGACGGAAAACTGCTTGCGCAGTTGGTTGATAATCTGGCCGATCTGGGCTTCGCCGCACATCACCTCAATGGTGATGCGGGACACAGCGGGGTCGTCGGTGGTGCCCACCGCCAGCGACTCGATATTATATCCCTTCCGGGAGAACAGCCGGGACACCTGGCTGAGCACACCGGCGGTATTCTCCACCAGCACGGACAGGGTGTGGCGTTTCATTGCGGTATTCATGGCTCCTCTCCCTTCTTAATGAAGCAGGAAATCGGTGACGGGGGTTCCGCCGCTGACCATGGGGTGGACCATGGCGTCGATGTCGATGGCGCAGTCGATGACACAGCCGCAGCCCGCCTCCAGCGCCTGTCGGAACGCCTCCTGGAACTCCGCCTGGTTTTTGGCTCGAAAGCCCTTCAGCCCGTAAGCCTCCGCCAGCTTGACGAAGTCGGGGCCCCGGTCCAGGGTGGTCTGGGAGAACCGCTTTTCATAAATCAGATTCTGCCACTGCCGGACCATACCCAGGGTGCGGTTGTCAAAGACGACGGTGATCACCGGGATATTGTAGTGCTCCACCGTAGCCAGCTCGTGGCAGTTCATGCGGAAGCAGCCGTCCCCTGTGCAGTGGACCACCACCTTGTCCGGATTGCCCACCTTGGCCCCCATGGCGGCCCCCAGGCCAAAGCCCATGGTGCCGAAGCCGCCGCTGGTGAGCAGCTGGCCGGGCCGGGAGAAGTGGTAGTACTGGCATGACCACATCTGGTGCTGGCCCACGTCAGTGGCGATAATGGCGTCGCCATTTGTCAGGTCGGAGATGGTCTCCAAAATCTCATGGGCATGGAGGATGTCGTCCTTTTTCAGGGGCAGCTCCTTCCGGGCGAAAACCTGGGCTTTCCAGGCGGTGTAGTCGTGGGGGGGCAGCTTTTCGTTAAGCAGCTCCAGCACCCGCCGGGCGTCTCCGATGATATGGTGGAAGGTCTGAACGTTCTTATCAATCTCCGCCCGGTCGATGTCGATGTGGACGATTTTGGCGTTCTGGGCAAAGGAGGGGGGATCGGTGGCCACCCGGTCGGAGAAGCGGCAGCCGATGGCGATGAGCAGGTCGCACTCGGCGGTGGCCATGTTGGAGGCGTGGGAGCCGTGCATCCCCACCATGCCGGTGAACAGGGGATGATTACCCGGGCAGGCCCCGCCGCCCATGATGGTGGAGCCCACAGGGGCGTCCAGCGTCTCAATGAACTTGCGGAACTCGGGCACCGCACCCTTGGAGCGGATCACGCCGCCCCCCACCAGCACCATGGGGCGCTGGGACTGGGCAATTAAATCCAGCAGCTTGTCGATATCTCCCCGGTTTGGCTCGGGGTTTTTCAGGTCCCGGTTGGACCGGCGCAGCAAGGTGGCCAGTCGACCGTGGTTTGGGTGCTCGGCCACCGGCAGATATTCATACTCTCCCTGGATGGCGGTGACGTTCTTGGCGATGTCCACCAGCACCGGGCCGGGCCGGCCGGACCGGGCGATGGCGAAGGCCTCCCGGATCACGTCGGCCAGCTCGTTCACGTCCTTCACCAGGAAATTGCACTTGGTGATGGGCATGGTGATGCCGGTGATGTCCACCTCCTGAAAGGAGTCCTTGCCGATGAGGTTTTCACTGACATTGCAGGTGATGAATACCACCGGGGAGGAGTCATAATAGGCGGTGGCGATGCCGGTGACCAGGTTGGTGGCGCCGGGGCCGGAGGTGGCGAAGCACACCCCGACTTTTCCGGTGGAGCGGGCGTAGCCGTCGGCGGCGTGGGACGCGCCCTGCTCGTGGGATGTGAGGTAATGGCGGATTTTCTCGCTGTAGCCGTGGAGCTCGAATTCGTCATAGATGTTCAGGATGGTGCCGCCGGGATAGCCGAACACCGTGTCCACGCCCTGCTCCAGCAGGCACTCCATCACAATCTGGGAACCTCTCATCAACATATTGGGAACCTCCTTATGGGAAATGAAAAAGAGCACAGCCCGTCCAGAAATAGGACGAAGCCACGCTCCGCGGTACCACCTAAATTCCCCCGGCCGGGGACACTCAAGGCCCGGTAACGGCGGGCTGCCGTCCCGGCCTACTAAACTGCGTGTTCAGCCGGACTGCTCACAGGGGACGTTCATTCGCTACGCTCACGAAGGCTCGCACCAACCGCCTCCTCTCTGCGCTTGTACATGGGAATTACTCGCCTGATCATCACAATATTTTTGTATATTGTAAGTATCATAATGCTTTGGCCCGGATTTGTCAATGTAAAAATGCCCCGATACCAACAGATTCCGCTACTCTCCCAAAGATAAACAGGTTTTTGCCCGTTTTTTAGCAAAAATATCAAGAGGCGGGAGAGCAAAAGCCCTTCCCGCCTCCGCGCTGCTCACAACGGCTCCGCGCTGTTGTCACGCTGTGAAGCGGTCACACCGCTTCGCAGCGCTTCTTAGTGGCACCCGCAGCTGGTGCCGTGGTCGCCCAGCTTGAAGGACGCGCACTCGGTCTCGCCGCAGGTGCACACACTGTTCTGGCAGTGGCCCACCTGGATCTCGTTGAGGGTGCAGCGCTGGTCCTTGTGATAGGTGCAGCTGTTCACGGTACACTTGATGCTGGGATTGGTCTGATTGGTCATGGTCGTTACCTCCTTGTATCCTGGTTATCTCGAATACAAGGGAGAGTATGCCCCGGCAGCCGGGCGGTTATTCAGCCTTTTCCGGGTTCGGTTCCTCCGGCCGGGCATTACCTGGCGCCGAGGCGTCCTGGGCCGCAGGCCTGCGCTGGAACCGGGGGATGAACCGGCGGGCGAAGCCGCCCTTGCCCCGGCCCTTAACAAAGAAATACCCAATCGCGGAGAACACCACCGCGCCGATGAAATTGACAAACAGGTCTTTCATGGTGTCTATAATACCCACATCCAGGTATCCGCCCAGCCCCAGCGGCATCTGAGTGCCGTCCTCCAGCACCAGAATCACATCCTGTATCCCCTTCACCACCACGGCGGCGGTGCCGTGGTTGGGGTCCAGATTGACCGTGGAGATGGTGTTGACCACAGTATCCTTCTGCATGTCAAACAGCAAAAACTGGTCCATGGAGAACTCGAAAAACTCCCACAGCACGCCGATGGTCATGGAAAAGCAGAAGGCGGTGACCGCCATGAAAAAGGGAGACAGGTGGAGGGACACCTTTTCCTCCCGGTTGAGGATATCCACCAGGGCGAAGCCGATGGCGGCGCAGAGAAAGCCGTTCATGGTGTGGAGCATGGTGTCCCAGTATGGAAACTGGATGTAATAATCACTGATCTCCCCCAGAATCTCGGCGGCGTAGATGAACAGGAGGATGATGACCTCCAGGGTGTCGGGCAGGTCGATGTGCAGCCGCCGCTCGAACATGGATGGCAGCATGAACAGCACCAGAGTGAGCACGCAAAGCAGCATGTTCTCATAGTTCTGGTTGAAGAACTGAGCCACCAGCATGAGTACTACCGACAAACGCAGCACAAAATACACGGTATACACCAGTTTTTTATTCTCTATGTGCCGCCACTCATAACCTTTAAGTTTTTTCTTGTCCCGTTTTGGCATGGAGGCTCCTTTCCTATTACGGTTTCCCGCTTGTGTAAAATAATTGATGTCAGTCTGTGCCGCGAAATGCATAGTATGTTTCCGGAGGTGATTTTTATGGACTTACGGAACAATCAGATCACGCTGGGCGAGCTGTGGGACAATCCGAAAAGCCGGGCGGTGTTCCAGAAGCGCATCCCCATGCTGGCCAAGCACCCGGTGCAGGGGGCGGCCCGGACTGTGACGCTGGAACAGCTGCGGGATTTCATGTCGGGCTGGGTGCCGGGGATGATGATCAACGGGGTAATGTCCGACCTGAAAAAGCTGTGACACTGTCTACATCCCAACAATGATACCAAAAAATGGCCCCGCTGTCAATTGACCGCGGGGCCATCCTGTTTTATCCATCAACGGGTTTCCGCCGCAAGGGCTCGGATCTCTGCGTAAGACTCCAGACCGCTGCCGGCAAACGTGCTCTGGAGCTTCTCTTGATCCGGGAATAGGATATTTCCGGAAGAGGCCAGCGGCAGTGCGCAGCTTTTGGGATTGAGGGCCTGGGCGGGATCGTCCACCAAAATGACCAGCGGATTTTTGGCGGTGACCGGCTTGGCCCAGCCCAGGGTCACGCCGGAGGGAAAGGCAAACAGACCGCCGTCCTCACAGCGGTACAGCCCCATACCCTCCGGCAGGACGGACCCATCCGCAGTGAGGATGGGCATTTGGGCGTTCAAAAAGTCCCGCATTCCGCCGGGAAGGCTGTCCAGTTCCACCGGCCGGAGGCGGTCCGGGCGGCCGAACCGCTCCACCCACTGGGGGTTGACCATCACCAGATGGTCGTAGTCCCCCAGTTCCTCCGGGGTGAGGAGGATAGCGCTGTCCACCACATAGGAGAGCAGCAGGCTGTCCCCCTGGGCAGACAGCAGGTCCCGGCCCGCCTGGGTCAGCGCCGAGTCCTCACATACGGAGTCGATGTCGGAAAAGGCCAGATAGACGATTCCCTCCGTGTCGTACCGGGCCGGGAGAGCGCTTTCGCCGCACCCGGTCAGTCCCAGCAGAAGGACAAAAGCCAGCGCCGCCGTCAACCGTTTCATAGCAAGACCGCCTCACATCGTCTGATTTGATGTGGTCAACTATAGCACGACAAGAGACTAGCGGCAAGTGCCCCGGGCCATTCTTCACCCTTTCTTAAGATGGACGGGCTTGCCGCCCCTCCGCGATCTTCCTCCCGGTGGGCGTGGCCGCCAGCCCGCCCTCGCCGGTCTCCCGCAGGGAGGGGGGCATGGCCCGGCCCACCGCCGCCATGGCGTCGATGACTTCATCGCAGGGGATGGGGCTGCTCAGCCCCGCCAGAGCCATATCGGCGCAGGACATGGCGTTCACCGCCCCCATCACGTTGCGCTTCACGCAGGGGACCTCCACCAGACCGGCCACCGGGTCGCACACCAGCCCCAGCACATTTTGCAGGGCCATGGCGCAGGCGTGGGCCATCTGCTCCCCGGAGCCCGCCCGGGCGTGGACCAGGGCGGCGGCGGCCATGCCGGAGGCGGAGCCCACCTCCGCCTGACAGCCCCCCTCCGCCCCGGAGATGGATGCCCGGGTGGCGATGACCTGGCCGAACCCGGCGGAGACATACAGGCACTTCACCATGTCCTCGTCGCTGAACCGGTCCTTGCGCTGAAGGGGGATGAGCACCGCCGGCAGCACCCCGCAGGCCCCGGCGGTGGGGGCGGCCACGATGCGGCCCATACAGG
>CANOBV010000042.1 GCA_947564255.1 uncultured bacterium | reverse complement strand
CTGTCGGCAGTTATGTACTTCAGAGCTTTTAACGGATTTATTTGGCTCAAAAGCAGGCTCCGGCGGGACGCATTTACGTTCCGCCGGAGCCTGTGCTTTTATAATTTATCCACAAATGAATTGGATTAAGTCCTGAAAGCTGCCCTGAGGGCAGGAGGAGATGTCTGTTCCTGATTTATTGATAAGACAGTCTGTGATGAGAAACACCCGGATACCCAGGGCCAGGGCCGCCAAATCCTCGGTTGCGTCATTGCCCACCATCAGGCATTCCTCCGCCCGCAGGGACAGCTGGTCCAAAATGTCCCGGTAGTAATGTACGTTGGGTTTACAGAACCGGCAGTTTTCATAAGTGGTGTACAGCTCAAAGTCTGATGGTTCCAGGCCGGCCCAGCGCAGCCGGTTCTGTGTAGCCACGGCGGGAAAAATGGGGTTTGTGGCCAATACCGTCCTCAGCCCCTTTGCTTTGACCGCTCGTACTGCCTTGGCAGCCCACTGGTTATAGCCGCAAAAATCCTTGGCCCGCTGGAATTCGTTGGCGTAAAACTCCTCAAAAAGCGGAATGTCCGCCAGTGCTGCCTCGCCAAAAAGCTGGGCGAATGTTGACCAGAAAGCGGATTCATTGCTCCTGCTGCCGTCGTTTTTCACCATGGCCGCAGTGCCCGCCCAGATGGCGGCCTCCAGCTCTTTTGGGTTGTAACCCCGGGGGGCCATCTTTTCGGTCAGAAGATTGAAATAGCCTTGGGTGAACACGTCCATGTCCATTGGAAGCAAGGTGCCGTCCAAATCAAATAATACGGTGGTGATATCCATGGTTCACGCTCCTGATTTTGAATTACCTTTCCAGTATACAGGATAACGCGCTGCGGGGCAAGAGCAAAAGCAACGGGCGCCGAATTGACGGCGCCCAAAATCTTGACAGGTTAAAAAGAATGTCATGCTGTCCCCAATTGGTGGGCAGCGGGGGGTTTGACAATGTGGGTCCTGGACAACTGGTCCAGACAGTATTCATACTCGCTGTTGGCGTAGGCGGTGAACAAAATGTCGATGATGTTCAGCTGAGAGATGCGGGAGGACATGGCTCCGCTGCGGAAAGTGGCCTCGTTATCAGTGGTGTACAGCCTGTAATCGGACAGCTCCGCCACCGGGGAGGCCATACGCCGGGTGATAGCGATGACAGGGGTGCCCCGCTCTTTCAGGGCTTTCATGCATTCAATGACCTCGACGGTTTCTCCGGAATAGGAGACAACAATACCCAGGTCATTTTGCGAGGCGTTTTTGGCCTGAAGCAATTGGGAATGCCAGTCGTCATTTACGGTGCACGGCTTGTTCAGCCGAAGGAGCTTCAAATACAGGTCCCGGGCGGCGCACAAGGATGCGCCCAAGCCGAATAACAGCACTGTCCGAGCGCTTCGCAGCAAGTCCACGCAGAGCTGAAGCGTCTCGGTGTCAATGAGATTTTTTGTGTCCTCCAACGACATAATATTTTTGTAAGTGACTTTGTCCACGATGTCGTCCAGACTGTCGGACTGGGTAATCTCCCTGCGTTCCTGCTGCTGGTTCATGCGGCGCACAGCCACCTCGCAGGTTACCGCCTGACGGAATTCTTTATATCCGGCAAAGCCGATACGCTGGCACATGCGGATTACGGTGGAAGGGGAGGCGAAGGTCTTTTCAGCCAGCTGATGGATGCTCAGTCCCATAGCTTCTCCCTGGTGGCTGAGCAGATAATCGGAAACGGACCGCTCCGTGGCGCTCATGGAATCCTGGCTCTCTCTCAGCCGTAGCAGTGCGCTTTTCATGCTCTCTTTCTCCTCTCAACTCCGCGCCCGAATTTTTAGGGCACGCACCGGACCGCCGCAGAACCACAATTCTGGATGCACCTTTCTGCATTGACAGCCGCTCCTGAAAAAAGCAAACGTCCCTGCCGCCGTGCTCTACTGCCTGGGCGGCGAACTGCCGCCATAACGGTCGTACACGTGTGGCCTGGACGTTCATTCAAAAGTCAAAAGTAAAAACCTTCCTTTTCTTTACTGTCAGTATACTCCATAATATTCCATCTGTCAAGAAAATTTCTGAAAGTTTCTCATTTTATTGGGGCTTGTTCAAAATCAAATTGGTGTTTTTCCGGCGTATTGCGCTGAGAGGTCTGGAAATCGGCCAAATGTGTTTACGCTAAACCGCCGCCGGCAAGTATGTGGATTGCGTGGGAGAGTATATGGGAGCATTATCTTCCGACGTCTCCGTCCAGCTGTTTCAGGCTGGACGGAGCACCCTCAAGGGGACGCGCCTGAGCGGACTGTTCCGGCAGTTCCTGTTCCAGCTGTTCGTCGGTGAGAAACTCCGTCATAACGTGTCGGTAACGCTTTGGCAGATGGGTAGACTGGCATTTAGGATTCAGCCGCCCTTCGATGGCGATGGTCTTGTAATATTTTCGCCACATGGCCCGAAATGCCCGTTCCTGTGTTCCGGCGGGTCCCATGCGGAAATCCTCTGCGGGAAGGAGCTTCCACTGTCCCCGGTCGGAGACAAAAGCCTCCCGATGAGTCCGGTCGTAGAGCACCAGCCGCTCGCAGGGATACCGGGCGGCGAAGTGGGAGGCCAGCAGAGGCAGAACCCGGTTTTTTGGCTCAATTTCTCCCACCAGTACGCCGTCCAGGTCAGAAAAACGAATAAATCCCTTCAAGTGGTCCCATTCGGTCCACATTTTTGTCAGCGCCAAATTTACTCGGGCCATCACAGGGTCGCTCAGATCCAGCCGCACCCGGTCCCCCTCCTGAAATCCCCGGCGGATGAGGGTGAACAGGGCCAGTTCCTTCTCTGGCAGACAAGTGAGGAATCCTCGAGCAATGAGGACTTGAAAAGCGGGAGAGACTCGTCGGGCCAAGGCCGTGTAGAGCCGTCGGGCCCGCGCACGGTCTGCCTCCATTGCCCGCTCTTCCCAGAGTGTGGGACTGTCGGCAGGGAGCAGGAAAGCGGTGGGTTCAGCCCTGCTCTCCAGCGCATCCCACACGCAGGTTAAAAATCCGGCAAAGGTGCCGTCATATCGGTATACGTTCATGTCAGCCCACATTTCCGTCGAATAGAGACAGCTGTCTCCAGCCTTCTTCGCCCAATGCCACCTGTTCCAGCCCGGTCAAACGGCGGTAGACGCTGTCGGAACTAAAACGCAGGCCGGGGAGCATCCGGCCGGAACAGGTGATAAAATACTGGGCCCGTTTCATCACAATGCCCAGCCGTTTTAAGCCCTCAAAGGAGAGAGGGCCGCACCGCCGCGCGGTGATAATACGCTGCGCCCCCCGCATTCCGATGCCGGGTACCCGCAAAATGGCCTCATAATCCGCCCGGTTCACCTCTACCGGGAAAAACTCCGGGTGGCGCAGCGCCCAGTCGCTTTTGGGGTCCAGGGCCGCGTCAAAGTTGGGGTGGTCCTCATCTAAAATCTCCTGGGCGGTAAAACCATAGAAACGCAGCAGCCAGTCCGCCTGGTAAAGTCGATGTTCGCGCAGGAGAGGAGGTTTGAATCCCGCGGGAGCAGGCAGGCTCTTATGGTTGGATACGGGCATGTAAGCGGAATAGAATACCCGTTTTAAACGATACTTTCGGTAAAGACCTTCTGTCAGAGTCAAAATATGCCGGTCGCTTTCAGGGGTAGCTCCCACAATCATCTGGGTGGACTGTCCCGCCGGGGCAAAACGGGGTGCATGACGGTAGAGCTTCAATTCCGCTTTGGATTGCGCCGCTCCGTCCCGAATCTGGGCCATGGGTTTGAAAATGGCAGTTTTGGTTTTGTCAGGGGCCAGCAGCTGCAAAGAAGACTCGGAGGGCAGTTCAATGTTGACGCTCAGCCGATCCGCCAGCAGGCCCAGGGCATAGGTGAGGCCAGGGTCTGCGCCTGGAATGGCTTTGGCGTGGATGTATCCGTTGAAGTGGTATTCTGTCCGCAGAAGGCGCAGGACCTCGATCATCCGCTCGGTGGTGTAATCGGGGCTTTTCAAAACTGCCGAGGACAAAAACAACCCTTCAATATAGTTCCTCCGGTAAAATTGGATGGTCAGTTCCGCCAGTTCACGGGGGGTGAAAGCGGTCCGGGGTACGTCGTTGGACCGCCGGTTGACACAATAGGCGCAGTCATAACAGCAATAGTTGGTATAGAGTACCTTCAAGAGGGATACGCACCGCCCATCAGCGGAAAAGGTGTGGCAGCAGCCGGAATTGGTGGCGGTGCCGATGGCCCCCGGCTTTCCGCCACGGACGACTCCGCTGGAAGTGCAGGCGGCGTCATATTTGGCGGCGTCGGCCAAAATTGTCAGTTTATCCATAACCTCCACAAGACATTCTCCTTTCGGCCGGCGCCGTGCGGCATCAAACATTTGTACTTTAATTATAGTACAAACACTCAATTTGTCAAGTGCTATTTTTGGGGTGCCAGCCGGACCGAAAAGTAGAAGGCCGAACAGTTGTCTGTCAGGGGGTAAATACAGAGCGGGCGGTTTTCCATCGGAAAAACCGCCCGCTGCACATGTTTAGAGATGCTCAGCGCAGCACTGCGCCGCAATCCCTTTCCAGTGTTTCCAAAATGCTCTTGACATCGGCATCTGCTTCTTCGCTGGTGAGAGAGCGGTCGTCGGCGCGCAATACCAGGTTGAAAGCCACGGACTTCCGGTTCTCACCCAGGTTCTTGCCCCGGTAGATGTCGAACAGTGAGACCTCCTTGAGCAGGCCTTTGGCTCCCCGCCGGATGGCGGCCTCCAACGCGCCTACGGACACCTCTTCTCCGCACACCACGGCGATGTCACGGGTGACGGCGGGGAATTTGGGCAGGGGGGCATACTCCGGGTCAGGGCCCTGGGCCATCAGCAGCTCGTCAAAGCTGAGCTCGGCACAGTACAGCTCGCCGTCCACGCCAAAGTTCTGAGCGGCCAGGGGGTGAATCTGGCCGAACACCCCCACGATGTCGGTGCCGCTGTACACGTAGGCGCACCGGCCGGGGTGGTAGGAGGGGTCCTCGGCGCAGGGCTCAAAGCGGACGTCCTTGGCCCGAATGCTCTTCAGCAGGGCCTCGATGGCTCCTTTCATGGTGAAGAAATCCATACCGCCGCCATAGGCTCCCAAGGTAAGAATCTGGGCCTCGTCAGCTAAACCGTCGTCCCGTCCCATATCATTTACGGCATCAACCAGGGCCTCGGTGAAACCGGACAGGCCCATATTTTCCAACCGCTCCTTGGCGGTGGTCAGCGCGGGGTCTCCGGCATCTACGGGAGTGGTGGAAGTTTTGGGCATATAGATCCGGCCCAATTCATACAGCCACGCGGCCTTGCTGCGGTTGTTCCAGTTGCGGCCCAGCACCTCCAACATGGAGGGCAGGGTGGTGGTGCGCATGATGGAGGTGTCCTCCCCCAAGGGATTGAGAATCTTGAAGGACTTGCGGTGGGCGTCGTCCTTGCCCCAGAGGATCTTGTCGTAGGCCGCGGGGGAGATGAAGGAATAAGTGATGATCTCGCTGTAGCCGCAGGTGCGGCACAGGGCTCCCAGCTTGTTTTCCAGCTTCTGCGCGGGGGAGTAGCCCCCCTGGGTGGTCTGGCCCCGCATGAGGGTGGTGGGGATGTTGTTGTAGCCCTCGAACCGGGCCACCTCCTCGGCCAGGTCGGCCAGGCGGCGCACGTCCCCCCGGTAGGAGGGGATCACCACCTCGGCAGGGCCGTTGGGGAAGTCCTTCTCCCTGGTCAGGATGTTCACCCGCTCCAGCAGGCAGTACATATCCACCGGGTCGATATCGGTGCCCAGCAGGGCGTTGACCTTCTCCGGGTCCATGGTGACGGTCCAGGGCTGGGGGACATTGTTCAGGATGTCAATGACGCCGTCCACCACCTCACCCGCACCTAAGAGCTCCACCAGCTCACAGGCCCGGTTGACGGCGGGCAGGGTGTTCATGGGGTCCAGGCCCTTCTCAAACTTGGCGGAGGCCTCGGTGCGCATACCCAGGGCCAGCGCCCCCTTGCGGATGCAGGTGCCGTCGAAGCAGGCGGACTCAAAGACCACGTCGGCAGTGTCGTCCACGATCTCGGAGTTCTCGCCGCCCATGATGCCCGCCAGGCCCACGGCGCGGCCCTCGTCGGCGATGACCAGGTGGTTGGTGTTCAGGGTGTGCTCCCTGCCGTCCAGGGTGGTGAGCTTCTCTCCCTCCTCCGCCCGGCGGACGACGATCTTCCCGCCGTTGACGTAGCGGTAGTCGAAGGCGTGCATGGGCTGGCCGTACTCCAGCATGACGTAGTTGGTGATGTCCACGATGTTGTTGATGGGCCGGACCCCCATGGCCCGCAGCCGCTCCCGCATCCACTTGGGGGAGGGGGCGATCTTCACGTTTCGCACCATCCGGGCGGTGTAGCGAGGCACCAGGTCGGCGGCGGGGGTCTCCACGTCCAGCAGCTCGGGGAGGGCGCCGGGGCCGCCCCCCTTCACCACCGGCTCATGAAGGTCATAGGGCACGTCGAAGGTGGCGGACACCTCCCGGACCAGGCCGATCACCGACAGGCAGTCCGGGCGGTTGGGGGTAATCTCGAACTCCACCACGTGGTCGTCCAGCCCCACGGCCTCCCGGATGTCCTGGCCCACGGTGAGGCCCGTCAGTTCGGGGTCGTCGGACAAAATCCAGATGCCGTCGGCGTAGGCGGCGGGGAAGTCCCGCTGATCCAGGCCCAGCTCGGCGAAGGAGCACAGCATCCCGTTGGACAGCTCCCCCCGGAGCTTGCCCGTGTGAATTTCCTTGCCCCCGGGGAGGGTGGAGCCGTCCAGGGCCACAGGCACCAGGTCGTTCTCCTTCACGTTCTGGGCCCCGGTGACGATCTGGATGGGCCCAGTCTGGCCCGCGTCCACCTGGCAGATCCACATGTGGTCGGAGTTGGGGTGGCGCACCAGGGACAGCACCCTGCCCACCACCACGTTTTTGATTTCGGACCCCTCGACGGACACGCCCTCCACCTTGGAGCCGGACAGGGTCATGGCCTCGGCAAACTCCCGGTCGGGGATGTCTACCTTGACAAACTCATTGAGCCATTTTCTGCTTAAATTCATCGTTGTTTTCCTCCCCTCAGAACTGTTCCAGGAACCGGATGTCGTTTTCAAAAATCAGCCGCAGGTCGGCGATTTTGAAGCGCCGCATGGCGGTGCGTTCCAGGCCCATGCCGAAGGCCCAGCCCGACCACTCCTCCGGGTCGATGCCCGCCATCTCCAGCACATGGGGGTGGATCATCCCCGCGCCCAAAAGCTCGATCCAGCCCTCGCCCTTGCAGGTGGGACAGCCCGCGCCGCCGCACTTGTGGCACTGCACGTCCATCTCGCAGGAGGGCTCGGTGAAGGGGAAGTGGTGGGGGCGGAACCGGGTGACGGTGCCCTGGCCGAACAGCTCCTCGGCCAACAGGTTCAGGGTGCCTTTCAGGTCGGCCATGGTGACGTTCTTGTCGATGACCATGCCCTCCACCTGATGGAACATGGGGGAGTGGGTGGCGTCCACCTCGTCCTTGCGGTACACCCGGCCCGGGGCGATGATGCGGATGGGCAGGGGCATGGAGTCCATGGCCCGCACCTGCATGGGAGAGGTCTGGGAACGGAGCATCACCCGGCTGTCCTCGTCAAAATAGAAGGTGTCCGACCAGTCCCGGGAGGGGTGGCCCTCCTCGGCGTTAAGCCGGTCGAAGTTCAGCTCAGCCAATTCGATCTCGGGGCCGTCCAGCACGGTGAAGCCCATGCCGATGAAAATCTCCTTGATCTCGTCCAGGGCGGCGTTCATGGGATGCCTGTGGCCCACGCTCACTGGCCTGCCCGGGATGGTCACGTCCACCGTCTCTGCCTTCAGCTTCAGCTCCAGGGCGGCGGCTTCCATCTTTTGGGATGCGGCGTCCAGGGCGCTCTCCAGGGCTGCCCGGACCTCGTTGGCCAGCTGGCCCATGGCGGGGCGCTCCTCCGCGGACAGCCTGCCCATCTGCTTGAGCACCGCCGTCAGCTCTCCCTTTTTGCCCAGGTACTTCACCCGCAGCTCGTCCAGAGCGGCGGCGTCCTTGACGCTCTCAAAGGCGGAGAGCGCCTCGGCGCGGATTTTTGCCAATTGTTCTTTCATGTCAAAGCTCCTTTGCTTGTATTTGGAATGTGTCACAGGTCCTGGTTCACCTTAAACACGTCGGCCACGTCGCTGATGGTGATGTAGGCCGAGGGGTCGGCCTCGTGGACGATGTCCCGCATCTGGCTGATCTGAAAGCGGTTGACCACAAAGTAGACCATGGCCTTCCGGCTTTTGGAATAGCCGCCCCAGGCCTCCATCCAGGTGACGCCGCTGCCGAAGTGCTGGGACAGGGCGTCGCACACCCTTTTGGGCTGGTTGGTGATAATGGTGGCGGCCTTGGAGCGGTCGATGCCCTCCACCACGAAGTCCACCGTTTTCAGGGCGGCGGCGTAGGTGACGATGGAGTACAGCGGCAGAATCCAGCTGTTCAGGGCCGCGCCGCACACGATGTACAACGCCACATTGTAGATCATCACGAAGGTGCCCACGGTCAGGCCCAGCCGCTTGGCAAAGATCACCGCCATCACCTCGATGCCGTCGATGGCGCCTCCCAGCCGGATGGTCAGGCCGCTGCCCAGCCCGGAGATGATGCCGCCGAACAGGGCGCACAGCAGCAGGTCCTGCCCCGCCAGGGGGGAGGCCATGGCCACGTCGATGGGCAGCACGTAGGTGATGAGCCAAGCGCTCACCGAGTACACCGCCACGGCGAACAGGGAGTAGACGGTGAACTCCTTTCCCTGCCGCCGCAGTCCGAACAGGAACAGCGGCACGTTGAGCACCGCCAGGAACAGGGACAGGGGCACCCGCTCTCCAGTGAGCTGGGCCAGCAGCATGGACGTGCCGGAGACGCCGCTGTCGTACAGGTTGACGGGGTACAGGAAGATGGTCACGCCCAGGGCGTTGATGACGCCCGCCAGCAGCAGGGCGGGAAACCGCCCCCACTTCAAATTCATTTTACCAATCTGCATTGGGTCCCTCCTTTTCATTTCGACGGGCCGTGCCTCAGCGCTCCCGCTCAAAGCCCAGATACCGGGTGCCCTGGAAGGTGAGCCGGCCCCGGTCGCCCTCCGCCAGCATCCCGTATTCCGGGCCGGTGACGGGCAGTTCCATCCGGTCGCCGCTCTCCACCTGGAAAGTGGCATAGTAAAATGTGTTGTGGTGGGTGTGGAAGCCGTGGGCCCCGGTGGGGTCGCCGGCCACAGGGTCCTGGTGTACACGGGTGTCGGCCCGGCGGGATACCACCACCGCCTCCACGGTGAGCCGGGGGGAGGCATTGTTTTTGGACCATTGGAGGACGTTGGACACAATTGCCCACACAAGAAAGGCGATAAACAGGATAAAGAGCAGCAGGAACATCACAGGGAACACCACATTCATCAAACCAAACATAGTTCTCCTCTCTTTCTCAATAAAAAATGCCCTTCCTCCCCTCAACCGGGGACGAAAGGCTGACCTTCCGCGGTACCACCCGCATTCCCGCGCACAGCGCGGACACTCAAGGCCCGGTAACGGCGGGCCGCAAAACCGTCCCCCTCTCAGGGGCCGCTCCCGGGCGAACAAGCGGCACATACCGGGGCGGCTTTCAGCCGGTGACCGCCCCTCTCTTGGATACGCAAGCCCGCTATTTTCCCGTTCCTCGCATTTCATTGATAATCTTTATAACACAATAGAGGTTGAAATGCAAGAGGAAAAGCGATATAATATGAAGAAAATGATAATCCGGCGGTAGAGAGGCCGGCTGGGTGCGGTTTTTGATTGACGGGAGAATGGAGCGTTTTGAAGGAAAGCAAAGAACCTCCGGGTCTTGTCGGAAAATTTTGATATTGCGAGGTCCAGCCATGAATCTCATTGTCAATGCTATTGAAGCCGTGTACAAGCTGCTGTGGGGCGACCTGTTTGTCGTTCCTCTGCCTGGAGGAGGGGGGCTCGGCGTCTCTCTGCTGGTGCTGCTGCTCATCCCCACCGGCATTTTCTTCACGATCCGCACCCGCTTCCTGCCCGTCCGCCTGTTTCCGGAGATGCTCCGGGTGACGGCGGAGAAGCGCACCAACCGGGAGGGCAGCGCCATCTCCGGTGTCCAGGCCCTCATCGTATCCACCGCTACCCGGGTGGGCATGGGGAACCTCATCGGGGTGGTGGCGGCCATCTCCGCCGGGGGCGCGGGGGCGGTGTTTTGGATGTGGGTCACTGCCCTCATCGGCTCGTCCACCGCCTTCATCGAGGCCACCCTGGCCCAGCTCCACAAGGAGCCCGACCCGCTGTACGGAGGCTGGCGGGGCGGCCCGGCCTACTATATCCACAACTTCGTCAAGGAGAAGCGGGGCGGGAAGATTGGGCGGTGGTCCGTCCTCGCCGTGCTCTTCGCCCTCTCCGGCCTCATCTGCTGGTGCGGCATCAGCCAGGTCATCGCCAACTCCGTGTCCTCCGCCTTCCAGAACGCCTTCCATATTGAGCCCATCTACACCACCGCGGTGCTGGTGGCCCTGTCCGCCGTTATCGTCCTGCGAAAAAACGCCACCGTCCGGGTGTTGGATGTGATGGTGCCCATTATGGCCGCCTGCTACTTCATCATCACCCTCATCCTCATCGGCATGAACATCACCGTCCTGCCCAGCGTGTTCCGCCGCATTTTTGAGGAGGCTTTCGGCCTGCGCCAGGCAGTGGCCGGGGGCTTCGGGGCGGTGGTCATGAACGGGGTGAAGCGGGGGCTGTTCTCCAACGAGGCGGGCTCCGGTTCCGCCCCCTGCGCCGCTGCCGCGGGGGACACCTCCCACCCCGCCAAAACCGGCCTGCTCCAGGCCCTGGGTGTGTTCATCGACACCATCGTCATCTGTTCATGCACCGCCTTTATCATCCTGGTTACCCCTCAAGACAAGGTGGCCGGGCTGGAGGGCATGGACCTGCTCCAGGCCTCCATGGCCCACCACCTGGGCCAATTCGGAGTGGTGTTCATCGCCTTGATCCTGTGGCTGTTCAGCTTCTCCACCTTCGTGGGCATTCTGTTCTACGCCCGTTCCAACGTGGCCTACTTGTTCGGGGACAATTGGCTCTCCCAGACGCTGTATAAGGCGGTGGCCCTGGTTATGCTGTTTATCGGCGGCCTGGCGGCCTACACCTTCGTCTGGGACTTGGGGGACGTGGGGGTGGGTCTCATGACGGTGTTCAATATCATCGTTATCCTGCCCATGTCGGGGCAGGCGCTGGGGGCCCTCCAGGACTACGAGAGCACCATGAAGGAGCGAAAAACGGAATAGCAAAGGCCCGGTTTCCGTGGGAAACCGGGCTCTTTTTACTTCATCAGGCCTTGGATCAGGATCACCAGGATAAGCACCGGGAGCACGAACTGGAAGTAGGGCTTCAGCGCCCGGGGCATTTTGACGCCCTTGCCGGTGTTTGCCTCCTCCAGGTACTTGTCGAAGCCCCAGCCCCATTTGGTGACGCAGAACAGCAGGTACACCAGGGAGCCCAGGGGGAGGAGCAGGTTGGATACCAAAAAGTCCTCGATGTCCAGCACCTGGCCCACGCCGCCGTTGGGGAGCGTGGCCTCAAAGTACCACAGGTTATAGCCCAGCACGCAGGGCATGGAGGCCAGGAGGACAAACACGCCGTTGACCAGCGACGCCTTTTTCCGGCTCCAGCCGAAGTTGTCGATGCACCCGGCCAGCAGGTTTTCGAACACAGCGATGACGGTGGAAAAGCTGGCGAAGGTCATGAACAGGAAGAACAGAGCCCCCCAGAGCCGCCCACCGGCCATATTGGCGAACACCTTGGGCAGGGTGACGAAGATGAGGGAGGGGCCCGCGTCGGGCTGCACCCCGAAGGAGAAGCAGGCGGGGAAGATAATGAGGCCGCTCATCAGGGCCACGAAAGTGTCCAGCCCGCAGATGCGGGCGGCCTCCCCGGCCAGGGTGTTGTCCCGGCCCATGTAGCTGCCGAAGATCTCCATGGCGGCGATGCCCAAGCTCAGTGTGAAAAACGCCTGATTCATGGCGGCGGTGACCACCTTTCCAAGGCCCTGCTCCAGGGCCCGGCCGAAGTCGGGCAGGAGGTAGAATTGGACGCCCTCCCCCGCCCCGGGCAGGGCGAGGCTGTGGACGGCCAGCACTACGATGAGGGCCAGCAGGCCCAGCATCATCCACTTGGTCACCCGTTCCAGCCCCCCCTGGAGGCCCAGGGAGCACACCAAGAAGCCCGCCGCCACCGTGACGGCCATCCAGACGGTCATCTCCGCCGGATTGGCCCGCATGGCGGAGAACACCCCGTCCACCGCCTCCAGGGCCAGCCCCTCAAAGGCGCCCCCGGCGAACTTGAAGAAGTAACCCAGCATCCAGCCGGACACGGTGGTGTAGTACATCATCAACAGATAGCAGCCGATGAGGCAGAACCAGCCGTGGATGTGCCACTTGGAGCCCGCCGGCTCCAGGGCCTTGTAGCCCAGCACGGCGCTCTTGCGGCTGGCCCGGCCCACCGCCAGCTCCATGGTGAGGACGGGAATGCCCATAATCACCAGGAACAGCAGGTAGAACAGTACGAATACCCCGCCGCCGTTCTCCCCGGTGACGTAGGGAAATTTCCACACGTTGCCGATGCCGATGGCGCATCCGGCGCTCACCAGCAGAAAGCCCAGCCGGGAGCGGAAGTTTTCTCGTTTCATCGTATCTCTCCTCCGTTTGTCACGGGAGGAAATGTGGCTTTATCCTTAAGGAAGCGCTGATTAAATGCGTCTGCGGCGCTTCGAGGATGTTTTTCACCGCAGCTTCGTTGCGATTTCTTGAAATAAACACAATTATTCCTGCGAAATCTCGCTTCGCTGTGGCAAAAAATCTCTCGCGAATCGCTCTTGTCGATTTAATCGGTCCTTCCTTAAATTCTCCCGCAATTACGCCCCATTGTACCCAAGGAGAGGAAAAATGTCAATCCCCTTTGAGGGAAAGAGGCACCGGCCTGTGGGATATTCCGCAAGCCGGTGTGGTTTGAAGATTGGGTTTTGGGGCAGCGGAAGAGGGTTACTTTCCCTCGGCCCGGGCCATGGCCAGCTGGAAGTCCTTCTGGTCGGTGAAAATCTCGTTTTTGTAGGGATTCTTTTTCTGCTCAATGGACCGCTTGATGATGAACGCCAGGGCCAACACGTTCACCGCCAGGGCCAGCACGGCCACCACGCCCTGCATGGTGGGGTCGGCGGCGGTGGGACGCACCGCCGGATTCATCACGCCGTCGGCGTACAGCACGGGCAGGACGGCGAACCGGCCCTCGTCCTGGAACAGGGGGAACACCTGGGCGAACATGCACCACAGGGCCAGGGTATTGGCCCGGTTCTGAATCCAGCCGCCCTTGTTCCACAGGGCGTTGGCGAAGGTGGGAGCCAGCAGCAGGGCCAGACCGCAGTACCAGGTGTGGGTGGGCAGGTTGTTGTAGGTGTACTCGAAGTTCCACAGGTCGTAGGCCAGGATGTACACGAAGGTCATGTCCGGCCACAGCATGTCCCGCTTGTCTTTGGAGGCGTAGATGCCCCACCAGCCCGTCATGCAGGCGATGTTGATGAGACCCGCGATGCCGTTGACCCAGTTCCACCAGCCGCCGTACAGCCACACGTTTTCGCTGGACAGCCACCAGCGGTCGCCGTGCTCCGCCAGGGACATCAGGCCCTTCACACCGGACTCAAAGTCGCTGACCACGGCGATGAGGATGTTGATGGCCACGATGACGAAGGGGAACACCTTGAACCACTCCGTCTTGCCGATGCTCCACTTGTATTTCAGCATCATGAAGCCGATACAGCCCGCCGTGGCGGCGTACAGCTTGGCGTAGTGGAACCAGCTGTTCATGTGGGTGTAGGTCTGGTTGTTCAGCGCCCAGTCCATGCCCATGCCGGTGCACACATAGATGGCGATAAAGTAGACGGTGAGCACCGCCGGGATGCCCAAAAAGCAGATGATGCCGCCCAGCTTGCTCCGGCGGGCGAATTCGTTGGCCAGCACCAGCCCGGTGAACACCAACAGCCACCCCAGCAGCTGCCAGCCTGCGCCGTCGCCATAGATTTGAAACAGCATTGTTTTTTCCTCCTTTTGGCGGGGCCGGGCCCCGCCGTCTCTCTCTTTGAATCCGGTCTATGGGGTCAATATGCCTCTATCTCCTTGATATTCACCTCGGTTCCGGCCAAAAGCCAGGTGTTTTCGCTCCGGCAGCGGGGGCAGGTCCTGCCGTGGGCCACGGTGGGGTAGTCCCGCCCGCAGCCGTCGCAGTGGGTAATTGCGGGGAGGGTTTCGATCTTCAGCTCCGAGCCGCTGACCAGCTCCTCCTTGGCCGCCGCCCATTTCCAGCAGTCGGTGAGGTAGTCCGGCACCACGCCGGACACCTCCCCCAGCTCCAGCACCACGGCGGTCACCTTTTCCAGCTGGTTTTCCGCCGCCACCCTCTCCACGCTGCCGATGATGTGGAACACAATGCCCAGCTCGTGCATGGCCTACTTTTTCGCCTTGCGGGCGGCTCGTTTGATTTTGATCTCCCGCTTGAGCATGTTGGGCAGAATGGCCTTCATTTTGTCCTCGGACTTGATCATGGTAGAGCACTCGGGCCGCTCCCGGTGGAGGTGGATGGCGTCGAACTCGCAGCGGGTGGTGCACAGTCCGCAGCCGATGCACTTGTTGGGGTCCACGATGGACGCGCCGCAGCCCAGGCACCGGGCGGTCTCCGCCTTGACCTGTTCCTCGGTGAAGGTGCGCTTGGCGTCCCGGAAGGACTTCTTCCAGTCGAAGGAGTCGTCCATGCCGGGGATCTGCCGGGCGGCGGTGTCGTACTGCTCCACCTTGATATTGTCTTTGTCCAGCTCCACGAAGTACCGGGGGTCCCGGCCGATGGTCATGCTGGTGTTGGGCTGGACGAAGCGGTGGAGGGACACCGCCGCCTCCTTGCCCGCCGCGATGGCGTCGATGGCGAACTTGGGGCCGGTGTACACATCGCCGCCCACAAACACGTCGGGCTGGGCGGTCTGGTAGGTCTTGGCGTCGGCTTTCGCCCAGCCGCCCCGGGCCAGCTCCACCTGACTGCCCTCCAGCAGGTCGCCCCACTCCACGCTCTGGCCGATGGACAGCACCACGTGGTTACAGGGCACGGTAATAGTGTCCTGCTCGTCATACTGGGGGGCGAAGCGGCCCTGATCGTCCCACACGCTGGTACATTTCATGAACACCACGCCGGATACCCCGCCGTTTTCCGTCAAAATCTCCTTGGGGCCCCAGCCGCACCGGATGGTGATGTCCTCGTCCTCCGCCTCGGCGATCTCCTCCAGGGAGGCGGGCATTTTGTCCCTGGGCTCCAGGCAGTACATCTGGACTGACTCCGCCCCGCAGCGGTGAGCCGTCCGGGCGGCGTCGATGGCCACGTTGCCGCCCCCCACCACCACGGTCTTGCCGGGGATCTTCAGGCTCTCGTCCGCCAGGGCGCGGCGCAGGAACTCCACGGCGGAGAACACACCCTCAGAGGACTCGCCGGGTATGCCGGGCAGGCGGCCCCGCTGGCAGCCGATGGCGATGTAGAAAGCCTCGTAGCCCTGGGCCCGCAGGTCGTCCAGGGTCAGATCCCGGCCCACCTCCACACCGCAGCGGAAGTCCACCCCCAGGGCGCGGATCACGTCGATCTCCGCATCGATGATATCTTTCTCCAGCTTGAAGGAGGGGATGCCGTAGCGCAGCATACCGCCAAGCTCCTTGTTTTTCTCAAATACGGTGGGCTCGTAGCCCTTGAGGGCCAGGTAGAAGGCGCAGGACAGCCCCGCCG
>CANOBV010000041.1 GCA_947564255.1 uncultured bacterium | reverse complement strand
TTGACTTCGATGGCATATGTTCCCGCAGATATTATTTCAGAGTGCCATCGAAAGTACTGGGCAAAGAATATCTGCGGGAACATATGCCATCGAAGTCAATTTGGTTACGCTATCCGTTTTAATCCCCGTTTCTTCTGAAATCTCTCGGATTGCAGCTTCTATCGGTGTTTCATTATCTTCACCACCGCCTGCCACGAATTGCCATTGACCTGCATCTGCACGGTGAAGAACGCAAAACTGCAAATCCGGAGTTCGTCTATACGGAATCGCCAATATCTGAAAAGGTGCTCTCATATAATTAACCTCTACAAAACAAATCCATCGAATTAAGAAAGCGTACCATCATTACAAGCGGCTTTCAACCCTCGTTTATAGGCGCCGATAGTAGCCCGATATATAGCTCGTTCCGCCTGCTGGCAGCCGATGGCTTCCAGGTCCCCATACATCCATGCAGCGGCGACCGATGCGTAAGCCGTAGGTGGTATCTGTTGATTTTTGCTCACGTTGGGCAGGAAAGGAACGTCCAACGGACGGCCCCGGAGCGCACGGATGCTATAGGCGGCGCCAATGCCAGCTTGTAGTTGGTGAGTAAGTGTATCCTTAACATAATTACACCAGGGGCGGGGAGCTTTCCGCCCCGCCTTTGTCATTCAAATATTGTCCCGGATAATCTCGCCCATCTGCTTGGTGCCGACGGCGCTTCCCTCCGGCCCGGCGATATCGGCGGTACGCCACCCATCGGCCAGGGCCTTATCCACTGCCTGCTCAATGGCGTCCGCCTCAGCGGCCAGCTTAAAAGAATAGCGGAACATCATGGCGGCGGACAGGATGGTGGCAATGGGGTTGGCCTTGTCCTGGCCCGCGATGTCCGGCGCGGAGCCGTGGATGGGCTCATACAGCGCCGGGGCCCCGTCCCCCATGGAAGCGGAGGGCAGCAGGCCGATGGAGCCGGTGATCATGGACGCCTCGTCGGACAGAATATCCCCAAACATGTTCTCGGTGACCACCACGTCGAACTGCCCCGGGTCCCGGACCAACTGCATGGCGCAGTTGTCCACCAGCACATCCTCGTACTGCACGTCGGAATATTCCCCCGCCAGTCTGTGCATGACGGACCTCCATAGACGAGAGGTCTCCAGCACGTTGGCCTTGTCCACGCTGGACACCTTTTTTCGCCGCAGGCGCGCCATCTCAAAGGCCCGGCGGCCGATGCGCTCGATCTCCTTCTCGGAGTAGGCCATCAAATCGGTGGCCTCCACCCCCCGGTCCTCGGTCTGGTAGCGGTCCCGCTTGCCGAAGTAGATGCCCCCGGTGAGCTCCCGGACCATGAGCAGGTCAACGCCCCGCTCTGCCGTCTCCTTTTTCAGCGGACAGGCCTCCGCCAGGGCGGGGCGCAGGGCGGCGGGGCGCAGGTTGGCGTACAGCCCCAAATCCTTGCGGATGGCCAGCAGGGCGGTCTCGGGCCGCTGCTGGGCAGGCTTGTCGCTGCCCCACTGGGGACCGCCAACCGCCCCCAGCAGCACCGCGTCGCAGCTCCTGCACTTTTCCGCCGTGCCCTGGGGGTAGCTCACCCCCACCGCGTCGGTGGCGCAGCCGCCCATGAGCACGTCCACATATTCAAAGGTGTGGCCAAACTTCTCACCCACCCTGTCGATGACCTTCACTGTCTCGTTGACGATCTCCGGGCCGATGCCGTCCCCCGGGATCAGGGCGATTTTGTAGTTCATTTCGCCACCCCCCTCGCCTTCAGCGACTTCAGCAGCCCGCCGTTTTCAATGATGCCGTTGACGAACTCCGGGAAGGGCGCGGCCTGGAAGCTGGCCCCGGTGGTCTCATTGACAATCACGCCACTCTGGAAATTCACGCTGACACTGTCGCCAGCCGAGATGCCGTCCACCGCCTCGGGGCACTCCAGAATGGGGAACCCGATGTTGATGGCGTTGCGGTAGAAGATGCGGGCAAAGCTCTTGGCGACGACACATTTCACGCCGCAGGCCTTGATGGCCAGGGGGGCGTGTTCCCGGCTGGAACCGCATCCAAAATTTGCGCCGCCCACCACGATGTCCCCCGCCTCCACAGTGGAGGCAAAGTTCTCATCGATATCCTCCATGCAGTGGGAGGCCAAGGACTTCTCGTCCGGGGCGTTGAGATACCGGGCAGGAATGATGACGTCGGTGTCCACATTGTCGCCGTATTTATAAATTTTCATGGTGCTCCCCTCCTTTAAAGCGCCGCTGGGTCTGTTACCATCCCAGTGACAGCGGATGCCGCCGCCACGGCAGGGCTGGCCAGGATAATCATCGAGCTGGTGGGGCCCATGCGGCCCACAAAATTGCGGTTGGTGGTGGAGATGGCCCACTCGTTGTCACTGAGCACACCCATATGTCCGCCCAGGCAGGGCCCGCAGGTGGGGGTGGACACTACCGCTCCGGCATTGATGAAGTCGGCCACCAGTCCCTCTGCCATGGCGTCCAAATAGATCTGCTGGGTGGCGGGGATGACGATGCACCGCACCCCGTCCGCCACCTTCCGCCCCCGGAGAACAGCGGCGGCTTCCCGCAGGTCCTTCAGCCGTCCGTTGGTGCAGGAGCCGATGACCACCTGCTGGATGGCCTTGCCCGCCGCCTCGTCCACGGTTTTTGTGTTGGAGGGCAGGTGGGGGAAAGCCACCGTGGGCCGCAGGGCGGACAGGTCGATGGTGACCTCCTTTGTGTACCGGGCGTCCGGGTCGGCCTCAAAAGCGGCAAACCCCCGGCTCACTCGGCCCTTTAAGTATTCCAGCGTTTTGCCGTCCACCGGGAAAATACCGTTTTTCGCCCCGGCCTCAATGGCCATGTTGCAGATGGTGAAGCGGTCATCCATCTCCAGAGACGCTACCCCCTCTCCCGCAAATTCCAGAGACTGGTACAGCGCTCCGTCCACCCCGATCATGCCGATCAGATGTAAAATCACGTCCTTGCCGCTGACGTAAGGGCCCAGCTCACCTGTCAAATTCACCTTAATGGCGGAGGGCACTTTGAACCAGGCCAGCCCCGTAGCCATACCTGCTGCCATATCTGTGGACCCCACCCCTGTGGAAAACGCCCCCAAAGCACCGTAAGTGCAGGTGTGGGAATCCGCGCCGATGATCACCTCTCCAGGGGCGGCAAGGCCTTTTTCCGGAAGCAAAGCGTGTTCTATGCCCATCTGGCCCACATCGTAAAAATGAGTGATGGCATGTTCTCTGGCGAACTCCCGGCAGACGGCGCACAGCTGGGCGGATTTGATATCTTTGCAGGGAGTGGAGTGGTCCAGCACAATGGCAATTCTATCCCGGTCGAACACAGTGGACAGCCCTGCCTTTTTGAACTCCGTGACAGCCACCGGAGTGGTGATGTCGTTGCCCAGCACCAAGTCCAGCCTGCCCTCAATGAGCTGTCCGTCCTCCGTTTGGGGGAGTCCCGCAGCGCGGGCCAAGATCTTTTGGGTCATGGTCATGCCCATAAAAATTCCTCCTCAGCACATTTTCCGCGTCCGGCCTTCCGGCGCGGTGAAACAATTTTATGCATTCATTATGCCAAAACCGGCCGGGAAACAATGTAAACTGTGATACAGTTACACATAAGAATGGGGCGCATACAAAAAGGGCCCCGGGAAACTTCCCGGAGTCCTTCTTGCCGTACTTGTCTTGTGAAGCTGTTCGACTTACGCCGCGTCGGGCATTACAAACGGCTCGCCGAAGAACTCGGCCAGCACCTGGCCGCAGTTGAGCACGGCCTCGTCCGCCGCGCCGGACAGGCTCTTGAGGTCGGCGGCAGCTACGACGTTGGTGCCGAACACCTTAGCGAAATTGTCCAGGAACTCCCGGACCGCGCCCACGGTGACCAGCTCGTCGGGCTCAAAAGCTCCGTCCTCGTAGGGGAAAGCCACCTCGCTCTGCTCCGCCCAGGCCAGGGCCAGCACATACTCGTGGTCCTCGGGCACGTCGGTGAAGGTGCACACGCCGTCGGTCTCGGGCTCACCCTCGTGCCGCCACAGGTAGTCGATGAACTGGGCACGGGTGACGGGACCGGAGGCCAGAGGAATCAAGGGCTCCTCCACTTCAATGCCGGTGTCGTCGGGTTCAGTGGGGTCAACGGGGTCGACGGGGTCGGTGGGGTCAACGGGGGGCTGCTCAGGCTCCGCCCAATGAGAGGACACGCTTTCAGACCGCCACTTTCCAGTTCCTGCACTGATCGTAAACGTGGGCTCCTTATCAATGTTGTCACCCTGATACGTCCACCCATCAAAAGTCTTTCCATTGTTGGTCGCAGACGTATCGCCTTCAATTGTGGCTGTCCCACCGTCTTGGGCGCGGACAAAAAGATCGTTGTCGCCCTCCCATTCTGTGCCAACCCAGCTGATATTTCCATACACAGCGGTTCCGTTCTTCATGGTAATTTTGTAACTCTGTCCTTCCCCAAAAACGTCAAACAGAATTCCGCCAGGGCCATTGTCGCCCAGTGTCTTGTTTCCGGTGACAGTGACCCCATCCAAAACAACATCACTGTTTGGCACGCAGATGGCACCGCCCCATTGAGCCTTATTGTTCACAATTTGGGTGTTTACAATTTCAATAGGCTTGTCAGATTCACCCCGTTGAATGCCGATACCGCCACCTCCGAATTCGGTGGCAGTATTCTCTTCAATAACGCTGTTCTTCACGGTAAGTTCGCCTTTGTGTACCGACACCTCACCATTCTCTTCAGGGCGCCACTCAAAGATATCACCTACTGAGATACCTCCCCCGCTGGCCGCTTCATTGCCCTTAATGATCACATTGTCCAAATCAGCCTTGCCGCCGGCCACATTAATACCACCACCGTTGCCGTCGGTATTGCCACCGGTAATGATACCCTTGTTGCCGGCCTTATCCGCACCGTCCAACGCCAGGTGCGCGCCGTTGTTCACAGTGATGACAGAACCACCTTTGCCGGCGCCGTCAATAGTGTGGCCATTGAGGTGCAGGGTGACGTCCGTATCTTCGCCGGAGATTTTGATGCTGCCCTCATCCTCTTCCCGGGTAATGTCCTCGTTCAGGGTGATGTTTCCAGCGTCATAGCCGATCCGAACATTATGTTTCTCATCCATCAGAGAGGTCTGATTGTCGATAACGCCTTGCAGATCCGAGAACGACGCCGCGAATGCCGGGGTCAGCGTCAGGCCCGCACCCAATGCCAAAGACAGGGTGACCGCAATTGTCTTTTTCAAAAATTTCATTATTTTTTCCTTCCTTTGCTGAAAAATCGGATGCAAAGAATCCGGCGGCCGGGCGAGCATAGCACAAACGCGCCGTAGCCCCCTGGCTTTGCGTCCCATGGTTTCCCGTGGTTTGCCAATTTTCAGCAGTCCGGCGAGCATAGCGCAGCACGCCCCGCGCCTTAGCCCCGTAACTTTGCGTCCCACCGTTTCCAGTGGTTTGCCGCCGCCCGCTCCTCACCCCGCCGCTCCCGGCGTCAAAGCGGCGGGAGCATGCCAGGGTGGACCGCCTCTCATATTCGCCGCCCCCTTTCGTTTTTAACACTGTTTGATTCGTATGTACATACGAATCAAGGCCCATGGGCCTTGGCGTTATTTTATCATACCTTCTGCTCAAATACAACCCCAACAAGAAAAAATGGCGGATGGCCTCCGCCAGAGGGAACACAAAAAATATTGTGCACTCATTACGCCAAAACCAACCGGGAAGCAATGTAAACTATGATACAGTTTTATGAGAGAACAGGAGGCACATCACATGGCAAACTGGGACCTTCTGGCCGAAGGCTGCCGCCCCCGGCGCTACCGGGCGGGACAACTCATCTATCTGCAGGGCGCCCGCCCCGACTGTTTCTATTACCTGGTCTCCGGCTCAGTGCGCAGCTTCATCAGCACCGGCAGCGGAGAGGAGCGGGTGCTGGCCATTCACCGCTCCGGTGATTTGATGGGCGAGGCGTCTTTCTTTGACGGCTGTCCCCGGGTGACCTCCGCAATGGCCCTGGAGGAATGCCAAATTCTGACCATTGACCAAGGACAGTTGGACAGGGCTTTTCAACGCCACCCGGAGCTGGCCCTGCCCATGCTCCAGCACCTGGCCAGGACTGTGCGAATGCTCTCCGACCACGTGGAATCTTCCTCCCTGCCCGCCCGGCAGCGGGTGGCGCGGTGGCTTTTGAACCAGCCCGTGGCGGAAGGCGCCCCCATCAAAGCCACCCACGAGGGGATAGGTCAGGCTGTGGGCCTGTCCCGGGTGACGGTGAGCCGGGTGTTGGGAGAGCTGTCCGCGCTGGGGCTGGTGGCACTCGGATACCGTTCGGTGACAGTACCGGACCGAACGGAGCTGGAAGCCCTGGCCCAGGAAGTGTGAAAGGCCCCGGATACTTCCGGGGCCTTTCGCGCAGCTTTATTCGGTTTGCTTTGATTTATGCCGCACCGCCCAGCTCATCCTGCTCGGGAGGCTGGGGAGCCGCATACTCCTCGCCGAAGAACTCGGCCAGCACCTCGCCACAATTGAGCACGGCCTCGTCCGCCGCGCCGGTCAGACTCTTGAGGTCGGCGGCGGCCACGGCGTTGGTGCCGAACACCTTGGCAAAGTTATCCAGGAACCCCCGGACCGCGTCCACGGTGACCAATTCGTCGGGCTTAAAAGCGCCGTCCTCGTAGGGGAAAGCAACCTCGTTTTGCTCCGCCCAGGCCAGGGCCAGCACATACTCGTGGTCCTCGGGCACGTCGGTAAAGGTGCACACACCGTCGGTCTCGGGCCCGTCCTCGTGCCGCCACAGGTAGTCGATGAACTGGGCGCGGGTAACGGGACCGGAGGCCAGCGGGACGGCGGGGTCGTCAATCTCGATTTCGGGGGCTTCAACCTCGGGCTCACCGCCCAGAGGGGTGTCGGGGTCTTCAATGGTAACGGTGCCAAGTCCCCCACCGGGCTCCTCGGTTCCACCGGACACCTCAACATACCGGGAAGTCAAGAGATGACCGTTACCTTCGCTTGTCAGCTCACCTTCGGCAGGCTTCTCGCCCTTCCACGGGTTCCCATCCTCAATTTTTTCATCCTTCTTTACCTCAGTCATCTCGAAACCATCAAATCGATTCCCACTCTCGGTCTCCGCAGCGTCCTTGGTGATGACCGTTCCACCCTTCTTCGCAAACACATCGGAAGCATGATTTACGCTCTCATCGCTAAGAGTCTTATTGTCACTGAGCACCGCGCCGCCGGACATGGTAAATGTGCTGTCCTTGCCGATGACGGCCACACCACCGCCCCAGTCGCACTGGTTGCCGCTGATCTCACCGCCGGTCATTTCAAAGCGGCCGCCGTTGACCACAGTCACGCCGCCGCCGTTGGCGGTGGCGGTGTTGCCGGTGATCTTGCCTCCGTTCATGGTAAAGCTGGAGTTTACCCCCGCCACGCGGACGCCGCCGCCACCCGCCTCTGCTCCTGCATCAATATTCGTATTGCCTGTGATGGTCCCGCCATTCATGACAAAGGAACAATTTTTTTCAGTTCCTTGTTTTCCGTCTCCCACCCAAACGCCGCTGTGGGTCGCTCCGGTGATTTTTCCGGCGCCATCCTCACTGCTGTCATTGAGGGTCAGGCTGCCGTCTATCACATATAAAACCGAACTTTCATCGTTAGTATTGTTCCTGGGATTGTGGCCTGTATTGTCCACACTCTTTCCGTTTAAATCGAGGACTACATCTTTCCCGCCCGTAACTCGAATATCGTCATGATCCTTACCGTCAGTCTCCTCATCAAATATGACATCCTCCTTGAGCAGGACGTTACGGGTGCCTTCCTCATCCCACGCTTCGATGCCGTATTGTTTCGCTTCCTCGTTCCAGGCATAACCGTAACGGTCGGAGCCCTCAATCTGAGTTCCTGGTACATCACCGTCAACGGCTTCTTGAAGTTGGGTAAAGGTCGCCGCGAAAGACGGTATAAACAGAGTCGCGCACAGCACAAGTGACAGCACGACAGACCAGGTCTTTTTTAAAAAGTTCATCATTTTCCTTCCTTTGCTGAAAAATCGGACACAGCATATCCGGCGGTCGGACGGGTATAGCTCAAGGGCGCCTCGGCTCCCCGGCTTTGCCTCCCACCGTTTCCGGAGGTTTGCCAATTTTCAGCAGCCCGGCCGGCGTAACACGGCACGTCTCGTGCCTTAGCCCCGTGGCTTTGCGTCCCGCAATTTCCCGCGGTTTGCCCATCGCCTGGCCTTGTCACCCCGCCGCCCCCGGCGGCAAAACGGCGGGCGTATACCAGGGCGGACCACTCCTCACGTCCCGTCCCTCCTCTCAATCAACAACCTTGACCCGGGTATACCCGGGTCAAAAAACCTTAAGGTTTTTTCATTTTAACACAGATCGTCATATTACGCAAGAAAGTAATGTAAGAAACAGGAAATAAATGGGCGGGGACACCGCCCCGCCCATCAATTGAGCACGCTATATCACAAAATGATGCAGATCAGTCCCCCGGACCCCTCGTTGATAATTCGCTGGAGGGTCTCCCGCAGCTTCTCTCGGGCCTCCTCGGGCATCCGTTTCAGCTTGCCGTTCAGGTCCTCCCCCACCAGCTCGTGGAAGGAACGGCCAAAGATGTTGGAGTCCCAGATCTTCCCAGTGTCCCCCTCAAACTGCCGGAGCAGGTAATCCACCATCTCCTCCGACTGCTTTTCAGTGCCCATAATGGGGGAGACCTCCGTCTTGATGTCCGCCCGCATCATGTGGATGGACGGCGCGCTGGCTTTGAGCCGCACTCCATACCGTCCTCCCTGCTTGACGATTTCCGGTTCCTCCAAGGTCATCTCCTGGGGGTCAGGCATAACGATACCGTAGCCCGTGGCCTCTACCTGATGGAGGGCGTCCTCCACCTTCTCATAGCTGCGCTTCATGCAGGCCATCTGGGTGAGCTGGTCGATGAGGTCGCCGTCGTCCCGAATCTCCAACCCGCACCGCTCGGACACCGTGGAGTAGAACAGCCCCCGGGGCAGTTCCAGGGTAGCGGTGACCACCCCGCTCCCCATGTCCATCCGGTTGAGGACAGCGGAACTCACTTCCTCCCGGTCGCCCATGGCCAGCACCGCTCCCTCCGCGTCCCGTAAGCGCATCAGGTTTGCCGTCTCCTCCCGGATCATAGCGTACAGCCCGCTTTTGATGGGGTGCTCGAAAGGCAGAACATCTACCCAAGGCGGAAGGAACAGGTCCATCTGCTTCAGCGGGAACTCATGGAGCACCGCCCGGATGATCTCGCTCACCGCCCCCTCGTCCAGCGTGAGGCAGTTGGCTGCCAGACAGGTCACGTCGTATCGCTCGGCGATGTCCGCCTGAAGGGTCTGGGCCCGCTCGCCATAGGGCTGGGCGGAATTGAGCAGCACCATAAAAGGCTTACCCAGACCCTTGAGCTCACTGATCACCCGCTCCTCCGCCTCCAGGTAATCCTCCCTGGGGATGTCGGTGACGGAGCCGTCGGTGGTGACCACAATGCCGATGGTGGAGTGGTCGGTGATGACCTTCTGTGTACCGTACTCCGCAGCCTGGGTCATGGGGATCTCATGGTCGAACCAAGGCGTGGTCACCATTCTGGGCTGTTCCCCGTCCATCTGCCCCAGAGCGCTTGGCACCATATAGCCCACACAGTCGATGAGACGGACGGAGAACACGCCGCCGTCCTCCATAGCCATCTCCACCGCCTCTTCGGGGACAAACTTGGGCTCGGCGGTCATCACCACCCGGCCCGAACCGCTTTGGGGCAGCTCGTCGCGGGCGCGGTCCCGGATAAAGCCGTTTTCAATCTTGGGCAGCACCAGGGTCTCCATAAAGCGTTTGATGAAGGTGGATTTTCCTGTGCGGACCGGCCCCACCACCCCGATATAGATGTCGCCCTGGGTGCGCTGGGCGATATCCTCATACAACTTGTTTTCCAAAGCTGAACCCTCCTCACGCATACTCACTTTCATTTGTATGGGGATAAGCCGTGGAATATGACAGGGGCGGTCCGGTTTTTCCCCGAACCGCCCCCTCAATTCAATTTCTCCTGGCCGGAATGAGCAGCAGCGTACCCACCGCCGCCTCTTCCCCCGGCAGTCCGTTGGCCGAGCGGATGTCATCCATGGTAGAGCCGCAGGACTTGGCAATGTCCCACAGCGCCTCTCCCCGCTCCACCCGGCGGATAACAACCGATGGACGGGGCCCCATATCCTGTACCGCGCCGGGCTTCGCGTCGGTGACGCAGTTCACCTGTTCTTCTTTCACAATTGTCCAGGTGAATTCCGCCTCGAACCGCACCTCCAACCCGCCTGTGACAGGGACAGCGGTGGCCTCCCCCACCGCCCGGCAGCGGCAGACGCACTGGCAGCCCTCCGGCACGTCCACCCGGCAGGCCACAGGGATTTCCGTCTCCACGCCGCACAGGGCGTCGTCTTCGCTGAGATACAAAACCGAGGCGTTCACCTGGGCAGTGAACTCCATGCCTCCCTCTGCCGGAGCCCCTGCCAGGGAAGACATCACCGCGGCGCAATCCAACACCTGCTTGGCCGGTATCCCCGACTCACACAGTTTCCGCCCCATCTCCCGCCGGGCGGACCTGTCCGCCATCGTACACAGCCGGGCCGGAGAGCGCTCTACATCAATGGGTTTCCCCACGCAATAGGCATCGCTGATGAGCTCCACGGACCGGCGCTCCCACACCGCCGCCTGGGCCAGCATCTCCAGGGCCACTTCCAGTTCTCCCTCTCGCGCATGGCAGTCCACGCTTTTCAGCACCACTACCACCTCCGGCTCAGCCTCGTCAGGCACCTCACCCACGTCCAGAATCTGTGAGTAAGGCAGCTCGAATCTGGTCTGATTCAGCCCCTCTCCGGAGCGGTACACCACCGAGAGCTGTACGTCTCCCTTGAGCACCAGTTTCTTGCCGATAAATTTCGCGTCCGCCGTTCCAAGCTCCGCCCGGCACAGCAGCAGGTCCTCGATTTCAGGCCGGGAGGCGGGCGGGCGCAGCACATCGGAAAATGTGAACGTCTTTTCCATCACATCCGGGATGACGCAGCACTTTCGGGACGTAATCAGCTTCTGCAGCCCTTCCCCTTCTCCTCCGGTAAGGTCGGCGGAGAGTTCCCGGCGCTCCCGCTCATAACCCGCCGCCCACACCGACAGACCTACCCGCACCAGCATCTTTCTGGGATTGATGGTCCGGGCGTCGGCCCATGGGGCCTGAAGGTCGGCCAGCACCGGACATCCAGCGTGAAATTTGGGGTCGTCCCGGACACACTGGAAGGGGATGGACACCTCCAACGCCCGGGGCAGCTCCTCCCCTTCCGGTATGTACAGCACTGTCACTTTGGCCGTGCCGTTGAGCCGGAGAGTCCCCTCTCCCAGCTCCTTGTCCTTGAGAAAAACTTTTCCTGATGCCGAAACAATCCGGGCAATGTCCGGACAAGCGTCGGGCACAATGCTCTCCAAGGTCTCTTCCTGAGAGAACATGGTATGCGCCACGCAGCGGTATCCCTCCAGCGTGACGCGCTTCAGCTCCATATCCATAGGCTTCCTCTCCTTGCTCGTATTCTGTGTTCACTATATGAGCGGAACAGCCAGGATATACCGGTACTGAAGTACCCGTCAATCCATGTGGAATATTTTGCGCATCAGGCCGCACAGCGCCTTTGGAAACTTCACCACCACGACTCGCATGAAAACAACCCTCCTCTCTCAACGCTGGAATCTACACCAGCATATGTGAAAGGGGGGTTGTCTCGTTCATTTTTCTTCTTGCGGCAGCGAAATCTATTTCTTTTTTGCGATTTCCCACTCCGGGACCTCTTTGGCCTGCTCCAACAGGCGGACATAGCTCCGGTGGCGGCTTGGCGCGATCTTCCCCGCCTCCATGGCCTCCCGCACAGCGCAGCCCTTCTCTTTTACGTGGGCGCAGCCTTGAAAACGGCACGCGTCCAAATAGGGCGCAAACTCCCGGAACACCCCGGCCAGCGCCTCTTTGGGAATGGCCTCCATCTGTTCCACATCAAAGGATGAGAATCCCGGCGTGTCCGCCACCAACCCGCCCGCCGCCGGGAACAGCTCCACATGGCGGGTGGTGTGGCGGCCCCGGCCCAGCTTTTCGCTGACTTCGCCCACCTCCAAACCGAATCCGGGTTGGAGGGCGTTGAGTATGCTGGATTTGCCCACTCCGGAATTTCCGGTGAACGCAGACACCTTTCCGGCGATGGCTTCGGCTAAGGCGGCCATTCCCTCTCCTGTCTCCGCGCTCACCTGAAGGGTGGAAAACCCGGCCAGCTGATACAGCCGGACCAATTCATCCATCCGTTCCAGGTCGCATTTGTTGAACACGATGAGGGGCTCGCAGCTTTTCCATTCCGCCATGGCGGCCATGCGGTCGATGAGAAAGGGGTCAGTGACGGGGACCGCCCCTGAACACACGATGACCATCTGGTCGATGTTGGCCACAGCGGGGCGCCTGAACTGGTTCTTTCTGGGCATGATGGTATCCACCATCCCTTTTCCATCCTCAACCAGTGTGATTTCCGCCCAGTCACCCACAAGAGGCGTGCGTTTCTGGTGGCGCAGCTTTCCCCGTCCCCGGCAGGGGACCGTCTCCCCCTCCCCAGTGTCCACGTAATAAAACCCGCTGAGGGCCTTGACAATACGCCCCGTCATACCTTAAAACGGCTGGGGGTAGCTACTCACCAGCAGCCCGTTGATATAGATATACACCATTTGGGTTCCGGAAGCGGTGACGGATTTGGAAAAGCTGACGTTCTGGTTGGCGTCTACCGCCCCGTCATGGATGAGCTGCTCCCCCACCACAATGCGCACGTCCACAGAACCCTCGTACGCTCCCAGGTCCACCGTGATAATCTGGGTGCTGGACGCCGCGTTTACATTCTGAGTGGGCTCGGGGGGCTGGCCGCTCTCCGGCGGCGCGCTTTCGGAGGGCGTGGGTTCCGGCGTAGGCTCCGGTTCCGGTCCCTTGCTCACCCACAGGTCGATGGTGGTGCCTTTGTCCACCTGCTCGCCCTGGCTGATGCTCTGCCAACACACCCGGCCCTCGGTATATTCGTCGCTGTACTGCTCCTTCACCTCGCCCACTTTCAGCCCCAGCTGCTCAATCTGCACTTTTGCGTCCTCCAGCGGCATGTTCAGGAATCGGGTCACCGTGGCCTGCTTCTTCTCCGGGCCTTTACTGATGACGACAGTGACCTCATCGCCCTCCTTCACCCAGGTGTCTTTCTTAGGCGTCTGAGAGACCACGAAACCCTTGGTGATTGTCGGCGAGAACTCCTCCTCCTGCAGCACCTTCAGCCCCATCTCGTCCTGAAGCACCTCTAAAACCTTCCGGATGTCCCAGGTCTCCACGTCGGGCATATACATTTTGTCCTCGCCGCCGCTGACATTGACGGTAATGGTCATGCCGCCCTCCTTCACTTTCGTGTTGGGCGCAGGGTTCTGCTCACAAATCTGTCCCTCCGGATAGGTGCTTTTCTTGATCGGCCCCTCCTCGATATCAAAATCTCCCAATATGGTTTTGTTCTGCTCCACCTGCTCCACGGTGTAGCCCCGCAGGTCCGGCACCACATATTCCGGCGCCTCGGCAAACATATCTTTCAGAATGAAATTGATGAGAAAATATCCGATAAAACCAATAAACGCCAGAATCATCAGCACCGCCACAAAGGCTGCCGCAATTCCGCCGCCCCGGCGGGGAGGCTCCTCGTCATAGTCGTAGTCCTCGTATGCCTCCTCCCTGCGGCGGCGCTCCCGCCGCTCGGATTGGGGACGTTCCGGCTCCCGGCGCTCTGCCGGCACCCGCACCGAGGCTGTGATCACTTTGCTGGGCACCACCATGGTGGGCTCATCCGGCTCCCCCTCCGGACCCGGTCCGCCGGGCTGGAAGTCAGGATTCTTTCGAAATTCCTTCAAATCGTCCAGCATTTCCTCCGCGGAGGCGTAACGCTGGCCCAGTTCCGGGGCCATGGCTTTCATGGTAATGGCCTCCAGCGCCTTGGGCACATCGGGATTCAGGTCGCAGGGCGGCACCGGAATGGACTTGATGTGCTGGATGGCCACCGCCACCGGGGTGTCCCCTTCAAAGGGGAGCCGCCCGGTAAGCATCTCATAGAGCACCACTCCAGCGGAGTAGATATCGGTGCGGCAGTCCACATGGCTGCCCTTGGCCTGTTCCGGGGAGATATAGTGCACCGAGCCGATGGCCTCCTGGGTCATGGTGTTCTGCGCGGCACTGGCCAGCTGGGCGATGCCGAAATCAGTGACCTTCACACTGCCGTCCCTGAGGACCATAATATTATGGGGTTTGATATCCCGGTGGATAATTCCCCGGCCATGGGCGTGGCTCAGCGCCCGCATGACCTGTGTGATGAAATGCTGGGCCTCCCGCCAGTTCAGAGGGGTACCCCGCCGCTGCATATACTGCTTGAGGGTGAGTCCATCCACCAGTTCCATGACAATGTAGTCCAGCCCGTCGGACCGGCTCACATCGTACACAGACACGATGTTGGCGTGAGACAGCATGGCAACCGCTTGGGATTCATCATGAAAACGGCGGCGGAAGTCGGCGTCACTGGCCAATTCCGGCTTTAAAATCTTGATGGCTACCAACCGGTTAAGCCGGTGGCACCGGGCCTTGTACACCACCGCCATACCTCCGGTTCCAATGCATTCCAAGATCTCATACCGGTTGTCGAGCATTTTACCTATGTATTGATCCATGGTAAAAGTCCTCCTAATCTCACAGCTGCGCCAGCACAACGGTCACGTTGTCCGGCGCCCCTCGTTCCAGCGTCAGGCTGAGCAGCGCCCGGCTGAATTTCTCCGGGTCCGGTTCCCCGCCGCTCAACTCCAAAATCGTCTCATCGTCCAGCACATTGGTCAACCCATCGCTGCACAGCAGCAGCCGGCTGCCTTCCTTCAGTTCCAGCCAGGTCAGGTCACATTCCACCCAGCTGTCCACCCCCAAGGCCCGGGTGATCAAGTTCTTCTGGGGATGTACACGAGCCTCTTCGGGGGTAATCTCCCCCCGGTCCACCAGCAGCTGTACCAGCGAGTGATCCACCGTCACCTGGTGAATTCTATTATTTTCCAGTATATAGCCCCGGCTGTCCCCCACGTGAATCATACATACCGTACCGGACAGTATCAGCGCCGCCACCAAAGTGGTGCCCATGCCTTCATACTCCCGCTTTTCCCGACTGAGACGGTACACCTCCGTGTTGGCCTGACTGCACGCCTCCTTCAGCACCTGCTCCCGCAAGGCCGGGTCCTCCGGCATACCTCCGGACGCCGCCTCCGCCACAGCGGCGGCAAACGCCTCCACCGCCACGGCGCTGGCCACACTGCCCGCCCGAGCGCCCCCCATGCCGTCACATACCACCAGCAGAGCACTGCCGCCCGCCAGTTCCCGAACGGCATAGCTGTCCTGGTTATCCTGACGGCGGCAGCCTATGTTCGTCACACCACATACTCTCAAGTCAATCCCTCCTCTGGGATATGGGTCTCTCCCTCCATGCTCCTCTTCCGCCGCAGCTGGCCGCAGGAGGCGTCGATATCGCCCCCCAGCTTCCGCCGCACTGTGGCGGTGACGCCATGCCCCTCCAGCCGCTGCTGAAATTGACGCACCCGGCGGCTGGGCTTGAGGGGCGATTCCGCCACCTCGTTCAATGGTATCAGGTTTACATGCCCCGGCTGGCCCCGCAGCAGCTTCGCCAGCTGGTCGGCCTGGGCATCGGAGTCATTCACCCCGTCCACCATGGCGTATTCGTAGGAGATCCGCCGCCCGGTGGTCTCAAAGTACCGGCGGCAGGTATCCATCAGCGTCTTCACTCCCACGGACCTGTTCACCGGCATGAGCCGGGACCGGACCTCGTCATCCGGGGCATGGAGCGAAACGCTTAATGTCAATTGTAACCCAAGCTGGGCCAGTTTGTCAATTTTCTTTACCAGCCCGCAGGTGGACACAGAGATATGGCGCATCCCAATGTTCAGTCCCTCAGGGTGATTGACCAGCTCTAAAAACCGCAAAACATGGTCGAAATTGTCCAG
>CANOBV010000040.1 GCA_947564255.1 uncultured bacterium | reverse complement strand
GCGTGCAAAGAGTATGTCAAGCAATTCGAGCAAACTGTGGACAAAATTGAACTGGGGGCGGCGGTCCAAGGACCGCCGCCCTTTCCCCTTGCTTTTTTAAAAATTTGTGATATAATTTCAAAGATATTGAGCAAGATTGGAGAAATTCCCATGGATTACTTTCACCTGTCCACGGGACAGGATACAATGGAGCACATCAGCGCGCTGGGGCTGGCCCATTTGGGCGACGGGGTGTATGAGCTGATGGTCCGCTCCTGGCTGTGCCTCCACGGAAAGGCCACCAATTCAGGCCTGCACAAAGCGGCGGTCAAATACGTGGCCGCCCCGGCCCAGGCCAGGCTGGCCCGCGCCATCCTGCCCCTGCTCACCGAGGAGGAGCAGGCCGTCTACCGCCGGGGGCGCAACAGCCACACCGCCGCCGTCCCCAAGGGGGCCAGCGTGGGGGAGTACCACGCCGCCACGGCGCTGGAGTCCCTGTTCGGCTGGCTGTATTTACAGGGGAGGACGGACCGGCTCAACGAGCTGTTTGAAACGATGATGGAGGAATCATCCCATGCCATTTGACTCGTCGGCACAAGCTGCACTCAGCCGCTTCCCCCTTGGGGAAAGCTCCTCCGTTCCGCTGTGCCTCCTCTCCCCGCAAAGCCAAAAGGCGGCTTTGCGGGGGCCCCAAACTTTGGTTGAGAGGAACTGTGAACAATGCCTTTTGACGCGATATTTATGACGGCCCTGGCCGGGGAGCTGCGGGACAAGCTGGTGGGCGGCAAGGTGGATAAGCTCTACCAGCCCGCCCGGGACGAGGCGGTGCTCCACATGCGGGCGGGGCGGGAGAACGTGCGCTTGCTCCTCTCCGCCAGCCCGGCCCACCCCAGGGCCCAGCTGACAAAAGTCCCCCGGGAAAACCCGGAGACGCCCCCCATGTTCTGTATGCTGCTGCGCAAGCACTTCACCGGGGCGAGGCTGCTGGAGCTGACCCAGCCCTCCATGGAGCGTCTGCTGGACTTTCGGTTCGAGACCCTGGACGAGCTGGGGGACCGGGTGGAGCGGCGGCTGGTGCTGGAATGTATCGGCCGCAAGTCCAACCTCATCATGCTGGACGGTGCGGGGAGGGTCACCGACTGTATGCGCCGGGCGGATGGGGACCTGTCCGTGAAGCGGCCCGTTATGCCGGGCCTGTACTACCAGCCCCCCGAGCCCACCGGGCGGCTGGACCCATCCGCCATGTCCCCGGAGGAGCTGCGCTCCTTTGTCCTCGCAGGCGCCCCCCAGGGGGACGGCCAGGACAAATGGCTGCTGGACTGCTTCAACGGCCTGTCCCCCCTCATCGCCCGGGAGCTGGTGTTCCAAGGAGAAGGGGACAGGGAAGGGCTGGCCCGGCGGCTGGAACAGCTCATAGACCGGGTGCGGGCGGGGGACTACACCCCCACCATGCTGGTTCGGGACGGCAGACCCATCGATTTCACCTTCCAGTCCGTTCTCCAGTACGGCCCCAAAGTGGAGCTGAGGCGCTACCCCACATTTTCTGCCCTGCTGGACGACTTCTACGAGCAGAAGGAGGCCCAGGAGCGGGTGAAACAGCGGGGGCAGGACTTCATTCGCTCCGTCACCCAGGCCCGGAACCGCACGGCGAAAAAAATTGCCAACCAGGAAGGGGACCTGGCCAGGACGGCGGACCGGGAAAAGCTGCGCCGGTACGGCGACATTATCACCACCAACTTCTACCAGATGAGCCGGGGTCAATCCCTCCTCCGGGCCCAGGACTACTACGACCCGGCGGGGAAGGACGTGGACATCCCCCTGGACCCCCTGCTCACCCCCCAGCAGAACGCGGCGAAATATTACAAGGACTATAAGAAGGCCCAGAAGGCGGAGGAGATGCTGACCATTCAGCTGGAGAAGAACCGGGTGGAGCTGGACTACCTGGACAGCGTGCTCCAGATGATCACCCTGTCTGAGGGAGACCGGGACCTCCAGGAGATCCGCCAGGAGCTGATGGACAACGGCTATCTCAAGCAGCACAAAAAGAAGATGACCGCCAAGGGCAAGGTGAAGTTCGTTCACGCCAAGCCCATGGAGTTTAAATCCTCTTTGGGGCTGACCATCCTGGTGGGCAAGAACAACAGCCAGAACGACCGGCTGACCCTGAAGGATGCGGACAAACGGGACCTGTGGCTCCACGCCCAGAAGCTCCACGGCTCCCACGTGATTTTGAAGACCGGCGGGGCGGAGCCGGACCAGCGGTCTCTCACCGAGGCGGCCATGCTGGCGGCCTGGTTCTCCCAGGGGCGGGAGTCGGGGCAGGTGCCGGTGGACTACACCCCCGTCAAGGTGGTGAAGAAGCCCGCCGGGGCCAAGCCGGGCTATGTGGTCTACAACACCTGCCGCACGGTGTACGTCACCCCCAGCGAGGAACTGGTACGGGCGCTGCGGAGCGGGAAAAAGAATTGAGGAGAGATGGTCATGCCTGAGCTTATGCCGAATGCCGAGCTGCGCCGGAGTGTGGAGCGCTCCATAGCCCTCCGGCTCCACTCTCCCGCCCAGGCGTGGCCCCTCTTTGGACGGGACGTTGCTTTGGAGGAGGAGGACGGCCCGGATGGTTCGCTGCTCTTTGCCTGCCGCACCGGCCCCTCCATGGCCAACCCTCTGGGCATTGTCCACGGCGGCATCACCGCCGCCCTGGTGGATACCTGCATGGGGGTCACATGTTCCGCCCAATGCGCCCGCGCCGCCACGCCCACCATCACTCTGACGGTGAACTATGCCCGTCCGGTTCCATTGGACGCGGACATCCGGGTGCGGACTCACACAGTCCGCATTGGGACCGGTTCGGCCCAGCTGTGGGCGGAGGTATTCCCTGCGGGGTGTCCGGAGGAGATACTGGCCACCGCCACCGGGGTCTATGGGATCAGGCGCTGACGCGGGCCGGGCAAAAGAGGCGCCGCGGGAAATGGAGCGGGAGCGGACATGGTTTCCCCATGTCCGCTCCTGTTTTTAGAATCTGTATTTACAGCTGAAACTGTCGAATGGCCGAGGGATTTTCCCGCCTCGACTAACGGGAAAATTCCCCGTCAACTGGCATTCTTCGAGATATGAAGCAGGCTCTTGGCCTGCGGTGGTTCAGGCCCGGCGCCAGACCGCTCCGCCGGGCACGTCGGTGACTTCCACGCCCTGGGCCTTCAGCTGCTCCCGGATACGGTCGGCCTCGGCAAAATCTTTCGCCTTTTTTGCCTGGGCCCGCTGGAGCACCAGCGCATCGATGGCCGGGTCCCCCTCGCCCTGGACGGTGAAGCCTCCGGCGCTGGCGGCGGACCTGGCCTGAGCGGCCTCTTTCTCCCGCAGTTCCGCCGCTTTTTCCAGCAGGGACAGGGACAGCACCTGGTCGAAGTCCGCCAAGACGGCCAGCTTGGTGGCGTCGTTCACCGGGGCCTTGAGCACGTCGTACAGGCAGGTGACGCCCATGGAGGTGTTCAAATCGCTGCCCACCTGGGTGAGGAATTTTTCCTTGAACTGGGCAGCGGCCTCCTGGTCCACCGGGCCGTCCCCCTCCTTGAGGGCGGCGATGCGTTTAATCAGCTTGTTGTAGGCCCCGGCGGCGTTGTCCAGGTTCTCCCAGGAGAACACCAGCCCCTTGCGGTAGTGGCTTTGCAGGCAGAAGAAGCGGTAGGCCAGGGGGTCGTACCCCTTCTCCTCCAGCAGGGCCACGGTGAGCTTGGTGCCGCTGGACTTGGAGATTTTACCCGTGCTGGTGTTCAGGTGGTGGACATGGAACCAGTGGCCGCACCAGGGGTGGCCCAGGTAGGCCTCGGACTGGGCGATCTCGTTGGTGTGGTGGGGGAAGGCGTTGTCGATGCCGCCGCAGTGGAGGTCCAGGTATTCTCCGTTGTACTTCATGGAGATGCAGGAGCACTCGATGTGCCAGCCGGGGTAGCCCACCCCCCAGGGGGAGTCCCATTTCAGGGCCTGGTCCTCAAATTTGGACTTGGTGAACCAGAGGACGAAGTCGTTTTTGTTGCGCTTGTTCACGTCCTCCTCCACGCCCTCCCGGACGGCCACCGCCAAGTCCTCCTGGTCGTGGTCGTTGAACACGTAGTAGCGGTCCAGCTTGGAGGTGTCGAAATACACATTTCCCCCCGCCGCGTAGGCATAGCCCTTGTCGACGAGGGCGGACACCACCCGGATGAACTCGCCGATGAGCCCGGTGGCGGGCTGGACCACCTCGGGGGTCTTGATGTTCAGCTTGGCGCAGTCGGCGAAAAAGGCGCCGGTGTAGAATTTGGCGATGTCCATCACGGACTTGTTCTCCCGGCGGGCGCCCTTGAGCATCTTGTCCTCGCCGGTGTCGGCGTCGGAGGCCAGGTGGCCCACGTCGGTGATATTCATCACCCGGTTCACCTCATAGCCCTCGTAGCGCAGGAACTTTTCCAGCACGTCCTCGGTGATGTAGGAGCGCAGGTTGCCGATGTGGGCATAGCCGTAGACGGTGGGGCCGCAGGTGTACATCTCCACCCGGCCGGGTGTGTGGGTCTTGAATTCTTCCTTTTTATGGGTGGCGGAATTGTAGAGATACATGGTGGTTATCCTCCCTTTTCAGTCTTATCTTTTGCTGCGCAGGAGACGCAGGCATCCCGCCTGCCCTCAATATGGCATTGGTCCAGCAGCTTTTCCAACGCCTCCACCCGGTCGGACAAAGCGGCGATGCGCTCCTGAGTGGGGCTTTTCACGCTGGTCTGGTCCACCTCGTCGGCGTAGTGAGTGGTCTTGCCCGCGATGCGCACCACCTGGGCGGGAATGCCCACGGCGGTGGCGTCGGCGGGCACCTCGGAGAGGACCACGGCGTTGGCCGCGATACGGGCGTTGTCCCCCACCTTGAAGGGCCCCAGTACCTTGGCCCCGGTGGAGATGAGCACATTGCTGCCGATGGTGGGGTGGCGTTTGCCTTGGTCCTTGCCGGTGCCGCCCAAGGTGACCCCGTGGTAGATGAGGCAGTCGTCCCCCACCTCGGCGGTCTCGCCGATGACGATGCCCATGCCGTGGTCGATGACCAGCCGGCGGCCGATTTTGGCCCCGGGGTGAATCTCAATACCCGTCCAGAACCGGCTCCACTGGGACACGAACCGGGCCAGAAATTTCAGGCGGCGACAGTATAAAAAGTGGGCCAATCGATGGTAAAGCGTGGCGTGCACCCCGGGGTAGAGCAGGAATATCTCCAGCCTGCTCCTCGCCGCCGGGTCTCGGGCCTGATAGGCCCGCAGCGTCTCGCCCAGTCGGGTCATAGAAAAATGCCTCCTTATCGAAACAAAAAAACCCCTCACGCCCAGATGGCATGAGAGGCGGCGGTGCCGCGGTTCCACTCTCGTTTTTCGCTCAAAGGCCGTGACGTGGCCTTGAGGAAGCACTGATTCAATGGGTCTGCGGCGCTTTGCGGATATTTTTCGCCACAAATTCGTTACGGCTTCTTGCCATACACACAAGTATGGCCGCAGACCTGTGCCTCTTTGTGACGCAAAATCTCTCGCAAATCGCTCTTGCCGGTTGAATCCGTCCTTCCTGAACGGAGGGCATCCGAATCCCCCTCGCTCCCGCTTGCATTTCGCCCGGACCTTCCCTGAGGGCCGCTTTCAGCCGTGGCGGCCCTTCTCTGGCAGCTCCGAACCGGACTACTTCCCGCGTTCATCACGATGTTTGGTTTTGCACTATTGCAGTATATTATCACAACCGTCCGGATGTGTCAAGCGAAACGCAGGATACAAAAGAGCGCCCGCCCCATTTGAATGGGGCGGGCGCTTTTCGCGGTGGGGCAAAGGGGCTTAACTCATCACTGGAATCATGTTTCGCCCTAACGGATGGGGGCGCTCAGTATGGGATAAATTACTCGGCCACGTCGATGACGACGCCGGAACCCACGGTACGGCCACCCTCACGGATAGCGAAGCGCAGACCCTTCTCAATGGCGATGGGAGTAATCAGCTCCACGTTCATGTCCACGTTATCGCCGGGCATGCACATCTCAGTGCCCTCGGGCAGAGTGATGACGCCGGTCACGTCGGTGGTACGGAAGTAGAACTGGGGACGGTAGTTGTTGAAGAAGGGGGTATGACGGCCGCCCTCGTCCTTGGACAGGACGTACACCTGACCCACGAACTTGGTGTGGGGGTGGATAGAGTTGGGCTTGCACAGCACCTGGCCGCGCTCGATCTCGTCCTTGTTGACGCCGCGGAGCAGGCAGCCCACGTTGTCGCCGGCCTCGACATAGTCCAGGGTCTTGCGGAACATCTCCATGGAGGTGACGACGGTGCTCTTCTTCTCCTCGGTGAGGCCGACGATCTCAACGGTCTCGCCCGCCTTCAGCTGGCCGCGCTCCACACGGCCGGTGGCCACGGTGCCGCGGCCGGTGATGGTGAACACGTCCTCGACGGGCATCAGGAAGGGCAGGTCGGCCTTGCGGTCGGGAGTGGGGATGTAGCTGTCAACAGCGTCCATCAGCTCCTTGATGCAGGTGAAGTCGGGGTCATCCTTGTTGCCGGACTCGTTGGTCAGGGCGTTCAGGGCGGAACCCTTGATGATGGGGATATCGTCGCCGGGGAACTCGTAGAAGGACAGGGTCTCGCGGACCTCCATCTCCACCAGCTCCAGCAGCTCCTCGTCGTCCACCTGGTCGCACTTGTTCAGGAACACCACGATGGCGGGCACGCCCACCTGACGGGCCAGCAGGATGTGCTCCTTGGTCTGGGCCATGGGGCCGTCGGTGGCGGCGATGACCAGGATGGCGCCGTCCATCTGAGCAGCGCCGGTGATCATGTTCTTGATATAGTCGGCGTGGCCCGGGCAGTCCACGTGGGCATAGTGACGGTTGGCGGTCTCGTACTCAATGTGGGCGGTGTTGATGGTAACGCCGCGCTCGCGCTCCTCGGGGGCGCTGTCGATGCTGGAGTAGTCGCTGTAGTCAGCCCAGCCCTGGAGGGCCAGCCACTTGGTGATGGCGGCGGTCAGGGTGGTCTTGCCGTGGTCAACGTGGCCGATGGTGCCGATGTTGACGTGGGGCTTGTTACGCTCAAACTTTTGCTTAGCCATTTTGCGTTTTCCTCCTTGTAATGGTCAAATAAAATGTGTTGCGGCAAATAGGTTTATGGGCCTATTTTATCCTATGGCGGCGGAAATTGCAACTATGATTTTAGGAAAATCACAGGTCTTCCTTCCGCCCGCGCTGAGCAATGATCTTTTCCGCGATGTTCTTGGGAATTTCCACATAACTGTGGGGTTCCATGGTATACTGGCCGCGGCCCTGGGTGCGGGAACGCAGGTCGGTGGCGTAGCCGAACATCTCGGACAGGGGCACCAGAGCGTCAATCTGCTGGGCGCCGGGCCGGGCCTCCTGGCCCAGGATCTGGCCGCGCCGGGAGGTCAGGTCGCCGATGACGTTGCCCAGATAGTCCTCGGGGGCGATGACGGACACCTTCATGATGGGCTCCAGCAGGCAGGCCCCGGCCTTGCGGCAGGCCTCCTTGAAGGCCATGGAGCCGGCGATCTTGAACGCCATTTCGGAGGAGTCCACCTCGTGGTAGGAGCCGAAGGTCAGATGGACCTTCACGTCCACCACGGGGTAGCCGGCCATGACGCCGGCCTGCATGGCTCCCTGAATGCCGGCGTCCACGGCGGGGATGAACTCCTTGGGAATGACGCCGCCGGTGATCTCGTTGAGGAACTCGTAGCCCTTGCCGGGCTCGTTGGGCTCCACGGTGATGACCACGTGGCCGTACTGGCCCTTGCCGCCGGACTGGCGGGCATATTTAGTGTCCTGCTTGACGGACTGCTTGATGGTCTCCTTGTAGGCCACCTGGGGCGCTCCCACGTTGGCCTCCACCTTGTACTCACGGAGCAGACGGTCCACAATGATCTCCAAGTGGAGCTCGCCCATACCGGCGATGATGGTCTGGCCAGTCTCCTCGTCGGTGTAGGTCTTGAAGGTGGGGTCCTCCTCGGCCAGCTTCATCAGGGCGATGCCCATCTTCTCCTGGCCGGCCTTGGTCTTGGGCTCGATGGCCACCCGGATGACGGGCTCGGGGAACTCCATGGACTCCAGGATGACCGGGTGCTTCTCGTCGCACAGGGTGTCGCCGGTGGTGGAATTCTTCAGGCCGATGACGGCGGCGATGTCGCCGGAGTACACGGTCTCGATGTCCTCCCGGTGGTTGGCGTGCATCTGGAGGATGCGGCCGATGCGCTCCTTCTGCTTCTTGGTGGAGTTGAGCACCTGGGTGCCGGTGTTCAGCGTGCCGGAATAGACCCGGATGAAGGACAGCCGTCCCACAAAGGGGTCGGTGGCGATTTTGAAAGCCAGGGCGGAGAAGGGCTCCTCGTCGGAGGACGGCCGCTCCTCTTCCTCCTCGGTGTCGGGGTTGACACCCTTGATGGGGGGAATGTCGGTGGGAGCGGGCATATAGTCCACGATGGCGTCCAGCAGCTTCTGTACGCCCTTGTTCTTGTAGGACGTTCCGCACACCACGGGGACCATCAGGTTGTCAATGGTGCCCTTGCGGATGGCCCGGCGCAGCATTTCCTGGGGAATGGGCTTCTCCTCCAGGGCCAGCTCCATGACCTCCTCGTCAATGTCGGCACAGGCGTCCACCAGCTTGGTGCGGTACTCCTGAGCCAGCTCCAGCATGTCGGCGGGGATCTCCTCCACCCGCATGTCCTTGCCCATCTCGTCGTAATAGACGTCGGCGTCCATCTCCACCAGGTCAATGATACCCTTGAAGGTCTCCTCCTTGCCGATGGGGAGCTGAATGGGAACGGCGTTGGCCTTGAGCCGGTCGTGGATCATGTCCAGCACGTTGTAGAAGTCGGCGCCCATGATGTCCATCTTGTTGACGTAGATCATGCGGGGGACCCGGTAATGGTCCGCCTGACGCCACACGGTTTCGGACTGGGGCTCCACGCCGCCCTTAGCGCACATGACGGTGACAGAGCCGTCCAGCACCCGCAGGGAGCGCTCCACCTCCACGGTGAAGTCCACGTGGCCCGGGGTGTCGATGATGTTGATCCGGGTCTGGGGGAACTGGTCCTTGGTGCCCTTCCAGTAGCAGGTGGTGGCGGCGGAGGTGATGGTGATGCCCCGCTCCTGCTCCTGAGCCATCCAGTCCATGGTGGCGGTCCCGTCATGGGTTTCACCGATCTTATAGTTCACGCCGGTGTAGTACAGGATGCGCTCGGTAGTGGTGGTCTTACCGGCGTCGATATGGGCCATGATGCCGATATTACGGGTGTTTTCCAGAGTAACTTTTCTTGCCATATTGGTTCAGTTTGCCTCCGTCCTTACCAGCGGTAGTGGGCGAACGCCTTGTTGGCCTCGGCCATCTTATGGGTGTCCTCGCGCTTCTTCACGGCGGAACCCGTGTTGTTGGCGGCGTCCATGATCTCACCAGCCAGCCGCTCCTTCATGGTCTTCTCGCCGCGGTTGCGGGAGTAACTGGTCAGCCAGCGCAGGCCAAGGGTCTGACGGCGCTCGGGGCGGACCTCCATGGGAACCTGATAGGTGGAGCCGCCCACCCGGCGGGACTTGGTCTCCAGGGAAGGCATGATGTTCTCAATGGCGGTGGTGAAGACCTCAAGGGGTTCCTTGCCGGTCTTATCCTTGATGATATCAAAAGCACCGTAGACGACTTTCTGGGCTACGCCCTTCTTGCCGTCCAGCATGATGCTGTTGACGAGCTTAGTGACTAAGACGGAATTATACAGCGGGTCGGGCAGAACCTCCCGCTTGGGTACGTTTCCTCTTCTGGGCACTTCGCTTCCCTCCTTCTATATAAAATTAGAATTCATAGGTACTCGAAGTCTTGAGCGGCGTCTCACCGTGCCATACTTCGCCGCGGGAACCCTCGCGGCGGGTCACATACCTCAAGTATGCTCCCCTTGCTCGGAACCCCGCGCCTCGTCCGGCGCGGCAATACTTGCTCAAGCAATACCTCGTGCAATGCCTGTCCGAGACGCACCCATTTGTCGAAGGAAACCCGCTCCATTCCGTTTCCGGCGAAAGAATGCCGAAAACTCCATATCCGCAAGTTCCCTTCTCCTCTCCCCACAAAAGCTGGGACCCGCTTTTGCGGGGGCCCCTTGTGGGATATATGGAATAAACGCTCGGCAAGGCAGGATGCCTTGCGCGTGTGCGCAAAACTCGTTGTGGGTGAAGAAAATTACTTCTTCTTGGCAGCCTTGGGCCGCTTGGCGCCGTACTTGGAGCGGGCCTGCATCCGGCCGTTGACGCCCTGGGTGTCCAGCGTGCCGCGGATGATGTGGTAACGAACGCCGGGCAGGTCCTTGACACGGCCGCCGCGGATCATGACCACGGAGTGCTCCTGCAGGTTGTGGCCCACGCCGGGAATATAGGCGGTGACCTCATAGCCGTTGGTCAGGCGCACACGGGCGATTTTACGCAGCGCGGAGTTCGGCTTCTTCGGAGTGGAAGTACGAACGGCGGTGCACACGCCCCGCTTCTGAGGAGAGGGCAGGTCGGTCTCCTTATTCCTCAGAGTGTTCAGACCGTGCTGCATGGCGGGGGAGTTGGACTTGTAGGTGCTCTTCTCGCGGCCCTTGCGGACCAGTTGATTAAAAGTAGGCATGATTTTCCTCCTTTCAATAAATATATATTTTAACGAACTCTCTGGAGATTATTCGCTAAAACCGAAAAAATTCCATATGGGCGCACACTGTGCGCCTCAAAAACCGCGCCGGCCTTTATGCGCAAGGCTCCGCTCCGCTTTTAGTCGTCGCGGCTACTGCCGCTCCGACTGCGATGCCGCAGGCACGTCCCAGCGCCTTCATGGATTCGGACCAGACAACCTCCACACCCTTTTCCTGCGCCTGTCGTTCCAGAGGCCGGGTGAGCTGCGGGTCGGCGTCATTTGCCAGGTAAAGGCGCCTGACCTGTCCGCCGGCCAGCGCCCGGCGGACCTGCTTGACGCCCACGACCTTGGCCTTGTTCCCCAGTTCGTTCAGCATCAGGCGGACCTCCTCCTCGTATATCAACGCAATTTCAAATTATAGCATAACGGCCTGGGGCCGTCAAGCGGTTTTTGAAAAATCCATATTTGGGCGGCTTTTATCACTTTCTGAGGAAGATAATGCCCAAGGTGTTGGGACCGCAATGACAGGAGATGGTGCACCCAGCCACCGCAGTGAGCACCTCGCGGAAACCAAACTGCCGCACCATATCGCATACGGCCTCAGGAACTTCCGGATCGCACCGGGTATGGACCACAAAAATCCGGTCCTGATTTACGTTCTTTCCCGCCAACTGGTCCAGCACATAGTCGGACAGCACCTTTTCAAAGGCGCCCCGGTATTTTTTCCCCACCGTCATTTTGCCGTCGGCCAGCACAATGCAGGGCTTCAGCTTCAGCAGGTTGGCCCCCAGCGCCACCACCGACGAGCAGCGTCCGCCCTTAGCCAGATAGTCCAGCTTGTCCACTACAAAGGTGGTGTCCACTTGTTCGGCCATCTGTTCCAGCATGGCCAAGATGTCCTCCACGCTGTCGCCCCGCCGGGCCGCCTCAGCCGCCTCAATGGCAAGAATGCCCTGGCCTACGGTAAGATTCCTGGAGTCCACCACATAGACATTAGAAAATTCTTCCGCCGCCACAAGAGCGTTTTGATAGCAGCAGGAGAATTCGCTGCCGATGGTAATGTGCAGCACACTGTCGTATTTGGGGGAGAGTTCGGCGAACAACTTCTGATAGTCGGCGATGTTGACCGCAGCGGTGGTCGGGAGCTGTCCTCCATCTTCCACATGGCGGAAGATGTCTTCCGGGCTTGCGTCCAGGCCGTCTTTATAGGTGTTCCCGCCGAAAGAGACATACAGGGGAACCATGGTGATCTGATACCGCTCCAGCAGTTCGGCGGGCAGGTCGCAGGTGCTGGTGGCAGTGATTTTAATGGACATAAGATCTGACCTCCATATAATTGGGGTGTTCCCTGCACTCGAAGCGGATAGAAACCGGACCGCAGGGCTCAAATTGAGTGGATTATATCATTGGATATGGAAAAATGCAAGGCTCGTTTTGCCGCATGTACGGCGGTTCTGCCGCATATGTGTCGGTGAGGTGATGGTCATGGTGGGTCAGCTGGTGCTCCGGAGAGAAAAAGGCCGCTTCCGGCTGGAGGAAAGGGAGCTGGGCCCCCTGACTGTCCTCCGGGCGGTAGTCCATGAACCGGAGGGACTGGCGCGTTGGCGCCTTCAGCGGCGCATCCGCCGCGCGGAGCGGGCCCTGGTCCGGGCGGGGGCGGGGCGGGTGATTCTGGATGCGGGCTTCCCCTATGGCGGCCGGCTTGCCCTGCTGCGCCCGGTGGACGTGATTCCCCTTCGCCGGGAATGTGCGGATGTGTTCGCCCTTGGGGCGCTGAAAGCGCAGGGAATCACTCCGGAACGGGGGCGCGTGGCTCTGTCCGGACCCCGGCTGTGTCCGGAGCTCATGGGAGCGGCGGAACGGCTGTGCCGTCAAGTGCGGGGACTGCTCATCGACGCCCCCGGCGGAGCGGATTATGCCCGGTATCTCCAGGCAGAATTCGGCCTGCCGGTGAATCCCCCCGTGGCGGGGGCGGATGTGACCGCTGCCTTCGGCCCGGAGGGAGGGCGCTGGGGGCGGAGCGTAGAACTGTACGAGGGTGGAACGCTCAACGGGCTGGTTCTGTGCCTGAAAGAGGAAAAACTGCCGCCGGACTGCGAAGAACAGGTGCTGGCCCTTTTGTGGGAGCGCGGAGGCGTGAAACGAGAGCGGCTGTACGCTCATTTTGTGGGCGTACAGCCGAGCTGAACAGGCTCTAAAGCTGGCTCCGATCTTTCAACCAGCTGGGCAGGGGGCGCATTTTGATGCCGGACACAATTCCCATGGCGATGAACAGCGTCAGGGTGGACGACCCGCCGTAGCTGAAAAAGGGCAGCGTCAGGCCGATGACGGGGCCCACGTACAGATTCATGGCCACGTTGATGATGGTCTGAATCATCAGCATGGCGGCGATGCCCATGGCGATATAGGCGGACATGTAGCTTTTGGCCCGGCGGGACACCCAGATGCACCGCAGGATGATGAGCAGCAGGATGAGCAGCACCGCGCAGCAGCCGATGAGGCCGAATTCCTCCCCGCAGACAGCGAAGATGTTGTCGGTGTGCCGGGCGGGCAGGCTTCCCTCCGAGAGGGACTGGGTTTGGGTTCCGTTGAGCCAGCCCTGGCCGGTGAGCTGTCCCGAGCCGATGGCCAGCAGGGTGCGGCTCTGCTGCCAGCCCCGGTTCGAGGGGTCCAGGTTGTGGTCCAGCACCACCCGGAAGCGCATGATACGGTAGTCCGTCCAGTACTTGGTGCGGGGGAGAATGAAGTGCCATAAAAACACAACCGCGCCCACCAGGGGTACGCCCACCCCGATGAACCACCATTTGCTCACCCCGGCGATCCAGGCCATGGCCACGAAGATGAACAGGTAGACAATGACCATGCCCCAGTCGCTGGACAGCACCGCCAGCGACCCGGCGAACACCCCGGTGAGCACCACGTACTTCACCAGGGCGGGGAAGCGGCCCAGGCCTTTTGCCCGCTCTTTGTTGATGAGCCAGGCCAGCACCACGATGAAGGACAGCTTGGCGATCTCCCCGGGCTGGAAGCCGGGGAAGTGAGGGATGGGGAGAAAGACCCAGCTCTTGTTGCCGCTGCCGCCATCATAGCCCCATTTATAGATCAAGGCGATGACGAACAGCCCCAGCAGCAGAAATACCCACCACCACTTCTCCATGAGGTACTCGATGTCGATGAAGGTGACCCACACATAGGCCGCAACGCCCATACAGATGAACTGGGCCTGCTTCATGGCATACCCGTGGAGCTTGAAGTCGTACTGGGTGGCGCTGTAGATGAGCACCAGCCCCATGAGGCTGGCCAGGATGCACAGGCCCAGCAGAACCACGTCGCCTTTCTTGAAAAATTCCTTGAGTGTGCGCACCGGCTGCAAGGCGGGGCCTCCTCTCCGTGATAAAAACTGCAAATTAGTATAGCACACCGGCGGGAAATATGCTATACTCATTTGCAAGAGTTTTTGAAATCTTAACACGGCTGCGTGAATCGCCCTTTTCCCGCCCCGCCCGGGGAGGCCGGGCGGCTTGCGCGCCGGTCATCAAGCTTAGGAAGTGACCGCAATGGAATTTGTCACCCACAGCCGGGAAGAAACCGAGGCATTGGGGGCACGGCTGGCCAACGCGCTTTCCGAAGGCCGGGTTGTGGCTTTCACCGGGGACCTGGGAGCGGGAAAAACCGCCTTTGTGTCCGGCATGGCCCGCGCCCTGGGGGTGGAGGAGCGGGTGACCAGCCCAACCTTTACCATCGTCAACGAATACGAGGGCGGGCGCCTGCCCCTGTTCCACTTTGACATGTACCGGCTGGACAGCGCCGACGAACTGTTCCACATCGGCTGGGAGGATTATCTGGCCCGCGGCGGCGTGTGCGCCGTGGAGTGGAGCGAGAACGTGGCCGAAGCCATAGAGGACGACGCCGTCCGGGTGTCCATTGTCCGGGGAGACGGGGATAACGACAGGGTGATCACGGTGGAGGGGATGGAGCTGTGAAAATCATCGCGTTGGAAAGTTCGGCCATCACCGCCTCTGTGGCGGTAGCCGAGGACGGGCGGCTGCTGGCCCAGTCCTTTCAAAACAGCGGGCTGACTCATTCCGCAACCCTGATGCCCATGGTGTCCGACCTGTTGAAAAACACCGGCCTTATCCTGGATGAGATGGACGTGGTGGCGGTGGCGGCGGGACCGGGGTCCTTCACCGGAGTGCGTATCGGCGTGGCCGCCGCCAAAGGGCTGGCCTGGCCGGGGGACAAGCCCTGCGCCCCCTGCTCTACCCTGGAATCGATGGCATGGCAGTGCGCCCACATGGGGGGCGAGATCTGCTGTGCCATGGATGCCAGAAGAAATCAGGTGTATTGCGCCCGGTTTCTGGCGGAAAACGGAACACTGACCCGTCTCTCCGACGACAGGGCCGTGGGGCTGGACCGGCTGGCGGAGGAAATACGAATTTCGGGCCGGGTCCAAACCCTGGTGGGAGACGGGGCTCATCTGCTCCAGAAAACGTTAGACGCGCAAGGTCTTCCCTATATTTTAACGCCCCCGCACCTGCAATACCAGACAGCCTGGGGGGTGGCCCGGTGCGCTCTGGAACTGGCCCGGGCGGGCAAGCTGGTGTCCGCCGCGGCCATGGCCCCCAGTTATCACCGGCTCAGCCAGGCGGAGCGGGAGCGGTTGGAAAAGCTTGGCACAACATCGTTTTGACCGCCTTTCTCCGCAGTTTAAACCTCTGCGTCTTGAGCGGATATGCGCAGACCGCGCCGCAAACGGGCGCGGTACAATAAATACAGCTGAAAAAGCTCCCTCCGGCTGTTTGAACGGCTCCAGCAAAACTGGGCCTGTCCAAATCCGGAGGGAGCTTTTGCGTTCAGCCGGCGGGAGAGGGTTCCGGGGAGGGGGCGGCGGGCGCTGCCTGGGCATTGCCAGATACGGAGCTCGCCCTGAACGTCACGGCGATGGCGTAGACGTGCTCGTAGCCGTGCTTGGCCAGCTCCCGGGGCATGCCGAAATAGTTCACATCATAAGTGGTAAATTCGCTTTTTGCGGTGGCGACCTGGAGCATCAGGGGGATCTCCTGGTCAAATTCGATGGAGGCGGGGCCGGACAGCTTGGAGGTGGCGAAGGCCATGCCGGACACGTCGTCCTCCGGTATGGGGGCGTAGGTGTCGGAACCGCTGCCGGAGGCGCTTTGTACCGCTGTGGTCACCCCGTCCGTCACCCTGCCCACGGTGAAGGCGATGCGTCCCTCCGAATCGGTGAAGGCCCGGTCGGCCTGGGAGACAGGGGCCCACTCCCCCTCCCTCAGCTCGTAGACGGCCAGCCTCATGCTCTGCACGCCGCTGTTCTCCTTCAGCCGGAAATCGAATATGCGGTAATTCTCCGTATTGATGGCCAGCAGGTCCAGCAGGGCGGTTTCCTCTTCCGTGAGCTGGGCGGGCTGGATGGTCATGTCCCCATCCTTGTCCTTGTTTTTGTCCTCATTTATGCCGCATCCGGCCAGGGACAGGGCCAGCGCCGCCGCCAGAAACAGGGCGGCATACCGTTTTGTCCGCATAGGGCGCACCTCCATTAAGTCATGTCGAAATCTGGGGTATTTTGTTTATGCATACTATCATAGCACAAAAGGGGCGGCGTGTCTATGAATTGATTTTTAAGATTGAAGGGGCGGAGGGATTTCCCTCCGCCCCCAGCCTGTCGAAAAACGGCCCGTCTGGTTCCTTGC
>CANOBV010000039.1 GCA_947564255.1 uncultured bacterium | reverse complement strand
TCACCGTGTCCACCAAGGTGGGCTGCGCCGTGGTGCGCAACCGGGTCCGCCGCCGCCTGCGGGAGGTCTACCGCCTCCACGAGGACCAGGTGCTGGGAGGCCGGGACGTGGTGGTGGTGGCCCGGGTGCGGGCCGCCTCCAGCGATTACCGCCAGCTGGAGAAGTCCTTTTTGAAGCTGGCGGACAAACTGGGCCTGCTGAAAAAGGAAGTGCAGAGGTGAAAAAGCTGCTGCTGGCCTTGATCCGCTGGTACAGAAGGGACATCTCGCCCAGCCGTCCCCCCTGCTGCCGGTTCATCCCCACCTGCTCCACTTACGCGCTGGAGGCGGTGGAGGTCCACGGGGCGCTGAAGGGCGGGGCGCTGGCTCTGTGGCGGATTTTGCGGTGCCATCCCTTCCACCGGGACAAAAATTTCATCTACGACCCCGTCCCATCGAAAAAAATCCGAAAGATTTAGGAGGCCAAACATGGATATTTGGCAAATCCTCATGACCCCGTTCAGCTGGCTGCTGAAGCTGTTCTGCCAGGTGTTCGACAGCTACGGCATCGCCCTGTTCCTGTTTACCATCGTCATCAAGGTGGTCCTCTTCCCCCTGAATCTGAAGGGCAAGAAGAGTATGATCAAGATGAATGTGCTCAACGCCCAGGTCCAGGAGATCCAGAAGCGCTGCGGCAACGACAAGGAGCGCTACAACCAGGAGGTCCAGAAGTTCTACGCCGAAAACAACGCCAATCCTATGGGAGGCTGCGGCTGGTCCTTCATTCCCCTGATCATCCTTTACCCCCTGTACGCCATCATCCGCCGCCCGCTGAAGTACATGATGTGGCTCACCGAGGACGCGGTGAAGGCAGTGGCCAATGCTCTGGGGTGGGCGGCGAAACAGGGCAGTGAATTTACGGTGGCCGGCTCCAACGAACTGATTCTGGCTTCCATGATGAATTCCAGCAACCTGGAGGCCGCCAAGACCGCCGCCGCGGCCACCGGAATTGCCACCACCAGCATGTTCGTCATCAACTTTGATTTCTTCGGCATCGACCTGTCCAAGGTGCCCAAGCTGATGTTCTGGGAGAATGGTTTGGACTGGGGTTCCATCGGGCTGTTTCTGCTGCCGGTGATTTCGGCGGCGCTGTCTGTGGTCACCATGCTGGTTACTCAAAAGACCAACCAGATGAACAAAGACCAGGCGCCCCCAAAAATGAATATCTCCTTGATTTTGATGGGTCCCATTATGTCTTTGTGGATTGGCTTTGCCCTCCCCGCCGGCATGTGTATTTACTGGATTGCCAACTCCCTGCTGGGCATGGTGCAGGAGGTCATCTGCGGCGCCCTGCTCCGCAAGGACTATGAGGCCGCCCAGAAGGAGATGGAGGAGCAGGCCGCCAAGGCCAAGGAGGCCGAGAAGGAGCGCCGCCGCATTGCCGCGGAGAAGAAAGCCGCCGCCATCGCCGCGGGCAAGGACCCCAAGAAGAACAAGCAGAAGAAGGCCAAGGAGCCGGGCGTGGACCTGTCCGCCAGCCGGGAGGGCCTGCGGGCCTATGCCCGGGGCCGGGCCTACGACCCCAACCGTTATCCCGTCACCCCCTACCGGGACCCCAACGGCCCCGCCAAGCCTGTGGAGGAGGAGCCGGCAGAGCTCACCGAGGAGGAGAAGGCCATTGTGGCCCAGTCTAACCCGGAGTTGGCCGCCCAGGCGGAAGCCGCCGGCCAAAAGGCCAAGGCTGAGGCGGAGCGGGCCGTTGTTGAGGAGAGCGGCGAAGAGGACTACGAAGAGGACTACGAAGAGGCCTACGCCGAGGACGACGAGGAAAAGTAACCCGCGTTTTCTCACCGCGAGCACAAACAAGCGCGTTTTCCCGCCCCAGGCGGGAATCGGAACGATCCAAACTTTTTATGATAAATAAAAGGAGTGCAGTTTCATGCTGAAATACATGGAATTCACCGCCAAGACGGAGGACGAGGCCATCGCCAAGGGGCTGGCCTATCTGGGTATGGACCGGGACGACGTGTCCGTGGAGATTCTGGACCGGGGCAAAACCGGATTTCTGGGCATCGGTTCCGTGCCCGCCAAGGTGAAGCTCACCTACGAGGCCCCCGACGAGCCGGAGCCCGTCCCCGCGCCTCCCGCGCCGGAGATGAAGGAGAAGCCCGCCCCCGCCCCCGCTCCCAAACCTGAAAAACCCGCGGCCCCCCGCCCTGTTCCCAGACCACAGACGCAGCCTCAACCCATCCCCAAGGCGGAAAAGCCCGCCACGGTCCAGAAACCTGTTTCCGCGCCCAAGAGCGAGTCGGCAGACGACGATGTGGCCGGGGCCATCGTCAAGTTCCAGACCGGGCTTTTTGAGCACATGGGCGTAGAGGCCAAGCCCGTGGTCACCCGGGACGGCGACACTTATCAAGTGGTGCTGGAGGGTGAGAACATGGGCGCTCTCATCGGCCACCGGGGGGAGACCCTGGACGCCATCCAGCAGCTCACCGGCTATGCCGTCAACAAGGGCCGCAGCCACCGGGTGCGCATCCATGTGGACGCCGAGGGCTACCGGGCCCGCCGGGAGGAGTCGCTGAACCGCCTGGCCCGCAAGACGGCGGGTAAGGTGGTGAAATACCGCCGGAACATTACATTGGAGGCCATGAACGCCTACGAGCGCCACGTCATTCACACCGCGCTTCAGGATTACCCCGGCGTGTCCACCTTCTCCACCGGCACCGAGCCCAACCGCCGGACAGTGGTGGCCTACGACCCCGGCAAGAAATAACTTCAAATATGGATTTTGGAGCGGTTTGGCTTTACCAGACCGCTCCTGTTCCTTTTAGAATTGTAAATATGAATGGCAGTCAATACCACAATCATATTTCTACAACAATTGACCATTTTTATGAAAAGCTGTTTCAGCTCAAAGGCTTGATGAATACAGACACAGCGAGAAAGATTGCCGAACAAAGAGAGAATTATATGAAACTCTACATCTCAGAGCCTGTTTAACATCTCTCAAAACGCCATCCCGGTTCGCTGCCTATTCCGTCATTTTGACGAAAGAAAAGTGTTATAGGATGGTTCTCGACACGAAAGAGAAAAGAAATCTTAGACAAGACTTGACAAGTTTGTATAAATTTAGTAAAATATAAACAATATCTGACTTTAAAAATTAATAGGAGGTTTATCATGAATTCTTTTAAGGATATTGACGGCAAGGACGTTTCTTTTGAGAGTAAGAGCGATTTGGAGTTAGAACTTCAAAGGGATATCATAAGCAAAGAAATCACCGCCTACCTGGTGTGTTGCAATGGATGTTGGTATAAAGTGACGAAAACGGTTTTTGAGGCCCTTGATGAGATGAGATGAGAATGTAATCCCCCGGTATTTTATCAAAAATACCGGGGGATTTTTTATAACTTACAGCTGGACAAACGGTTTAAAATATCATATGATGAGAAAAACGTTTTTGAGGTGAATATTATGGAAATCAGCGTCCTGCGGCTGGGCCAGATCGGCACCAACTGCTATATTTTCCGCAAAGAGGGCGGGTACAAGTGCGGCGTGGTGGACCCCGGCGACCAGGGGGAGCAGGTGGCCCGGTGGCTGGTGGACAAGGGGCTGGAGGCGGAGGCGATTCTCCTCACCCACGGCCACTTCGACCACATCCTGGGCATACCCGGCCTGCGGGAGGAGTGGCCGGACCTGCCGGTGTACTGCCACCCCGCCGACTGGGGGGAGGGGGATACCACCGACAAATTCGGTGAGATCTTCCCCACTGTCCGCTCCTTTGGGGATATTACCCCCTATAAGGAGGGGGACGTGGTGGAGGTGGACGGCATTCGAATTGAGGTGCTGGAGACCCCCGGCCACACCCCCGGTTCCGTCACCCTGCGCTCGGGGGACGTGCTGTTCACCGGGGACACCCTGTTCGAGGGGTCCATGGGCCGCACTGATTTCGAGGGCGGGGACGGGGAGGCCATGATGGCCTCCCTCCGGCGGCTGGGAGAGCTGGAGGGAGATTACCAGGTTCTCCCCGGCCACGAGGGGCGGACCACCCTGGAGCGGGAGCGGCGGACCAACTACTGCCTCAAGGCGGCCATGAGGAGCTGAGATGAGGCTCTGGTTTGCCCAGGGCTGGCCCTTACCCCAGGAGCGCTGCCGCTTTCCCGCCGAACAGATGCTGCTCACCCTCTTTCCCGGGGAAAAACCGGAGTACCCGGACAGCCCCCCGCTGGAAGGGGACGGGGTGGTCATGGACCTGAAACGGGAGGGGACGACCGCTGGGGTCTCCGCTCTGGTGCGGGTGGGAGAGCGCCGGGCGGAGGGCTGGGCCTGTTTTCCGGCGGAGGAACTGGGCCGGTCGGAGGAACAGGTCTACCACACCCTGTCCCACGCTTTGAAGCAGGCCTTTTATCAGGCGGGCACCGCTCTGCTGGGCCATGAGCTGCCCTGGGGTTCGCTGACGGGGGTGCGCCCCGTGAAGCTCCCCACCCGGGCCATGCTGGCGGGCAAAACCCCGGAGGAGGCGGTGACGGAGCTGCGGGAGGTGTACCGGGTGTCGCCGTCCCGGGCCGCCCTGGCGGCGAAGTGCGCCCAAGCGGCCCTTGACGTCCGGAGGGGGCTGGCTGGGGACAGTCTGGCGCTGTATATCGGTATCCCCTTCTGTCCCACCCGGTGCGCCTACTGCTCCTTTATTTCCGCCGATGTGAAGCGCTCCCTGGCCCTGGTGGAGCCCTACGTGGAGGCGCTGTGTAGAGAGATCCGGCTGGCGGGGGAGGTCCTCAGGGCGGAGGGACTCCATATCTCCTGCGCCTATATGGGGGGAGGCACCCCCACCACCCTGACCGCAGGGCAGCTGGATAAAATCCTGTCCGCTGTGGAAAGCTTTCTGCCCATGGAGCGGTGCGCCGAGTTCACCGTGGAGGCGGGCCGGCCGGACACCATCACCCCGGACAAGCTGGAGAGGCTGAAAAAGCATGGCGTCCGCCGCATTTCCATCAACCCCCAAACCATGGAGGACCATGTGCTCCGGGCCATGGGACGGGCACACACCGCCGAACAGATTGCGGAGGCCATGGCGCTGGCAAAGGAGCATTTCGGCGGGCTGGTGAATATGGACCTCATTGCCGGACTGCCCGCCGACAGCGTGGATGGCTTTGGTCGGACCCTGGAACGGGTGCTGGACATGGGCCCGGAAAACATCACGGTCCACACCCTGGCCCTGAAAAAGGGGTCCAGGCTCACAGAGGAGGGCGGAGAGCTGTGCGCTCCGGAGGCGGTGGAAAAAATGCTGGCCCTGGCCTCGGACCGCCTGCGGGGGGCGGGGTACGCCCCCTACTATCTTTACAGGCAAAAATACATGTCCGGGTCTTTCGAGAATGTGGGCTGGACCCGGCCGGGGGGCGTGTGCGCCTACAATATCGTGATGATGGAGGAGCTCCAGAGCGTACTGTCCCTGGGGGCTGGAGGAATTACCAAACTGGTGGACCTGGACCGGCGGAAGATCGTCCGGCTGAACAACCCCAAGTACGCCAAAGAATACCTGGAAAGCTGGGACAAAGTGGCCCGAAGCAAACAAACCGCCGCCCGGTTTCAGGGGGAACTGTCCAGAATTTGAACGCAAAAAAGGAAGCGCTATCCGGCGCTTCCTTTTTTATGGGAAATAATTGCATCGGAGCCCAGACATATTTTAGGTGAAGCGGCTCGACTCCGATACCTTCCTGCCTGTGGCCTCCGGGTGGGACGCCAGCCGCTCCTTGGCCGCCGCACCCACCAGCACCGTGCCGTCCTGGAGCACGCTGACCGCGCTGCTGGTCTTGTATTCCCCCAGCTCGTTGGGGTGAGCTCCGCCCTGGCGGCCAGGGTTCAGGGATTTTCCGCCACATATAAAAACACCGCCTATTGTCCCGTTAGGCGGTGTTTTTGTGTAAGGTCGGCAGCACTTTTTTGCTTCGCTTCCCTGTGTGCCCTCGTAAAATAATGTTTTACTTCTTGTTGAAGACCATGGGGTACATGCCCATCAGTTCGCCGTTGTCCACGCCCTCGCCAGTGAGGGTCAGGGTGGTGCCGTCCAGCTTATAGGGCTCCGCGCCGGGGCCCTCCTCGTCGGTGAGATAGATCACACCGCTCTTGACCTCGAAGGTGCCGCTGCTCTCCATCTCACCCATGGAAGAGATCATGGCGTCCTTGCTGAACAGCTGCTCCATGAAGTCGTCCATGGTGATACCCATGCTGGCCAGCGCCTCGTCTATGGTCATCTCCTGGCCGCTCTCGGCGATAATATCCTCGAAATAACGGGTGGCGCCGTCCCTGAAATCCGTCAGGATATTGTCCAGGCTCTGGTCCATGGCCGCTTTGTCCATGGCCAGTTTGTAAGTATCGTCCTCATTAAAGGTAAGGGTGAGCTTGAGAGGGAAGCTTTTGATGGTGAAATATTCCATCAGGTCCTGCTGGGCGCCCATGCCGGCTTTCATCTGGTCGTTGACCATGTCGGTCAGGTCAAGAGTGGTCTCCCAGGTGCCGATGAGGGCGTCTTTGTCCTTGTTGCCGCACCCGGAGCACAGGAGCAGCAGGGAGCACATCAGACTGAGACAGACCAGAGTTGCCGCAGTTTTTTTCGCGCTTTTAAACTTCTTCATTTTCCAGATCCTCTTTCCTAACATAGTTCTAATAATTTGTATGGACCGCAGCCGCCTGTTTCCGCGAAGACCGCGTATCCGCGGTACGGTCCGGGCAAATTACCGAAAATATTCTACTACGCGCTCTTGTGTTTGTCAATCGGGGTAAAGGGCATAAAATTATTACTTTTTGCCGCATGATCCCCTTGACAGGCATAAAATTGGCTGGTATACTATTTTAGCCGCTTTGAATGGGTAGAAGCGCGAGGATAGGCGCACAGGGGAGCGTGGACCAAAGCGAGGGCAAAAACCAAGATTTGCGAAACAAATCTGTAGTTTGCCCGAGCGGTCGGGAAAGCGGCCCGGTCATGCGCCCAATCCGAGCGCGGAAACAAGTGGGGAGCAATCCTCCGCCCCCGACAGCGAGCCCGTAATAAAGGAAAGGAGTGCAGATATGCACGCGATCATCGAGACCGGCGGCAAGCAGTATAAGGTGGCCGAGGGCGACACCCTCTACATCGAGAAGCTGAACGTGGAAGCCGGCGAAACCGTCACCTTTGACAAGGTTTTGGCCGTTCTGGACGGCGACAGCGCCAAATTCGGAGCCCCCGCGGTGGACGGCGCCTCCGTCACCGCCAACGTGGTAAAGAACGGCAGGGGCAAGAAGGTGCTGGTGTTCAAGTATAAGCCCAAGAAGAATTACCGCCGCCGTCAGGGCCATCGTCAGCCCTACACCAAGGTGGAGATCACCAAGGTCAACGCCTGAGGGAGCGGAGCATGACCACCGTCACCTTCCACAGCGGGTCCGGCCGGATTGACGGCTTCCTGGTGGAGGGGCACAGCGGGTACGCCGAGGCGGGCGCGGACATTGTGTGCGCCGCCGTCTCCGCCGTCGTGGGGCTCGCCGAATGTACCGTCAACGAGGTGCTGGGCCTGGGCGCCCCGGTGAAGGCCAGCGAGGCGGACGCCCGCATCTCCCTCAAGCTTCCCAATGGGCTGAGCGAGGCCAACGAGCACACTTGCCAGAATATTCTGACGGGTATGATGGTCTACCTCCAGGCCATGGGGGAGGAATACCCCGAAAATCTCGCCGTCTATTTTGACGACGGCGACGAAAAGGACTGACATCCTTAACCTTTGACAGAAAGGACGGAAAAGACTATGCTGAAGCTCAATATCCAGTTCTTCGCCCACAAAAAGGGCGGCGGCTCCACCAAGAACGGCCGCGACTCCCAGGCCAAGCGCCTGGGCGTGAAGCGCGGCGACGGCCAGTTCGTGCTGGCCGGCAATATTCTGGTGCGCCAGCGGGGCACCCATATCCACCCCGGCGTCAACGTGGGCAAGGGCAGCGACGACACCCTGTTCGCCCTCAAGGACGGCAAGGTGAAGTTCGAGCGCCTGGGCAAGGACCGCAAGCAGGTCTCCATCGTGGAGATCGCCCAGTAAGTTTTGACACGAAAGGCCGCAGACGGGGGACCGTTTGCGGCTCTTTTCATAGAAAGGAGTACGCAGAAAATGAAAAAGCTGGTTCAGGGGATTGCTTTTATCCTGTTTAGCATCCTGCTGGTGTTTGCAGCGGCCCTCGACCCGTTTCTCTCCACGTTCTGGGGAGGGGGTCTTCAGATTGTTCTTGACCTGCTGGCGCTGATTCTGGGCGTGGCGGGTCTGCTGCGCACGCTGCTGCAGGGAGATGTGGAGCTGGTGGTGAGTCCGTCCAAGCTTAAGGACGGCAAATAAGGCGGGAGCGGAGCTGAACAGCAATGTATACGCCCGGTGAAAACAGCGATAAATTTGGAGGCTGATTGTTATGAAAACCGTCATTGTCTACCATTCCAGCCATCACGGCAACACCAAAAAGGTGGTGGACGCCATCGCCCGGGGCCATGACGTGGCCCTTATTGACGCCGGGGCGCAAAAACAGGCCGATTTGGGGCAATATGACCTTATCGGCTTTGCCTCCGGCATCTACGGCGGGCGGTTCCACCGAACCGTGCTGGACTTTGCCAAAAACAACCTGCCCCAGGGCAAGCGGGTGTTCTTCCTGTGCACCTACGGCGGACGGGCCAATACGAAATCCATCGCGGCGGCGGTCAAGGAGAAGTCCGCCGTGGTCGCCGGGGAATTCGGCTGCAAGGGCTTCGACACCTTCGGGCCCTTCAAGCTGGTGGGCGGCATCGCCAAGGGCCACCCCGACGAGACCGATTTGGAAAACGCCCGGCGCTTCTTCGAGGGGCTTTGTAAGTAATTTTTCACGAAAAAAGGAGGGCCTTATGGCCAATCAATTCATCGACACCGCCCGGATCACCGTCCGGGCAGGGGCGGGGGGCGGCGGGGCCGTGGCCTTCCACCGGGAGAAGTACGTGGCCGCCGGCGGCCCCGACGGCGGGGACGGCGGCCGGGGCGGCGACATCATCCTGCGGGTGGACCCCCACATGTCCACCCTGATGGACTTTCGCTACAAGCGCAAGTACACCGCCGAGAACGGCAAGGACGGCCAAGGCAAGCGGTGTTCCGGCAAGGACGGGGCCGACCTGGTGATCCGGGTGCCCCGGGGCACGGTGGTGCGGGACCTGGAGACAAAGGAGATCATCTGTGACATGTCCGGCCAGGAGGATTTTGTGCTGGCCAAGGGGGGCAACGGCGGCTGGGGAAACCAGCACTTCGCCACCCCCACCCGCCAGGTCCCCCGGTTTGCCAAAGCGGGCCTGCCGGGGCAGTACCGGGAGGTGCTGCTGGAGCTGAAGCTGCTGGCCGACGTGGGGCTGGTGGGCTTCCCCAACGTGGGCAAGTCCACCCTCCTGAGCGTGGTGACAAGGGCCCAGCCCAAAATCGCCAACTACCACTTCACCACCCTCTCCCCCAACCTGGGGGTGGTGGCGGTGGACGAAAACCAGTCCTTCGTGCTGGCCGACATCCCCGGCATCATCGAGGGGGCCGCCGACGGCGCGGGGCTGGGCCACGACTTCCTGCGCCACGTGGACCGCTGCCGCCTGCTCATCCACGTGGTGGACGTGTCCGGTTCCGAGGGCCGGGACCCGGTGGCCGACTTCGACGCCATCTGCGAGGAGCTCCAGCGCTGGTCGCCGGAGCTGGCCTCCCGGCGGATGCTGGTGGCCGCCAACAAGGTGGACATCATGGAGGACCGGTCGCTGCTGGCAAAGCTCCGCTCACACGTGGAGGCCAAAGGATGCCCCCTGTTCGAGCTGTCCGCCGCCACCCACAGGGGCACAAAGGAGCTGATGTTCGCCGCCGCCCAGGAGCTGTCCACCCTGCCGCCGGTGACCGTCTATGAGCCCACCTACGTGGAACGCCCCCCCGAGGTGGACACATCCGCGGCCCTGGAGATTGAGCGGGACGAGGACGGCACCTGGCTGGTGGACGGGCCCTGGCTGCGCCAGCTCATGGCCAATGTGAATTTCGGCGACTACGAGAGCCGGAACTGGTTTGAGCGGAAGCTGCGGGACGCCGGGGTGTACCGGCAGCTGGAGGATTTGGGCGTCCAGGACGGGGACGCGGTGTGTTTGTACAATCTGGAGTTTGAGTACCAGAAGTGATCCCCTTGCTTGCCGGTACAATCAGGTCTTGCAATCCGCAAAAATAGTTGACAGCAGTGATTAAACCTGTCCCCATATAAATAAATAATTATATCATACGAGCTCGGAAGCTGTGAATGCAGGTTCTTAGAAAGGACGAAAGCAAAATGAAGTGTTTGATTAATATGTATACGAATGATTATGTTGAGGCTGTTCCAGGAATGGGGAGAAGGTATTGTTTCACTTGTGTGGACGTGTGACACAACATATAAGAAGGGTATACTGAGGGCCTGTCCATGAGGACAGGCCCTTCTTTTACAATATCAGCCGGTGGCACACAAACGTCCCCACCAGCCGGAAGCCCAGCTCCTTGAGGATCTCCCCCTCCGGGGCGTCCTCGTCCACAAAGAAGGTGAGCCACTTTGCGCCGTGGGCCTTCAGGCAGTTCAGCGCGGCGGCAAGCAGCACCTGGAACCTCTCCTCATGGCGCCGCCCGTCGGCGAACTCCAGGGCGAAAATCTCCTGGTGAGGCTCGCCGCCCAGGGTCATCAGCACCTCCCCGGCGGACTCCTCCTCCCCGGCGACGAAAATGGCCCACCGGTCCAGGGTGGCCCGCACCCGCTCACAGTTCCAGTACATATCCCCCTGGATTTGCCGATGGACGGCGGCGAAGTCCTCAAAATTGTCTGCCGTGACCCGTTTCACACCGGAGGGTTCCGGGAGCGGCTCGTACCCGTCCAGGTTCAGCAGGAAATTCCACGACCGCTCATTGCAGGGCACGCCCCGCGCCTCCAGCCACTCCAGGGCCTCCACATTCTCCGCCGGAAAGCCCAGGTCCAGCGAGAACCCCGGCCACCGCTCCCGGCAGCAGTCCACAAACTCCGCCAGGGCGGTCTGTGTGTGCCGCCGGATGCTGAAGGTGAAGGGGTGGAGGTAGCGATCCTCCTCCAAATGCTCAAAGGCGATAAGGCCCTCCACCTCCCCGTCCTCCACAAACAGGAGGACGTCCTCGCTGGGGCGTTCCAGGACTTTCCTGGTGCGGGAGACAAAGTCCTCCCGGGTTTTCATCCCGTCGAAGTAGACGGGGTAGCCCGACCGGGCGGGGTCCAGGGCCAGGTTATAGGCTAAGTCAACGCAGGCATCAAATTCCCATTGGTTTATCGTTCTGAGCATGTGGGTCCCTCCTGTTGGTATTGGTCGTTCAGCCGGGCCTCCAGCTTGGAGTAGACGATATTCTGGCTGGAGTACAGGGAGTACCGCCCGCTGACCAGAAAGCTGAGGGCGCAGGCCAGGGCGAAGAACAGCAGCCCTCCCCCGCCGAACAGCTCGATGGCCAGGAACATGGAGGCCATGGGGCAGTTCACCACCCCGCAGAACAGGGCGACCATGGACACGGCGGCCCCAAAGGCCGGGTCCAGCCCCAGCAGCGGTGCCGCGGCGCAGCCGAAGGTGGAACCGATAAAGAGGGTGGGCACGATCTCCCCGCCCCGGAAGCCCGCCCCCAGGGTGAGGGCGGTGAACAGCATTTTCAACGCGAAAGCCCAGGGTACGTGGACCTGCCCCTCCACCGCCAGTTCGATGATGTGCCCCCCCGCGCCGTTGTAGTCGCCGCTGCCCTCGATGGGGGTGAGGACAATGACCAGCGCCGCCCCGGCCAGTGAGCGCACGTACTGGTTGGGAATGTATTTTTTGTACAGATGTCCCGCCTCGTGCATGAGCACGCAGAAGAGAATGGACACCAGCGCCGCCAGGACGGCCAGCGCTCCGCACCGGAGCATGGGGACCACGCCCAGCTCCGGCAGGCCGGACAGGCGGTAGGCTTCCGCGGGCAGGCCCAGGGCACGGGGAATGGCGTTGGCCACCAGCGCGGACAGCAGGCAGGGGAACAGGGCGGCGTATCGGAAATGGCCCACGTTCACCACCTCCATGGCGAACACGGTGGCGGTGACGGGGGTGCCGAACAGGGCGGAGAACAGCCCCGCCATGCCGCACTGGATAATGGTGTTGGTGTTCCGGTCTCCCAGGCGCAGCAGCCGGCCGATGCCGGCGGAGATGCTGCCGCCAATCTGTAAAGCGGCCCCCTCCCGCCCGGCGCTGCCGCCGGTGAGGTGGGTGAGCACCGAGCCAAAAAAGATCAGCGGGGCCAGCCGCACCGGGGGGCGCTCCCCGCCCCGGACGCTGGCGATGATCTGGTTGGTGCCGCTGTCGTTCTCCATTCCGGCGGCGCGGTAGCTCCACACGATGGCCAGCCCCGCCAGGGGCATGCAAAAGAGCAGCCAGGGATGGGCCCCCCGCAGGGCCGTGGCCTGGGCCACGCACCAGGTGAACGCCGCCCCCGCCAGCCCGCAGGCCCCGCCCGCCAACCCCGCCAGAAGCACCCACTGCCCCAAGGCCCGGAGGGTGGGCAGGATGTTCAGCAGCTTTTCTCTCAGCTTTTCCATGATATCGGCGCTCCCCTTTTCTCTCGTCTTGCTCTGCATAAAATTATACCAGCCCTGTCAAGGCGGAAGAAATTCCCGGTTTATGGAAGAAGGGGAACGAAAATGCCCCGAGCCAGCTGTTTTGCCGAATAGATGGGAAAAAAGTTTGAAAAATTTTTCACAATACCTCTTCCCTTTAGGGCGCGGTTAGAGTATAATAAAACCGCGCAAGCCCCTATTATAAATAAGGAGTGATACCAATGAGCATCAAAGTAGGTATTAACGGTTTTGGCCGCATCGGCCGCATGGTTTTCCGCGCCAGCGTGAATCATCCCGAGATCGAGATCGTGGGCATCAACGACCTGTGCCCCGCCGACTACCTGGCCTATATGCTGAAGTATGACACCATGCACGGCAAGTTCGACGGCGAGGTTTCCGCCACCGAGAACGCCATCGTGGTCAACGGCAAGTCCATCCCCATCTTTGCCGAGCGGGACCCCAAGAACATCCCCTGGGGCAAGCTGGAGGCTGAGTACGTTGTGGAGTCCACCGGCCTGTTCCTGACCCAGGAGAAGGCCCAGGCCCACATCGACGCCGGCGCCAAGAAGGTCGTCATGTCCGCCCCCTCCAAGGACAGCACTCCCATGTTCGTGTGCGGCGTGAACCTGGACGCCTACACCCCCGACATGAAGTTTGTGTCCAACGCCTCCTGCACCACCAACTGCCTGGCCCCCATCGCCAAGGTGCTCAACGACAACTTCGGCATCACCGACGGCCTGATGACCACCGTGCACTCCACCACCGCCACCCAGAAGACCGTTGACGGCCCCTCCATGAAGGACTGGCGCGGCGGCCGCGCCGCCACCGGCAACATCATCCCCTCCTCCACCGGCGCCGCCAAGGCCGTGGGCAAGGTCATCCCCGCCCTGAACGGCAAGCTGACCGGCATGTCCATGCGCGTCCCCACTCTGGACGTGTCCGTGGTGGACCTGACCGTCAACCTGGCCAAGCCCGCCAAGTACGAGGAGATCTGCGCCGCCATGAAGAAGGCCTCCGAGGGCGAGCTGAAGGGCATCCTGGGCTACACCGACGAGGACGTGGTGTCCAGCGACTTCCTGGGCGACCCCCGCACCTCCATCTTCGACGCCAAGGCCGGCATCGCCCTCACCGACACCTTCGTGAAGGTCGTGTCCTGGTACGACAACGAGATGGGCTACTCCAACAAGGTGCTGGAGCTCATCAAGCACATGTACAGCGTGGACCACAAGTAATTTGCGGTCAAAACCGTTAACGTGAAAAACCCGCCCCTCCATCGGAAGGGGCGGGTTTTTACTCTTTCGCAGGTGGGTATGGAGCGCGTGTATCTGTAAGGCCCAGGATATAATCTGTGCTTGTTTTGTAAAATTTGGCCAACTTGATCAATGCCCAAAGCGGAATATCAAAAGTTCCTTTTTCATAGCGTCTATACACCTCCCGCTTGCAATCCAGAAAATCCGCAATTTGCTGTTGTGTTTTATCAGCATCAATGCGAAGGTCCTCAAGTCTTTGAAACAGCATGGCACATCACTCCTTACAAGGTGATGCTACTATTTTGTTGCACTCAAGGTCCGAATATGCTACAATATGGTGGCATACAAAAAAGGAGGGAACCCCGATGCGTTTGGCTGACGAACTGAGAGAGCTGCTGGAAAAGGAAGAACGCTGGGAGATCATCTACAACAAAATCAACGGCGAGTATGTGCTTGACCTGTGTGACGGCGTAAAGGACGAGTGTGAGCAGGGCGGGGTGCTGGGCCCGCTGATTCAGAAAATCTACCAGGCGCGGAGCCGCATCGCGGAACGCCTGAACGTGGACCCGGCCCTTGACGTGGATTTTAATCTGCTGGTCGAAGGAATAGAGGAGTATGGCCGCGTGTGCGGCAAGCTGATGTACCACTATGGCTACCAGGATGGAAGCGGCGCAAAATAACGATGCCAATGAAAGAGACCCCGCCGGATTCCGACGGGCCGCGGGGCAGAAACAGCCGGAGAAAAGGAAAGGGGGCCGCTTTCCGGGCGCGGGACCGAAAGAGAGCAGGGATTACAGGGGATTATGGAATGGACCTGCCGCAAATTCACATTTTGTTTACGGTTACCCCATTGACGCGGACATATGGCCGCGCTATAGTAATAATAATCCCTGAGCCGTATTGATACCCGTTCCCGCAAGGAGGTGAGCGCCGATGATCCGCCGTTTTATGGCCGGCTTTATGGCCGGCCGGTATGGTGGGGACCAGTTGAACCTGTTCCTGATGGCGCTGTATCTGACCCTTTATGTGATTTTTTTATTCACCCGCCTGCTGGTGTTCGAGGTGCTGGCCCTGGCGCTTATCACGGTGAGCATATTCCGTTCCCTGTCCCGGAATCTGGAGCGCAGAAGGGCGGAGAACAACCGCTTTATGCAGGCGGTCCGCCCTGTGGTCCGGCGCTGGAATACCTTCCGGGCCCGCACCCAGGACAGGGAGCACCGCTATTTCAAGTGCCCAAACTGCGGGCAGAAAATGCGCGTACCCAGGGGAAAGGGCCGTATTACCGTTCACTGCCGTTCCTGCGGGGCCGTGTTTGAGGAAAAGAGCTGACGGAAAAAGAGCGCGCCCCGCTGCTGAGGGGTGCGCGGGACACAGGCGCAAGAACCGGCGCGGCAGAATGCCGCGCCGGTTTTTTTCGGCGGCAGGCGCCGCTTTGCGGGTCCGGCGGTTTTCCGAAAGACAGTTGCAATTGTCTGTCCAATCGTATATAATGACAACTAACTTGTCGAATCAGGGAAAAATTTGTCGAAGCGGGCCCGGAGGGCGGGAACAAACAGTTTGGAGTCCGCGAGCCAAACGCCGGATTGAGAGGTAGGAGATTAAAATGGCGGAAATCGTTGGAACCATCACAAGCGCGAAAAGCTTTCTGTCCAAAACGGAAGTGCGCCTGTCCGTCAAGCAGAATGACCCCCAGGAGCATACCATTCAGCTCTATGAAGACAGGACCTACTCCATCCCCGCGTTTCAGCGGGAGATACGCTGGGATGAGAACAACCTGAAAATGCTGCTGTCCGACCTGGCCCGGGGCACCAAATTTTTGGGCAACATCATTTTGACGGTCCGGTCGAACAAAACCTGCGAGATTATTGACGGCCAGCAGCGGACCACCGTGCTGATGCTGATTGTCACCGGCATAAAAAAGAAGTATGGCACGCAGATTGATATACCGGAGCTCTGCCCCCTTTGCAACGAGAGCTTTACAGGATTTCAGACGCTGCTGGAGGCCGGGTTTGACGGCGATGAGATGACGGTCCAAGACTGGATTTCTGCGGTTGACACCGACGATTACAGCCAGTTTCCCCGGATAATGAAGCTGTGGGACACCATTTGTTCGTCGGAGCTTTTGTCGGACCGCCATAAGGCGCAGGGCCTGCTGGACAATCTCTGCCGGTCGGAGTTCAACATCATTGCCAGCTATTCCGATGATGTGAACACCAGCATTCAATATTTTCTGGATGTGAACCTGAAGGGCATCCGGCTGGACACGGAGGACATTTTCAAGGGATACCTGTTCAGCCAGGACGGCCGCCAGGAGACCCGCGCACTCTGGCAGAAAAACAAGCGCGACGTGATGCGGCTGAACGGTGCGGTCCAGGATTCCAAGGGGAAACGGTATCCGCTCATGAAGCTCTATGAGCATTTCTTCTACTGCGACCTGTACCTGCCCAGGAATGGGGCCTGTGAGTATACTTCGCTGAAGTTTGGGGAGAATTTCTGCCTGACCGCCGGATTTGACAGCGGAGACACCAAATTCTATGAGGGAAGCCACCTGATTGAGGCCGTCAGGGACCGAAATTACTTGCAGAGCGTCCTCTCGCGGCTCAACGAGTGCATTGGCGTCATGACGGATGTCATTGAAAACGAGGGACCGTCCGCTTCGTTTAAGGACAGGTTCAAAATCCGGCGGGACGGCAGCAGGATTGACTCCGCCCACATTCAAAACTGCCACTCCATGCTCAAAAAAATACTGATGGAAAAGGAGATCATTCCCAAGATACTGGCGCTGAAATATATTCTCACCTATCTCGACGGCAAGCCCCATGAGAAGGGGGAGTACAAGTCGATATACAGCATATTCTGCGCGTCGGTGCTGT
>CANOBV010000038.1 GCA_947564255.1 uncultured bacterium | reverse complement strand
TTCATCGACGAGAGCCACGCCACCCTGCCCCAGGTCCGGGCCATGTTCAACGGCGACCGGGCCCGGAAGACCACCTTGGTAGAGTACGGCTTCCGCCTGCCCTGCGCCTTCGACAACCGGCCGCTGAAGTTCGACGAGTTCGAGAAACGGCTCAACCAGGTGGTGTACGTCTCCGCCACTCCCGGCGAGTACGAGCGGACCCGCTCCGGGCAGATCGTGGAGCAGGTCATCCGGCCCACGGGGCTGCTGGACCCCCGGGTGGAGGTGCGCCCGGTGGACGGGCAGATCGACGACCTCATCGGGGAGATCACCGAGAGAACCGCGAGGGACGAGCGGGTGCTGGTTACCACGCTTACCAAGAAGATGGCGGAGAGCCTCACCGACTACCTCAAGACGGCGGGCATCCGGGTGCGGTACATGCACCACGACATCGACACCATCGAGCGCATGGAGATCATCCGGGACCTGCGGCTGGGGGAGTTCGACGTGCTGGTGGGCATCAATCTGCTCCGGGAGGGGCTGGACCTGCCGGAGGTGTCCCTGGTGGCCATCCTGGACGCGGACAAGGAGGGCTTCCTCCGCTCGGAGACCTCCTTGATCCAGACCATCGGCCGGGCGGCCCGGAACGCCGACGGCGTGGTGATTCTGTACGCCGACGCCATCACCCCCTCCATGCGCCGGGCCATGGACGAGACGGAGCGCCGCCGGGAGAAACAGGACGCCTTCAACAAGGCCCACGGCATCGTACCCAAGACGGTGAAGAAGTCGGTGCGGGAGCTGATGGTGCTGTCTGCGGAGGACAAGCCGGACTACAACGACAAAAATATATCTCAGCTCACCAAGCTCCAGCGCCTGGAGGCCATCGCCTCCCTGGAGAAGCAGATGAAGGAGGCGGCCAAGATGCTGGAGTTCGAGGTAGCCGCGGCCCTGCGGGACCAGATTATCAAATTGAGAGGAAATGGGACGTAACCGCCTCCTGGGGCCCCGCCGCAGGCGGGGCGGCGCTTGCGCCGTAAATTCGGAGCGAAGCGGAGAATTTTGCAGGGCGGATTCATTCCGCCCTGTGGGAAATCAAATCGGGGCCCCCGCGCGGCCAAGATGCTGGAGTTCGAGGTGGCCGCGGCCCTGCGGGACCAGATTATCAAGCTGCGGGGAGAAGGGAAGTAGTGCCGTATGCCAAAACAAAAAGAGGAAAAAACCAATGTCATGCGGGTCTTGGACCAGAAAAAAATCCCCTACACCCCCCACGCCTACCCCGTGGGGGACGCCGCCCCGGACGGCGTGACGGTGGCTCAACTGCTGGGCCAGGACCCGGCGGCGGTATTCAAAACCCTGGTGGCAAAAGGCGCTTCCGGGGGATACTACGTGTTTGATATCCCTGTGGCGGAGACGCTGGACTTGAAAAAGGCGGCAAAGGCCGTGGGGGAGAAGTCCATCGCCATGCTCCCCGCCAGGGAACTGCTGCCCCTGACCGGCTACGTCCACGGGGGCTGTTCCCCGGTGGGGATGAAGAAGCGGTTCCCCACCGTGTTCCACCGGAGCTGCCTGGACCACGAGACCATCTGCGTGTCCGCCGGGAAGGTTGGCTTTCAGGTGGAGGCCAGGCCCGTCGACCTTATGGACCTGGTGGGCGGCGCCACGGCGGACGTGACCGTGGAGGGATGAGAGATGACGGAACAGTCGAAGAAAATCCTGTCTGAAATGCAGGTGCGCAAATCCCGGAAACAGAAGGAGGCCTTCCGCGCCCGGCTGTGCGGCGAGCTGGAGGCGGCGGACTATGCCCCCGCGGTGGAGGAGGGCTTCGCCGCCCGCAATGTCGTTGTGGGCGACCCGGAGAGGGCAAAGGTCCTGTTCACCGCCCACTACGACACCCAGGCCGTGCTGCCCATACCCAACTTCATCACGCCCCGCAATTTCCTGTTCTACCTGCTCTACCAGCTGCTCATCGTGCTGCCCCTGTTCCTGCTGGTGGGGGTGGTGAGCGGGTGCATTTTCGCCTTTGCCCCGGAGGCCGTGGCCTGGTGGCTGGGCCCCCTGTCCTCCATCGTCATCTGCGCGTTTTTCATGTGGTGGATCTTGGACGGCCCCGCCAACCGGTACACGGCCAACGACAACACCAGCGGCGTGCTCACCCTGCTGGAGACCGCCCTGGCCCTGCCCCCCGAGCACCGGGAACGGGTATGCTTCGTGTTTTTCGACAACGAGGAGAAGGGGATGTTCGGCTCCGCCGCCTTCGCCAAGCGGCACAAAAATGTGAAGAAGGGCACCCCCGTCATCAACTTCGACTGCGTGGGGGACGGGGACTCCATCCAGTTCTTTCCTCGGCGGAAGCTGAAAAAAGACGGGGAGACCATGGGGCGGATCGAGGCCGCCTTTCTCCCCACAGGCGGCAAGGACGTGCAGCTGGTGCGGGGCTTCGGCTTCTACCCCTCGGACAACGCCAGCTTCAAAAAGGGGGCGGGGGTGTGCGCCCTGAAGCACAAGCCCGTGATCGGCTACTACATGGACCGCATTCACACCAGCAAGGACACTGTGCTGGACGAAACCAACATCACTCTACTGAAGGACGGCGCTCTGCGCTATATCGCCAATCTGAATTGACAAGGAGGAACCCCCATGAAATACGAATGGTTAGACGAATACCTGCTGGACAAGCCCGGCGCGGAGAAGGATTTCAAAATTGAGTGGGGCTGGCACCGCTACATGGTGCGGGGCAAGCTGTTCGCCGCCGTGTGCTCCCCCAAAGGGATGAAGGACGAGCAGTATAACGACCACGACCTGGTGAATCTGAAGTGCGACCCCCGGCTGGCCGAGGCGTTCCGGGAGCAGTACCCGGAGATTCTCCCCGGCTTCTACTGCGACAAAAAGCTGTGGATCGCCGCTTTGCTGGATGGAGACCTGCCCGATGTGGTCTTGAAGGATCTGTGCGACATGTCCTATGAGCTGGTGGTATCCAAGCTGCCCAAGTACATGCAGAAAGAGCTGGCGGGCGATGGATGACGAAAAGAAGAAACGGGAAAAGTTTCTGTTTCTCCCCGAAGCCCACAACGGCCACTTCATCATCACCTTCGACGATTCCGGTCAAGCGGTGAGAACGCCGCCGGAGGCTCCGCCTGCGGCGGTGGAGCCAATTCCGGAACCCACACCCGGAGAATATCCCTGCCCCTGCTGCGGGTATCTCACGTTTCACATTCCCATCGAAGCCGCTATCGCCGGTATCTGCCCGGTGTGCTTCTGGGAAAATGACGTGTTCGACCCAGGCGAGGATGACCCCAGCGACGAGAACGGCGGCATGACCCTGCGGGAGGGCCGGGAGAACTTCCGGAAATACGGCGCGGTGCGGCCCGACCTGGTTCGCTATGTCCGCCCGCCCCTGCCCGGCGAAATCCCCCAAAAATCCGGCGAAAATGGGGCTTGACATTAAAAATTAGTTTCATTATGCTGTTATCCGGGCCCAAATTTAAAGAAAACCGAGGAGAATACCCATGCAGGATAAGATCGTCATCAAAGGCGCGAGAGAAAACAACCTGAAAAACATCGACGTGGAGATACCCCGGGACAAGCTGGTGGTGCTCACGGGGCTGTCCGGGTCGGGCAAATCCTCCCTGGCCTTTGAGACGCTGTACGCCGAGGGCCAGCGGCGGTATGTGGAGTCCCTGTCCTCCTACGCCCGGATGTTTTTGGGCCAGATGGAGAAGCCCGACGTGGACTACATTGAGGGGCTGAGCCCCGCCATCTCCATCGACCAAAAGACCACCTCCAAGAACCCCCGGTCCACTGTGGGCACGGTGACGGAGATCTACGACTACCTGCGCCTGCTGTGGGCCCGGGTGGGCACCCCCCACTGCCCCAAGTGCGGCAAGGAGATCAAGCAGCAGACCATCGACCAGATCATCGACCAGGTGCTCACCCTGCCCGAGGCCACCCGTATCCAGGTGCTGGCCCCCGTCATCCGGGGCAAAAAGGGCGAGCACGCCAAGATCTTCGAGGACGCCCGGAAGTCGGGCTACGTCCGGGTCCGGGCGGACGGCTCCCTCTACGACCTCACCGAGGAGATCAAGCTGGACAAGAACAAAAAGCACTCCATCGAGATCGTGGTGGACCGTCTGGTGATCCGGGAGGACGTGGCCCGGCGGCTCACCGACAGCGTGGAGACCGCCTCCAACCTGTCCGGCGGCATCGTGGTCATCAACGTGCTGGGGGACGAGGAGCGGGATATCCTGTTCTCCCAGAATTACGCCTGCGAGGACTGCGGCGTGTCCATCGAGGAGCTCACCCCCCGGATGTTCTCCTTCAACAACCCCTTCGGGGCCTGTCCCGCCTGCACGGGGCTGGGCAGCCAGATGAAAATCGACCCGGACCGCATCCTCCCCAACCGCTCCCTGTCCATCCTGGAGGGGGCCATCACCGCCTCGGGCTGGAACCACATCAAGTCGGACGGCATCTCCCGGATGTACTTCGACGCCCTGGCGAAAAAATACAAGTTCAAGCTCACCGACCCGGTGGAGAAGCTGTCGGACGAGGTGATGGACATCATCCTCTACGGCACCAAGGGGGACAAGCTGACCCTGAACTACGACCAGCCCAGGGGCAAGGGCACCCTGTACCAGCCCTTCGAGGGCATCGTCAACAACCTGGAGCGCCGCTACCGGGAGACACAGTCCGACGCCATGAAGCGGGAGATCGAGGAGTGCATGAGCGAGTGCCCCTGCCCTGAGTGCCAGGGCAGGCGGCTCAAGCGGGAGGCTCTGGCGGTCACCGTGGGGGGCAGCTCCATCCACCAGTTCTGCGAGAAGCCGGTGGACGAGGCCCTGGCCTTCCTGGACACTGTCACCCTCACCGACACCCAGACCATGATCGCCGACCAGATCCTGAAGGAGATCCGCGCCCGGCTGGGCTTTTTGAAGTCGGTGGGCCTCCAGTACCTGACACTGACCCGCCAGGCGGGCACCCTGTCCGGCGGCGAGAGCCAGCGTATCCGGCTGGCCACCCAGATCGGCTCCTCCCTCATGGGGGTGCTGTATATCCTGGACGAGCCCTCCATCGGACTGCACCAGCGGGACAACGATTTGCTGCTGGGCACCCTGAAGCACCTCCGGGACCTGGGCAATACCCTCATCGTGGTGGAGCACGACGAGGACACCATGCGCTCGGCGGACTACATCGTGGACATCGGCCCCGGGGCGGGGGTCCACGGCGGCCAGGTGGTGGCCTGCGGCACCGCCCAGGAGGTGATGGACACCCCCGGCTCCATCACTGGGGACTATCTGGCGGGACGGAAGAAAGTGCCCGTGCCAACGGAGCGCAGAAAAGGGAACGGCCACGTCCTCACCGTCCGGGGGGCGGCGGAGAACAACCTGCGGCACATCGATGTGAGCTTCCCCCTGGGGACCTTCATCGCCGTCACCGGGGTGTCCGGGTCGGGCAAGTCCTCCCTGGTGAACGAGATTCTCTACAAGCGGCTGGGGGCGGAGCTCAACCGCACCAAGGCCCGCCCCGGCAAGCACGACGGCGTGGAGGGCATCGAGCACCTGGACAAGGTGATCGCCATCGACCAGTCCCCCATCGGGCGCACCCCCCGCTCCAACCCCGCCACCTACACGGGGCTGTTCAACGACATCCGGGAGCTGTTCGCCTCCACCCAGGACGCCAAAACCCGGGGCTACGGCCCGGGCCGGTTCTCCTTCAACGTCCGGGGCGGGCGGTGCGAGGCCTGTTCCGGGGACGGGCTTCTCAAAATCGAAATGCACTTCCTGCCCGACATCTACGTCCCCTGCGAGGTGTGCAAGGGCAAGCGCTACAACCGGGAGACGCTGGAGGTGCGCTACAAGGGCAAGAACATCCACGAGGTGCTGGAGATGACGGTGGAGGAGGCCCTGCCCTTCTTCGAGAACCTGCCCAAGCTGTACAACCGGGTGAAAACCCTGAAGGACGTGGGCCTGGGCTATGTGAAGCTGGGCCAGCCCTCCACCACCCTGTCCGGCGGCGAGGCCCAGCGGGTGAAGCTGGCCACCGAGCTGTCCAAGCAGTCCACCGGCTCCACGGTGTATATCCTGGACGAGCCCACCACCGGCCTCCACACCGCCGACGTCCACCAGCTGGTGGAGGTCCTCCAGCGGTTCGTGGACAAGGGGAACACAGTGGTGGTCATTGAGCACAACCTGGACGTGATCAAGACCGCGGACCACATCATCGACCTGGGCCCGGAGGGAGGCTCCGGCGGCGGCACCGTCGTCTGCACGGGAACCCCCGAGGAGGTGGCCCGCCACCCTGAGAGCTACACGGGTAAGTATTTGAAAAATGTTTTGGAAACGAGCTGATACCCCATGGAATTGAATTTGCAGTGGCTGACGGAGACCTTTACAGGGGAGTTCCTGCTCACCCTGCTGGTGTCCATGGTTCCGGTGGTGGAACTGCGGGGGGGCATCCCCTTCGGTGTCACCGCGGGACTGCCGGTTTGGGCGGCCTTTATCGCCGCTGTCATTGGCAACCTGATCCCCGTCCCCTTCATCATCGTCTACATCCGCCGGATTTTCCAGTGGATGCGCCGCCGCATTCCCAGGCTGAACCGCATGGTGGATGCCCTGGAGCGCAAGGCCCATCTGAAGGGACAGCGGGTGACCAAATACAAGTACCTGGGGCTCATGCTGTTCGTGGCTATCCCCCTGCCCGGCACCGGGGCCTGGACGGGTTCCCTGGCGGCGGCTTTCCTGGATATGCCCCTGCGCAAGGCCATCCCCTCAGTGGTGGTGGGGGTGCTCGTCGCGGGTATGGCCATCAGCATTTTGACCTACGGAGTCGCGAGCTTATTTTAAGAAGGGCCGTTTATGCACCCTTATCTGATCCACCACAGCCAATCCGAGTGTGACAAGGAAGCGAGGTTAAACTATGTATCTTTACCTGGTCCGCCACGGCCAGTCCACCGGAAATGAGCGGCAGCTGTTTTTCGGTCTCCGGGACCATCCCCTCACTCAGCTGGGCCGGGAACAGGCCCGCCAGGCGGCGGAAAAGCTGCGGGAGGTGGAGTTCACCCGGTGCCTGTCCAGCCCTCTCTGCCGGGCCTGGGACACCGCCATGCTCTGCACCGAGGGCCGCCACGTGGTCCCCGAGGCCTGCCCCGCCATTCTGGAGCAGGATATGGGGGAGTTGGAGGGCCTGACCTGGGGGGCGGCGGAGGCTAAATTCGGCGACCACATCGGGGTGCTGCTGGTGGACTGGTTCCACACCATCCCCCCAGGGGGCGAGCCCCCCGCCCACATGCTGGAGCGGGTGGGCGGCTGCGTGGACGAGCTGATTGCCAGAGGGGAGGACACCCTGCTGGTGGCCCACAACGGCTCTTTGTCCCTGGTGCTGCTCCACCTGGGGCTGGCCGGGGAGAGCGACATGTTCCGGCGGGAGTGGACCTTCCGCCACGGCTGTTACTCCGCCATCCGGGTGGAGGACGGCAGGGCGGAGCTGGTCTGCTTCAACCGGTGACAAAGGCCCCTTTCCCGTCATAGAATGCCGCAGTGAAAAAAGGAGGCGGCAAATATGACGGAGGTCTTTCAATTTCTGACGGTGCTGCTGGCGGCCTTCGGGCTGGTGAGCCTGGGTTGGCTGGCGCTGGGAGCGCTGCTGCTGCCGGGCGTGTGTCCCGCCCGGATGGTGGTGGATGCCCGGGACTCCGGCGAGGGGCTGGAACAGACCGTCAAGGCCCTGCTGTGGCTGCGGCGCACAGGACTGTGGTGGGGCGAGGTGGTCATTGAGGACTGCGGCCTGGACCGGGATGGCGAGGCGCTGGCCCACGCGCTGGCAGAGCAGCCCGGCGTGACCTTTTCACAGGACGATTTTGACCGCATTTAGCGGCGGACTACAAAAGGAATGAGGTTTACAACATGGAATTGAACGAGGCGCTGGCCAAGCTGGCCGAGCTGCAAAAGAAGCTGTACGCCTATAGCACAGCGGATGCCGCCCTCTACCTGGACGGCACCACCGTGGCACCCAAAGACACCGCCGAGGGCCGGGGCGTAGCCCTGGGCGTGCTGGCCGGAGAGCGCCACAAGCTGTTCTCCGCCCCCGAGGTGGGGGAACTTCTGGATTTCCTGTGGGGGCAAAAGGAGGCGCTGGATCAGCTCCACAGCCGTCAGGTGGAGGAGCTGCGCCGGTCCTACGCTCAGCTCACCCGTATACCGGCGGATGAGTATATGGAGTACGCCGTGCTGGTGAACGAGGCGGACGACGTGTGGCATAGGGCCAAGGAGCGGGGCGATTTCGAGCTGTTCCGCCCGGTGCTGGAAAAACTGGTGGCCTTCAACATCAAATTCGCCGGGTACTATGACCCGTCCAAGGCCCCCTATGACGCGCTTCTGAACGAATATGAGCGCGGGGTGGACATGAAGTATCTGGATGAATTTTTTGCCACCCTCCGGGAGCGCATCGTCCCCCTGCTCCACGCCATCGGGGAAAAGGAGCAGCCCGACGACTCTTTCCTGCGCCGGCACTATCCCATAGAGGCTCAGCGGAAATTCTCCGACTATCTCATGGAGATACTGGGGCTGGACCGGACCCACTGTGCCATCGGCGAGACGGAACACCCCTACACGCTGAATTTCAACAACAAGGACGTGCGCATCACCACACATTACCACGAGGACGACGTGGGCAATTCCATGTACTCCGTCATCCATGAGGGAGGGCACGCCAAGTATGAGCTGGGCATCCGGGACGAGGTGCAGTACACCTGTCTGGCCGGGGGCGTGTCCATGGGGGTTCACGAGAGCCAGTCCCGGTTCTACGAGAACCTGATCGGCCGGTCCCTGCCTTTTATCCAGGCCATCTTTCCCAAGATGAAGGAATTCTTTCCGGAGCAGCTGGCCGATGTGACCGCCGGACAGTTCTACCGGGCGGTGAATAAGGTCCAGCCCTCCCTCATCCGCACAGAGGCGGACGAGCTCACCTACTGCCTCCACATCATGGTGCGCTATGAGGTCGAAAAGCAGCTCATGGTTGGCACGCTGGCCGTCAAAGACGTGCCTGAAACCTGGAATCGGCTGTACAAGGAGTATCTGGGGGTGGACGTACCCGACGACAAACGGGGCTGCCTCCAGGACTCCCACTGGTCCGGCGGAGCCTTCGGCTACTTCCCCTCCTACGCCCTGGGCAGCGCCTACGGAGCCCAGATGCTGAAAAACATGGAGCGGGACATGGACGTTTGGGGTCCCGTGTCCAGGGGTGACCTGTCCGGCGTATCCGAATGGCTGAAGGAAAAGGTCCACCAATACGGCGGCCTGCTGGAGCCCGCCGACGTGGTGAAAAACGCCTGCGGCCAGTTTGACCCCACGGTGTTCGCGGACTATCTGGAACAGAAATACACCGAGCTGTACGGTTTGTGAGGGAACGCCATGGAATCGAATTTTGAGCGCATCACGGCTCAGGCCAGGACGGCGGTGACGGAACTGCTGGACGCCGCCGGACTGAAAGCCGGACACCTTTTCGTGGTGGGGTGCTCCTCCTCCGAAGTGCTGGGGGGGCACATTGGAAAAGCCTCCAGCCGGGAGGCGGCGGACGCGGTGTTCGCGGGCATTTATCCCGTTTTGCAGGAGCGCGGAATCTATCTCGCCGCCCAGTGCTGCGAGCACCTGAACCGAGCGCTTATCGTTGAGAGTGCCTGTGCCGAGCAATATGGCTATGACCCGGTATGCGTGGTGCCCCAGCCAAAGGCGGGGGGCTCTTTCGCGGCCCGGGCGTGGCAGGCATTTGAGCATCCTGCGGCGGTGGAACACATCCGGGCCCACGCCGGGCTGGACATCGGCGGCACCCTCATCGGAATGCACCTGCGGGAGGTGGCGGTGCCCGTGCGCCTCAGCCTGGACCATGTGGGCCGGGCTGTCCTGCTGGCCGCCCGCACCCGGCCCAAGTTTATCGGCGGAAGCCGGGCGGTATACGAATAAAAAAGAGAGCGCCTCTCGGGGTATCTATCATCTTTATGCGAAAAAGTCTGCGCCCCGGCAGACTTTTTCGACAGCCTGAAAAGGGACGGCAACACCGTCCCTTTTGGTTTTCGTGTTTCAGCTATACCCGCCCCAACTCATCCAGCAGCGCCGGGCGGCGGGGATATCTCTGCCGCAGCTCGGCAATTATTGCCTTTGCCTCAGCCTGTCCCCCAAAGCCCGCCAATGACTTGATCAGGCCGCACAACGCCCGATATTCGCCCCGGTTTCCGGCCTGTTTCGAATCCTTCCGGATCACAGCCGCACACAAGCTGTAGACCTCTTTCTGATACTGCGCAGTCAATACGTCCCCATAGCGGAATACAGACTTCGGATTCAAACGGACCTGTTCCATTAATAGCGGCACTTCCCCCTCCAACTCCAGAATTTCCATGTACTCATGTGCGGGCCTTGCGGCTTTCAGCTCCGCAAGGAACCCCGGATATATCTCCGGCCAGCGTCCATCTTCTGTCAGCAGTTCTTTCGTGGTCTGATAGAAATCCCGGTCCCCCAGCAGGGCCAGCCTGCGGGCCTGGCAGATCTGCTCCTCCCGCTGTCCTCCGTCCCGGTAGATTTCATAAAGGAGATATTGCCACTGGCTGGGCCGATACCGCTGCTCTGTCTGTTCTCTTTCAAGCCGTTCCCGGCACAGGCGCTCTGCATGGGCATAATCTCTCTTTTCCATTTCGTCCCGTATCAGGATCAGGCGGAATTCATCCACTTCCAGATTTTTCTCCAGGTAAGCTCTGGCCGCCTCCGGCCCCTGGGCGGAACACAGAATGGCGTAGCGGGTGATCTTATCCTGTTCTCCATACCCATATCTGGGCGTGTCCTGAAATTTTTCCCATTGCTGGTCGCTCAGCCGGTCCAGCAGGCGATAGAACTCTCCCTCATTTTCCCTGTCTGCCAGTGCCGCTGCCCGCTGCACCAGGTCATAGCGCCAGTAATCCCAGCCGTCAAACACCGGGTCCTCCGTAGTTTTCAGAATTTTTCCCACGACCGCTTTCCGTTTTCCTCCGCCTGCGGTCAGTCCGCTCGCTATAAGCCCCACGGTCTCCAACGCGGCGTCAACTGTGTAACTCAGAGAGCCGGAGCTGCCGTCCGCTTCTTCAGCCAGCTTTATTGCCGTGAGAAGGACAAACAGCGTAATGTCCAGTGCCCGCTCATACTGTTTACCTTTGGCACGGCGGCGGGCCTGATCCAAGGCGTCATCCAGGTCAACGCAAATGTTGTCACAGCCCTTCATATCAATATATCCTCGATATGTATTGGAGCGAATGGAGGCTTTCACAAGAGCCTTGACCGCCGCCAGCTCCTGCTCCCCGCCGTCTCCCAGCTCAGCCAGCACCCGGCTTTGGAAACGCAGGTCCTCTTGACAGTGTTCCAGGATCAATGCGGCAAGCTGAGGCTTTTCAGCTCTTTCCAACAAGGGCCGAATGTCAATTTTTGCGGCCCTGGAAATTTTCTTTGGCTCTTCCGGCGCTTCCGCCTGGATAGCCAGCAGTACCGCCGCCGTATGCTTGCACACCGGGCCCCATTCATAGGGGCAATCGCAGGACCAGTCCTCCACTTCGCCGTCTTCCGAAAAGTCGATCTCCACCAGGTAGGGTGCTTCTTCACTGCCGGAGACCTCGGCGGTCACATGGTTCTCTTCCCAGATGATGTTCTCCACCTGACCCGAGTGATAATAATCCTCCCCGCGGGACAGGATAACGGTATCCATATCGTCTAAAAATTGCTGTATTCCGCGTCGAAAAGACATCATTTCCACCTCCATGCGTCTGAAAAGACAAGTCCTGCAAAATGCCTCCGTCCTGCCCGATGATGCCTGTTAATCCTCCAGCTTTTCAAATTCTTTCAAATTCAGCTCCCGTTTCAGCTCCTCCCTTGTTGGGAGATACGGCAAATACTTGGCGGCATAAATCTGCCGGTTGTCCTCCGGCAGGGTCAACTGCACCAGCGTATCGCTTTTCCGTGCGCACAGGAACAGTCCCACCGGCGGTTATCCCCCTCGTTCATCTGATACCGGGTGTCGTAGTTCACATACATCTGCATCTGCCCGAAATCCTGGTGGGTAAGGTCGCCTGCTTTCAGATCAATCAGCACGAAGCATTTCAGAATATAGTTGTAAAACACCAAGTCAATATAGAAGCGCCGCCACCACTTCGGTTACTCTCTTCTCCACATTATCTGCCGTCCTCAGTACAAGTTGCATTTCCCCCCTGTCTGTGCTGTTTTATATGAGTATACCACAAATTCCCCACTGTGGGAAGCGTACAATGGAGGTAGTTCACCTGGACTACCTCCGGGAGCACCTGCGCGTCCTCTCCGGCTTCTACGGCCTGCCGCGCCACTTTGATGGCGCCCCCCTACCGCCTGGAGAGGCAGGCCAGATTGACGTTGGACGACTGTCGGGACCTGTACCAGTTCTAGGGAGGCCGCCTGGTCCGCCGGCCGTCCTTAGAGACGGATTTTGTGCTGAATCCGGCCTCCAAGGAGTACATCAGGGCGGTGAAGCCTCATTTGCCCCAAAGCGTCCAATTCCTAACCTGTACGTTCGGGGAGCGGAAAGGCGGCAAGATCATCAAAAAGGGCACCATGTGCAAAATGGCTCGGGGGCAGATGGTACGCCGGCTGGCGGAGAACAACGTCACAAATGCCGCCGATATTCAGTTCTTTGACCAACTGGATTACCGCTTCCGGCCCGATTTGCCCGCAGCCCGGTCATTGGTGGCGGCGATGCCGCAAGTCTCCTGTTCTCGATGCCGGAGGGCATACAGCCCATAACAAGCCGTCCGGGCACAGTCTCCGGCGGGGTCATAGACGCCAAAGACGCCGCATTCTTCATGTAATGTCATTGTGATACACCTTTTGAAAGCAAATTGAGGTGCGCCCGCTTCATGCGGACGCGCCTCATTGCGTTTTACGGTAAACATACCAGAAACAGAGAGATCCCCGGCACCTCTGCCCGACAGGAGCGGTATAGTCCAGGCCATGCGATATGTGAAGCCCGAGAGGAGCAGATGAACTATGGCCGTCACCAAAATATCAGCCCGCCATGCCCGGCTGGACCTGGGCATCGAGTACATCCTCAACGGGGACAAAACGGAGGGGCGCACCCTCACTGCCCATCTCAGCTGCGACCCTATCGTTTCCTCTGTGAATTGAGACTGGCCCGCTTGTAATCCTGGTACGTACCAGAATCTGCGGGAACACAGCAAGTTTTCAAAGTCATCAACGGGAGCGCGAGATTTTGAGGGCGTTGCGGTACTTGTCCCGGAAATGGCCGGGGTTTACGGGCTGTCCGGCTCGATGTGCCGGGGTTCCGGCGCCAAAACCTCCTGCGTCCGCATACCTGCCGCCAGCATGAGCCGGACCGTGTGTCCCGTCCTGTCCTGGGCAAGCCCTCCATGAGTTTCTGCGCTTTCGCCGTGGGCGTGTTTGCGGGCATGGCCCTGTGCGGGCCCGCCTTTGAGCAAGGAAGCAACTGATTTTTGCTGCTCCTCGCCGAAAAACGACAAAATTTGTTCGGCGTTTTCTTACAATTTCAGATTGGCGTTGACCGTCTATTTGATGGAAAATTGCGACTGATATTCCGTAGGCGTCATCTTCATGTACCGCTTGAACACCTTGGTGAAGTAATAGGCGTTGTCGTAGCCCAGCATGTGGGACACCTCGTAGACCATACGGGTTCCGTCCTGAAGCAGGGTGCAGGCGTATTTCACTTTGGTGGCGTTGACGTAGTCCATGAAGTTCTGCCCCAGCTGACGCTTGAACAGGCTGGACAGGTAATTGGGGGTGATTCCGATGGCGGCGGCCACGTCCTGCACCAGCACCCGCTCCAGGATATGGTCCTCTACGTACCGCCGGGCGGCGGCCACATAATCTCCCCGGCCCATGGACTGGGAATAGCACAGAAATGGTCGGGGAGAGACTGCGTACTCCCGGCGCAGCAGTTCTGTCCGGAGCCGCAGTCCGGCCAGTTCCTGCCCGGACAGCACTCCCGTGGTCAGAACGCTCAGCCGCATCTGGGAGATATCCCGAAACGCGGCGGCCAGCCGGGTCTGAAACTGGGCGATGGGCCGGTCATTCTCCAGCCCCCACAGGAAGAGCGCCGCCGTCCCCTCCCCCGCCCCAGAAGGCAGCGGGACACAGCCCAGTCCCTGGAACACCTTCTGGGCTGTATCCAGCGCCAGATTCCGGTGGAAGCTGAACAGCCGAGTGCGCTCCTCCCGGCTGAATGAGGAGATATTGGGAATAGCGGCGGGGTCCATCACCAGCAGCACCGCGGCGCAGCCCTTTTCCGCCCCCAACGCCTCCAAGCCGGCGATGGCCCGCTCCCCGCCGTATCCGTCCTCCGGAGAGAGCAGCATGGCGGCGTGGCGGGCCACGGCCTCTGCCGGGTCCGTATCAGGCCGAACGGAGGCGGGCTGGAACAAGCGGCGGCGCTTCTTCCTCTCGTCAATAGCCAGACCCACGGACCGCTCCAGCTTCTCCTCGTCCAGTTCGATTTTCAACAGATAGTCCACGGCCCGGTTGCGCAGGGACTGCTGGGCCATGTGGAAGTCCTGGTGGTTGGTAAGCATGACAAACACAATCTCCGGAAACCGCTCCGCGCAGGTCTCCAGCAGCTCCAACCCGGTGAGCAGAGGCATGTTGATATCGCAGATCACAATGTCCGGGCGGCGGGATTCCACCAGCTCCAGAGCCTGCCGCCCATTGCGGGCGGTGCCGCACACCACGCAGTCCAAGCGCTCCCAGCTCAGCATGGACTGCAGGCCGGACAGGATGATGGGCTCGTCGTCGGCCAGTAGGACACGGTACATAAGCTCTCCTCCCAGTGGGCCTGTCGGCCCCTATTCCTCGCTTTCCCTGCTGATGCGCACGGACACGGTGGTCCCTTGGCCCACCACACTGTCGATGGTGAGCCCGGCCCCTTTGCCGTAGGCCAGTTTCAGGCGCCGGTTCACATTGCCCAGGCCGATTCCCGTCATGGAGCCCTGGGCCACCCGCTCCCCCGAGGTCAGCAGGGCGGCGGCCCGCTCCGCCGTCATGCCCACCCCGTCGTCCGCAATGGTGAGCACCAGAAAATCGCCCTCCTCAAAGGCGTCCACGGTGATGACGCCAAAAGAGCCTTTGGGCGCCACCCCGTGGAAAATGGCGTTTTCCACCAGGGGCTGGAGGGTGAATTTGATGACCTTGTACCGCCGCAGTTCCTCCGGCACCCGGCATCGGTACTCAAAGGCCCCCATATAGCGGATGGACTGGATGCTGACATAGTCATCCAGCAGGGACAGCTCCTCTGCCAGGGTGATTTTGTCCGACACCCCTTTGCTGATGTTTTTCAGCAGGCGCACCAGGCTTTTCACCATCTTCTCAATGCCGGTGTTTTTCTGCACCACCGCCATCCAGTGGACGGAGTTCAGGGTATTATACAGAAAATGGGGATTCACCTGGGATTGGAGCAGATCCATCTCAATTCTGGCCCGTTCGTCGTGGAGCGCGATGGTCTCGGACAAAAGCTGCCGGAAGCCCAGACCCAGCTCATTGAGGCGGGCCCCGATCTCTCCCATTTCACTGCGCGGCTTTTCCAGCTCCGGGTCGAAAGAGTAATCGTTGAGGGCGATACGGTTGATCTTCTCCGTAATACGGCGGATGGGGGTGGTGATGTAGTGGGTGAGCAGAATGAGCACAAAAACCGCGATGAGCACAATCATCCAGATCACCGTCGCCGCGGAGAATAATATGTCGTGGTTCGCGGCTTGGAGCTGGGTCTGGTTGACACAGCTGGACAGCACCAGCCCTTGTGTGGACATGGGGTGATGTTGGAGGGTATAGACCACCCCGCCGTACTGAAACTCATCCCCCTGGGCGGCCTGGGCGGACAGGGCTTCCACCAGCGACGAGGCCCCTGGGGTAGTAAGCCGGTCCCCTTCCGCTGTCTGGACAAAAAAGAGGTTCAAATCGTTGTATGGGGCCAGCACGTCGGTGATAAGGCTGGGGTTCAGCTCAATGTAGGCACAGCCCACCTGATCCTCAGAGGTATGAGAATACACCGGCGCGAACAGGGCGAAGCAGTCCGCGCCCCGGGGATTTAAAGAGGGGTACAGCCGGGAAAAAGGGACCTTGTCCCCCGATTTCCAGTCCCGGAATTGTTCCGATGCCAGCAGGCGGGGCAAGTCCTGCAAAGCTCCGTCATAGACGGTGACGGCGCTGATACATACGCCGCTCTCATTGAAGAGGACCAGCCGGTTGATGTAGCCGTCGATGGGGGAGGTCCGCAGGTAGGCGTTCAAGGCGGTCTGGGCGGTGAGGGCGGCGGATGCCGCACCGGACGCGCCGGGGGTATGGCTCAGCGCCTCCGCCGCCCGGGCGGAGTTGCCGCAGTAAACCTGGAGGGTGCGCACCCGTTCCAGGGAATCGTCCAGCCGGGCGGAGATGGTGCCCGCGTTAAGTCCGTCGATCTGGGCGATTTTGTCGGAGATGATGCCCTGCATGTACTGGTAGAGGTACAGGCTGCTGCCCAGCCCCACCGCCACCACGCACAGCACTGTGCACAAGATGATTTTGGAGCGGATGCCCCAGTAGCGTTTTTTCTCCACCAATCCGCCCCCAATCTCTATTTTCTATTAAAAAAACACTGATTCAATGCGTCTGCGGCGCTTTACGGAGCTTTTTCATCACAGCTTCGTTGTGATTTCTTGAAATAAACGCAATGATTCCTGTGAAATCCCGCTTCGCCTGACAGGAAAATCCCTC
>CANOBV010000037.1 GCA_947564255.1 uncultured bacterium | reverse complement strand
TGGATATATATTTGAATCAAATACCACACAGCCATGATAAAATGGCTGTGTGGTATTTGGCATCAGACGTTTATTTATCCGTTTAAGAATCCTTGCAACCGGTCCATGCCCTTTTTGATGTTGTCCATACCGGTGGCGTAGGACCAGCGGATAAAGTTAGGTGCACCCATACCGCTGCCGGGCACTGTGGCCACCAGACCATGTTTGAGCAGGGCGGCGGCGAAATCGTCGCTGGAGCTGATAAGTTCTCCATGAAGGGTGCGCCCCAGTTGTTTCCCAATGTTCATCATCACATAGAATGCGCCCTCTGGCTTGAGGCAGCTTACACCCTCCATAGCGTTTATCCGTTCCACGATATAGTTCCGGCGCAGCTCAAAAGCCCTGCGCATCTGTTCCACACAGTCCTGGGAACCGTTCAGCGCAGCGACAGAGGCAGCCTGAGACACAGAGCTGGGAGAGCCTGTGGAGTGGCTGAGGAAATTGCCCATCATCTGGGCGATTTTGCCGCTGGACAACAGATAGCCGATGCGCCAGCCGGTCATGGCATAGGATTTTGATACGCCGTTCACGAGGATGGTGCGCGCTTTCACGTCCTCCCCAAGGGAGGCGAAGGATACCGATTTTACCCCGTCGTACAGCAGACCATAGTAGACTTCGTCGGAGATTACATAAATGTCTTTCTCCACGCAAACTCGGGCGATGGCAGACAGCTCTTCCTCGGCATATACCATGCCGGTGGGATTGTTGGGGTTGTTGAGGATGAGGGCCTTGGTTTTGGGTGTGATGGCGTCGGCCAGCTGTTCGGCGGTCATTTTAAATCCGGCGGATTCCTCGGCCGTCACCACCACCGGCGTGGCCCCCACCATTTTAATGAGTTCCAGATAGCTCACCCAGAAAGGGGCGGGCAAAATCACCTCGTCTCCGGGGTTCACCAGCGTCCGCAATGCAATATAGACACAGTGCTTTGCGCCGCTGGAGACGACAACCTGAGAAGGCACATAGTCCAGGCCGCAATCCTCTTTCATGCGTCTGCACACCGCTTGCTTCATGGCTATGGTACCGGAGGCTGGAGTGTACCGGGTTACATTTTCGGTGATGGCGTGTTTCGCCGCTTCCTTGATATGGTCAGGAGTATTGAAATCCGGCTCGCCGGCACCGAAGCCAATGACATCTACGCCGTCCGCCTGCATTTGCTTGGCCAGGGCGTCCATGACCATGGTGCTGGACGCCTGCACTGCGGACGCGATTTGAGCAAGCTCTTTCAAAGCTATCCCTCCAATTGTTATTTATTGCATATTATATTCTTTGACTTGCAGAATTGCAAGCATATTTTATAAAACTTATGGAGTTCTTGCAACTTAGAAAAAATAAAGTTGCAAATTAAATCGAAAACCTTCCCGCCTGACGAACAGGCGGGAAGACATCAATTCATTGCCGGGTATTTTTGCGGTAGAGAAGATACAGACCTTTCACCAGAAGGTCCTGGTCATATCGAATTTCTCTGCGGCACAGTCGGTAGAGGGCGGGAGCCCGGCTCCCTGTGGCCACCACCGTGGCAGCCGGAGCGCCTGCCGCATCCTCAAGGGATTCAATCACCCTGTCAAAAGCCCCGCTGTAGCCGTACAGCACCCCCGCACGCATGGAATCCACCGTATTCCGGCCCAATGCCGTGTCCACCTGGGCAAGGCCGATCTGGGGAAGCTGGGCTCCGTTGCGGGATAACGCCTCCAAAGCGATATCCACTCCAGGCATGATGGCACACCCCTCAAAAGTGTTGGCGCTGAGGTAGGAAAAAGTGACGGCGGTGCGGGAGTTGATGACGATGGCGGGGGTGGGATAAAGGTTGGAGGCGGCCACGGCGGAGGCCACAATGTCGCTGCCCAGCTGGTTGTGAATTTCTGTCCTGATGTTGAGCCCGGTTTTCAGGCCCGGACCCACCGCCAAAGGGGGTTTTCCAGTGAGCCGCCGCAGAGTGCGGGCGTAGGTTCCGGTGATGGGAGGGACGACACTGGATAGAATGGCTCCTTTTACTCCACCCAGATCCGCTCGATAGAGGTGGAACACCCCCATCAGGTCAACGGCACAGCGGTCGTCTGTCATTTTGGCGTCGGTTTCCAGTTCCGATTGGAAGGTCAGGCTTCCATCCTCCCGAAACAACGCGATGGTGGTACGGATGTTTCCAATATCAATGGCGAGCACCATGGCCGTTCTCTCCTTTCTCTCCCGATATGTTTGAATAATTTAATTCTATCACGGCAGACGGCAAATTTCAAGACGGACGGACCCACACATGGAACGCTGGCGGTAGAAAAGGAATGCGCTTTTTATGCGTCCGCTTTCATTCGTCCCCTTGTCTTTTTTTGCGCGTTCTGATACAATGTCCAAAAACATCAGAACATCCGGAAGGAGGCGCATGCTTTGCGAGAATTTGTCATCGGCGTCAACGATGCGGGCCAGCGGCTGGACCGCTGGCTTGATAAAACGCTGCCGCTTCTTCCCGCGCCGCTGGCGCAAAAATATATCCGGCTCAAACGGGTAAAGGTGAACGGGAAGGGCGCAAAGCGGGATGTGCGGCTTCAAAAAGGAGATGTGCTGCAGCTGTACATCAACGACGAATTTTTTGACCGGCCCACCCCGGAAAACGCTTTCCTTTCTGTGTTCAAGCCCCAACTGGATATCCTGTACGAGGACGAACAGATTATGCTGCTGAACAAGCGCCCGGGCATGGTGGTCCACCCGGACGACCGGGAGCGGGTGAATACGCTTATCACCCATATTCAGGCGTATCTTTACCAGAAAAAAGAGTGGTCGCCTTATTTGGAACACTCCTTTGCCCCTGCCCTTTGCAACCGCATTGACCGCAATACCGGGGGCATCGTGATTGCGGCCAAGACAGCTGAAGCCCTGCGGGTGATGAACCAGAAAATTCGGGACCGGGAATTGCGGAAGCTGTACCTTTGCGTGGCCTATGGAGTTATGGAACCCCGGAACGGGCAGTTGAAAGGATATATTTTAAAGGATGAGGATAAGGCCCGGGTGAAGGTGTACGGCCATCCTGTTCCTGGAGGCAAGACGGCAGTGACACAATACCGCACGCTGGAGGTGCGCGGCGGGTTGTCTTTGGTGGAATGCGACCTGATTACCGGGCGGACGCACCAGATCCGGGCCCAGTTCGCCGCTGCGGGACACCCACTGCTGGGAGACGGCAAGTATGGCCGGGAGCGGAACGGCAAGGGATTCGACCGGAAGTTCCAGGCGCTGTACTCCTATAAGCTGCGGTTTGCGTTTACCACAGACGGGGGATGCCTGGAACATTTAAACGGCAGGGAGTGGACGGTGGAGGAAGTGGACTTTGTGGATGAGTATTTTCCGGAGGAGTGAGCGGCTTGGGCTGGGAGATTTGGAAGCTGAGAGAGCATGGTGAGCTTTGGGAACAGGCGGCGGAATGGTTCTACGCCAAGTGGGGTGTGCCGGTGGAGGCATATAGGCGGAGCATAGCGCGGTGTGTCAAAGGGACGGAACCGGTGCCTCAATGGTATCTCGCTGTAGAGGGCGTGAGAATCATCGGCGGGCTGGGGGTTATTGAAAATGACTTTCACAACCGGAAAGACCTGACTCCCAATGTGTGTGCCGTCTATGTGGAGGAGACGTTTCGCTGCCGGGGTATCGCAGGGGCGCTGCTGGATTGCGCCTGCTCAGATATGGCAGGTATGGGGGTGGACACCCTTTATCTGCTCACCGACCACACATCTTTTTATGAGCGGTATGGCTGGCGGTTTTTGTGTATGGCCCAGGGGGATGGTGACCCCGCTGCCTCTTGGATGTATGTCCACCAAATATAAATGTGTATACTGACAGGCTGAGTCCGCCGGGAAACCGGCGGACTGTTTTGTTTTGCCCCGTTGGAATATTGTGGGACACGCTCTCATAGGATGGGGGTGACAAAGGCGGTGAACGGTATGGACGAAAGAAAACCCTGGGAACAGGCGGCGGCGGTACTGCCGGGACATCTGCGGGATGACCTTCATACCCTGGGGAGGGACAGGCTGGAGGCGCTGGAGGAGCTGCGTCTGCGGCGGGGCTTTCCTATGACGGCCCTGCTGCCGGAGGGAGAACTGGAGTTAAAAAGTCTCCCGGTGGGGGAGGATGAGCTGCGGCAAATGATAGAGAATGCCACCCAATCCTCCGCCCACACGGCCTTGGACCGGGTACGGCAGGGTTTTGTCACCCTGAGGGGCGGACACCGGGTGGGCATGTGCGGGTCGGTGGTGAAAAATGACGGCAGAATTGTGACGCTCCGGGAGCTGTCCTCCCTGTCCGTCCGGGTGGCCCGGAGCATAGCCGGGCTGGCGGAACCCCTATTGCCGGAGCTGATGGAGGATGGCAGGTTTTTGAGTACCCTGGTCCTGGCCCCGCCGGGGGCGGGGAAGACCACGTTTCTCCGGGATTTGGTGCGGACCCTGTCCGACGGAGAGAGGTGCCCGGTCCACCGGGTGTCGGTGGCCGACGAGCGGGGGGAGATCGCCGCCCTGTGGCGGGGAGAGCCCCAGCTGTATGTGGGCCGTCACACCGACGTGCTGGATGGCTGCTCCAAAGCCGAGGGACTGTCCATTCTCATTCGAGGAATGAATCCTCAGGCGGCGGCGGTGGACGAGCTGGGCAGTGAAGAGGATGTTCGGGCCGTATCGGAGGCGGCGGGGTGCGGCGTGACGGTGCTGGCCACAGCCCACGGAACGGGACCGGAGGACCTGTGCCGTCGTCCGGCCTGCCGGGCGCTGCTGTCCGCCGGGGTGTTCCGGCGGCTGGTGATTCTGGAGCGCCGGGGCGGAAAACGGACCGTCCGGGTGGAGGTGTTGTCATGATCCGGCTGCTGGGGGCCGTGCTGCTGATTGCGGGAGGCGGGGCGCTGGGGCTGGGGGCCGTGGCCCGGCTGGATGGCCGGGTGCGGGACCTGGGAGAGCTGGCGGCGGGGCTTGACGCCCTCCAGCGGGAGCTGGGCTGGCGGCTCAGCCCGCTGCCCCAGGCGCTGAATACGGCTGTCCGAACGACCCATGGCCCTGCGGCGGACTTTTTTGCCCGGTGTGCCCAGGGTGCGGAACGGGGGGACGGAAAGAGTTTCCAAGAGGTGTGGAGGGAAGGCCTGACAGTCGTCCCGCTCCGCCTGAAGCCGGAGGACAGGACTTTTATGGAGCGGCTGGGTTCGGTGCTGGGCCGATACGACGGGGAAAGCCAGCGGTTGGCGTTGGAGGACGCGGCGGCGGGGCTGCGCTCCCTTCAGGGGGCGGCGGCGGATGACCGAAACCGCTTGGGCCGGGTGTACGGTGTGCTGGGGACGGCGGCTGGACTGCTGACGGCGATTGTGCTGCTGTAGTGTCCCACAACAATACTTAGGAGGACGGATGATGGACGTGGACCTCATTTTTAAAATTGCCGCCATAGGTATTCTGGTGTCGGTGCTCAACCAGGTGCTCACCCGGTCGGGGCGGGACGAGATGGCCACCATGACTACTCTGGTGGCCCTGGTGGTGGTGCTGATGATTGTGGTGCGGCAGATCAACGACCTGTTCACCCTGGTGAAGGATTTGTTTGGGCTGTGAGCGGCGTGGTGAAAATCGCCGCTGCTGCGGTGGCGGCGGCGATGTGCGCGGTGGTGGTGCGCAGGCAGTCCCCGGAGATTGCCCTGGCCCTGGGCATCGGGGCCTGCGTCCTCATTGTGCTGTCCTGCTCTGGGGCGCTGGAGTCGGCGGTGGAGCTGGCGGACAAGCTGGCCCAGACCGGGGGGCTGTCCGCCCAGGTGGTGGAGCCGGTGATGAAGACGGCGGGCATCGCCATTGTCACCCGGCTGGCCGCCGACTTCTGCAAGGACGCCAAGGAGGGCGGGCTGGCCTCGGCGATGGAACTGGGGGGGACGGCTTTGGCCCTGGCGGCGGCACTGCCCCTGATGACGGCGGTGCTGGACGTGCTCGCTCAGCTGCTGTAGGGGGACGTACTGTGGAAAACGTACGAAAGGTATTGCTGGGGCTGGTTTTTTTATCCGCCCTGTGCCTCCCGGGGCGGGCGCTTACCGCCCCGGAAGCCTTGGAAAGGCAGGAAGAACTCATCGACGTGGACGGGCTCCGGCGGGCGGCAGAGGACAGCGGCGGTTCGGCGGAGTACGGGGCCTCGCTGGACGAGGGGCTGGAGGGCCTGCTGGATACGGGCACGAGGGAACTGGAGGGAGCGGTGCGCCGGGCGGCCCGGTCCGGGGCATTGCTGCTGGTGATTTTGATGTTCTGCGCTATGGCGGAATCAATGGGAGAGCTGGGGAAGGGGAGCGTAAAGGCGGCCTCTTTGGCGGGAACGCTGGCGGTGACGGCGGTTGCGGTTGCGGACGTAAACTCCCTGCTGGGGCTTGGGCGGGGGGCCATCGAGAACATGACATCCTTTGCCAATGTGCTTTTGCCTGCGGTGGCGGCGGTAACTGCGGCCACGGGGGCGGTGACTGGAGCGGCGGCGCGGCAGCTGGCGGCGGCACTGTTCTCCGACCTGCTGGCAAATCTCATCAGCGGGCTGTTGGTGCCCCTGCTGTACGGCTATATCGCCGCCTCGGTGGCCCAGGCGGCTCTGGGAAGAGAGGAGCTGAAGCGGATGGCGGACCTGCTGAAGTGGGCTGTGACCACGTTGATCACCATCATCACCATCGCCTTTGTGAGCTACCTGACGGCCAGCGGCGTGGTGGCGGGGACGGCGGACGCGGCAGCGGTGAAAGCCGCAAAATTCGCCATTTCCGGGGCGGTGCCGGTGGTGGGTGGCATTTTGTCCGACGCGGCGGAGACGGTGCTGGCCTCCGCCGGGGTGCTTCGGGGGACGGTGGGGGTGTTTGGTATGGTGACGGTACTGGGGCTGTGTCTGGTGCCCCTGCTGCGGCTGGCGGTTCATTACCTGGCCTATAAGCTGGTGGCGGCGCTGGCCTCCGCCCTGGGCAGCGGTTCCCCCTGTACTTTGGTGGACCGGCTCAGCTCCGCCTTTGGGCTGGTTCTGGGGATGACAGGGGCCAGCTGCCTGCTGCTGCTCATCACCCTGGTGTCCTGCCTGTCGGTAAGCGCCGTATGATGGGCTTTGTGCGCGCCTGGCTGCTGGGCGTGACGGCGGCGGCGCTGGTGTTGGCCCTGGCTGAGGCCCTGGCCCCGGAGGGCAGCGTTAAAAAAGTGTGCCGCATGGCGGGGGGGATGGCCCTTTTGCTGGCGGCGGCAGGGCCGGTGCTGGGGGTGCTGGATGGGTCTGCGCTCACCCAGACCGTGGAAGACTGGCGGGGCCGGTCTCAGCGCCGGGAACAGGAGCTGGAGGAACAAAACGAGCAGTTTTATCTGGCTATCATAGAGGAGGAAACCGCCGCATATGTTATGGACAAGACGAAGGAATTCGGCTTTGAATGTGCGGTGGAGGTGACCTGCGGCTATGACGAGAACGGCGTGCCCTGCCCTTGGGAGGTCACCGCCAGAGGGGAGTGGACTCCGGAGCGGCGCGACCGGCTGGCGCGGCTGTTGGAGGAGGAGCTGGGCGTTCCCGCCCAGCGGCAACGATACGAGGAGATACTGCCATGAAGTCCGGATGGAAAATGCCCCAGGCGGACCAGCTGTGGAAGCTGCTGGACAAATACAAATATGTGCTGTTGATACTGGCGGCGGGGCTGGTTCTGCTGCTGTGGCCTGTGGAGAAAAAGGAGGAACCCACGCCTTCCGCCCTTGGCGGCGGGTGGGAGAGTTTCGATTTGGCGGCATTGGAGGAGAAACTGTCCCGCATCCTGTCCCAGGTGGAGGGGGCGGGAGAGGTGACGGTGGCCCTCACGGTAAAGAGCGGAACGGAGCGGGTGCCTCTCACCGACCGCTCCACCTCCAGCCGGGAGCGGGAGAGCCAGGTGGAGGAGAAAACGGTGGTCATCAACACCGGCGGAGGAGAGCAGGCGGTGGTGCGTGTGGAGCGCGCCCCGGTGTTCCAGGGGGCGGTAGTGGTCAGCCAAGGGGGAGACCGGGCAGAGGTGAGGCTTCTGCTCACTCAGGCGGTATCCGCCCTCACCGGGCTGGGAGCTGACAGGATCACAATATGCAAAGGGGAGCGCTGAACCATAGTGAGCCGCCCGGATGGGGCGGAGCGAAACCGGATGCTGCGAGCAGATGAAAGGGGAGGACGTCCCCAACTACTGAATTTTGGGAGGACTTCGATCATGAGTGTGTGGAAACGAAATGCGGTTGTGGTGGCCATTGTGCTCTTTGTGGGGGCGGCAGTGTATCTGAACTGGTCCTACGGCAGGGAGACGGCGGCGGGAGGGGACGGCCAGGGCGGCGGGAAGCTGCTGGGCCAGGCCACCCTGGTCAACGGCAAAGACGATAAGCAGGCCGGGGACGGCAAAGGAACGGGCGACGCCCAGTCCAGCGCCCAGCCCTCCGTAGGGGCCAGCGCCGCTCCCAGCGGTGCGGGAGAACAGACAGGATATTTCGCCTCCGCCCGGCTGAATCGGCAGCAGGCCCGGGACAGCGCCCTCCAGCTGCTCCAGCAGGCGGCGGCGGACGCGGGGGCCCAGCAGGACATCATCGACGAGGCCAACGCCTCCATCCAAGCAATGGCGGCGCTTACTATGTCCGAGGCTCAGGTGGAGAATCTGGTCACCGCCAAAGGTTACGGAGACTGCGTATGTTTCATCAACGACAACAGCGCCAGCGTGGTGGTGTCGTCCACGGAAAACGGCCTGAGCGAAAACGATGTGACCAAGATTATGGAGATCGTCAAGGAGGAGACCGGGCTGGCGGCGGATAAGATTAAGGTGATTGAAACAGAGCCATGAGCGCGAGCATGATAACGCCGCTGCAAACACCCCAAAATAAGGATTGTAATTTGTGGGACAGGGTGATATAATAGCCTCAGCATTTTGGTAAAGGAGCGTGAGGCGACATGGCCGAAGGCAAAGAATATATCTCCCACGAGAGCGAGCTGGGCAGCGTCAGCATTTCCGAAGAGGTGCTCACCATCATTGCCGCCGCCGCCGCAGTAGACGTGGAGGGGGTCAGCTCCCTGGGGTCCGGCCTGAGCAGCGAAGGCACCGCCACTGCCAACCGAAAGGCCCTCACCAAGGGCGTGCGGCTGTGGGTGGAGGACGAGCGGGTCACTGTGGACCTGCCCATTCTGGTGCGCTACGGCTATGTGGTCACCGATGTGGCCAAGGCGGTGCAGGAGGCGGTGTTTGCCGCCGTGGAGAACACAAGCGGGCTGGAGGTGGCCCAAGTCAATGTCACCGTGGTGGGCGTGACCTTCCAGAAATAATTGAGCCGGATGAAGGGCCGGGGCGCAGGCCCCGGCTTTTTTCCTTCCCCCTTTTTCGTGGAAAAAGGGGGTTTCTTTTTTTCGTTCATTCGTGTATAATAAAATGAATATACAAAGTGGGCCGTTGTGCCCAATGAGACAGCCCGGCGCCGCCGGGAGAGGAGGAGTCCCCATGAACAGAAGCACTGCCAGGGAGATTGCCGTCCACTTTGCCTTTGAGCTGGCCTTTTCCGACGAGTCGGCCCAACAGATGCTGGACCGGGAGCTCACCCCGGAGAAGTTTGTTCAGCGGGCCCAGGACGAGCCCATGTACGCCGAATTCCCCGGCCGGGGGGAGCTGGAGTACATCACCCGGCTGGTGCTGGGGGTGGGCGGCCATGGGGCCGAGCTGGACGGCTATATTGAGAAGTACGCCAAGGGGTGGAAATTCCACCGTATTGACCGGGTGGCATCCGCCATCATGCGGGTGAGCATGTACGAAATTTTGTATATGCCGGACATACCCAATCGGGCCGCCATCAACGAGGCGGTGGAGATCGCCAAGAAGTACCTGGACGATGAGGTGGTAAAGTTCATCAACGGTATTCTGGGCTCCTTCGTGCGCGCGGAAGCGCCTGAGCGGGAGTGAGCGCCGTGGACAAGCTGTGCCTGGGCTTTGACACCAGCAATTACACCACCTCCGCCGCAGCCTTTGGAGACGGCGTGGCGGAGAACCGGGGCAGGCTGCTCACCGTGCCGGAGGGGGCCCTGGGCCTGCGGCAGAGCGACGCGCTGTTCCAGCACGTGAAGCGGCTGCACCTGATGGTGGAGCAATTGCGCTCGGACGGCGTGATGGGTGAGGTCGGAGCGGTGGGGGCCTCCACCCGCCCCAGGGAGGCGGAGGGGTCCTATATGCCCTGCTTCCTGGTGGGGGAGGGGGAGGGCCGCGCCTTGGCGGCGGCGCTGGGCGTTCCTTTCTATCCCTGTTCTCACCAGCAGGGCCACGTGGCGGCGGCTGCCTGGTCGGCGGGTCGGGAGGACCTGCTGGACAAGCCCCATCTGGCCTGGCACCTGTCCGGCGGCACCACGGAACTACTGCGGGTGGAACCTGACGGCCACAGCGTCCGGGCTGAGGTGGTGGGAGGCACCAGCGACATCGCGGCGGGCCAGCTCATCGACCGGGCCGGGGTGCTGCTGGGCCTGCCCTTCCCGGCGGGCAAGGCGCTGGACGCCCTGTACCCCCAGGCGGAGAAGGAACTGTCATTTCGGGTGAAGCTGAACGGCCTGACCTTCTCCCTGTCCGGCATGGAGAACAAGGTGAAGGAGCTGGCGGAGCGGGGGGAGGCCCCCGCCGATATCGCACGGTTTGCCATCGACACTGTGCTGGACGTGATTTTACGGGCCACTGGGGAGGCCCAAAGGCGCTGGCCGGGCCTACCCGTGCTGTGTTCGGGAGGTGTGGCCTCCAACCGGCAGATCCGGGCGGCGCTGGAGCGGGCCTGCGGCGCGGTGTTTGCCCAGCCCCAGTACGCCACGGACAACGCCCTGGGGGTGGCCATCCTGGCCCACCGGGCGCTGGAGCGGGGGGTGAAGGGGTGAATATTGCCAATTTACCTGTCTATACTGTATCTCAGGTCAACGGCTACGTGAAGGACCTGATGGAGGACGATCCCCTCCTCACCGGTCTGCTGGTGCGGGGGGAGGTTTCCAACTACAAGTGCTATCCCTCGGGGCACCACTATTTTTCCCTGAAGGACGAGCAGGGGTCCCTGCGGTGCGTCATGTTCCGGGGGGACGCCGTCCGGCTGCGCTTCCGCCCCGCCAACGGGATGCGGGTGGTGGCCTTCGGTCGGGTGTCGGTGTACCCACGGGACGGGCAGTACCAGCTCTACTGCGCCGAGCTGATGGAGGACGGCCGGGGGGCGTTGGATGAGGCGTTTGAAAAGCTGCGCCGCCGTTTGGAGGCGGAGGGCCTGTTCGACGGGTCGAACAAGCAATCCCTGCCCAAGTACCCGAAAAAAATTGCCCTGGTCACCTCCCCGGCGGGGGCGGCGGTCCGGGATATGCTGCGCATATTGGGAGCCCGGTGGCCGCTGGCCCAGGTGCTGGTGGTTCCCGTCCGGGTCCAGGGGACGGAGGCGGCGGGGGAGATTTCCGCCGCCATACACCGGCTGAACAACCGGGCGGATATTGACCTCATCATCACCGGCCGGGGAGGAGGCTCCAAGGAGGACCTGTGGGCCTTCAACGAGGAAATCGTGGCCCGGGCCATCTATCTGTCCAACATCCCGGTGATCTCCGCCGTGGGCCATGAGCCAGACGTGACCATCGCCGACTATGTGGCGGACCTGCGGGCGGCCACCCCCTCCAACGGGGCGGAGCTGGCCGTTCCGGACCAGATGGAAGAGCGGGTTCGGCTGGAGCAGCTGTCCACCCGGCTGGCCCGGGCGCTCCAGGCCCGTTTGGCCGGAGCCAGGCGGGAGCTGGAGAGGCTGAAAAACAGCCGTGCCCTGCGCAATATCAAGGCCCCCGTTCAGGACAGGCGGCTGGCGGTGGACGGACTGCGGCGGCGTCTGGCCCTGGCCCTCCGGGGCAGGGTGGAGGGGGGCAGGCAGGCCCTGAACGCCCGAAAGGCCCGGCTGCCCCTGGCGCTGGGCGCTCAGACCGCGAAGAAAAAGGCCCGGCTGGGCCGGCTGGCGGCGGGGCTGGATGCCCTAAGTCCGCTGAAGGTGCTGAGCCGGGGTTACGCCGTGGCCCGGCAGGGGGAGGATGTGGTGTCTTCCATAGCCCAGGCGGAGCCGGGGGATAAGCTGGACGTTTTGGTGTCCGACGGCGTGCTGAACTGTACCGTTGAGAAAAAGGAGGAGAGGACATGGCGGTGAAAAAGCAGTCCTTTGAGGAGGCCATGGGCCGTCTGGAGGACATCGTGGCCCAGCTGGAAAAGGGTGAATGCGGCCTTGACCAGTCCTTGAAGCTGTTTGAGGAGGGGGCCGGTTTGGCGGGCAAGTGCGAAGAGCTGCTGGATCAGGCGGAGCAGAAGGTGAAGCTCCTGCTGGCCAACGATGAGGAGGTCCCCTTTGAAGAGGAGGGCGCCGATGGACTTTGAGCGGGAATACCGGGAGGCTTTGGCCCTAGTGGAGGGCGAGCTGCGGGGGTGTTTTATTGAGGACATGGACGGCCCCCACCGGGAGCTTTTGGAGGCCATGCGATACAGCCTGCTGGCCGGGGGTAAGCGGGTGCGGCCCGTGCTGACGCTGAAGTTCTGTCAGGCGCTGTGCGGGGAGATGGCCCCCGCCCTGGACTACGCCTGCGGCGTGGAGATGCTCCACACCTACTCCCTCATCCACGACGACCTGCCCTGCATGGACGACGACAATCTCCGCCGGGGCAAGCCCACCTGCCATGTGAAATATGGGGAGTGGCTGGCCCTGCTGGCGGGGGACGCCCTCCAGGCCGCGGCCTTTGAGCGGCTGGCGGAGTCCGGACGGACCACCCCCGCCGCCAACGGCAAGGCCTGCGCGGTGCTGGCCCGGGCCGTGGGCCGCAGCGGCATGTGCGGGGGGCAGTACCTGGATATCAAATGGGAGGGCCGGGCCCTGGACGGGGACGAGCTGCGACGGATTGATGCCTGGAAGACCGGCGCCCTGCTGGAGGCGGCCTGCCTGCTGGGGCTGACGGCCTCCCCGGCGGAACCCAGCTCGGCTCAGTGGGAGGCGGCCCGGCGGTACGCCCAGGAGTTGGGGATGGCTTTCCAGATCCGGGACGATATGCTGGACGTGGAATCCACCGAGGAGGAGCTGGGCAAACCCATAGGCTCGGATGCTCAAAACGGAAAGAATACCTACGCTGCCCTGTACGGATTGGAAAAATGCGGGGAGCTGGTGGCGTCGCTGACGGAAAAGGCCAAGGAGAGCGTGCGGGAAGCTTTTGAGAGCCCGGAGTTTCTGTGTGCCCTGGCCGACTCGCTGGCAAAACGGAAAAACTGAGGGGAGCCGCGGCAAAGGGGCCGTGATGAGGTTCCCGTAAATAGAGGAGAGATGCGTGATGGTCAGTCCGGTTCTGTTGACCGCCATTGCTGCCTGGGCGGTGGCCCAGGGGCTGAAGCTGTTGATCGCCACGGCGGTCTACCGAAAATTTGACATCACCTATCTCACCACCGGGGGCGGTATGCCCAGCTCCCACTCGGCGCTGGTGTGCGCCGCCGCCGTGTCCTGCGGCATGAGCGCCGGGTTTGACGCTCCGGTGTTCGCGGTGGCGGCGGTGGTGGCGTTTATCGTCATGTACGACGCCGCCCATGTCCGCCGGGAGACAGGAGAGCAGGCCAAGGTGCTCAACTACATCCTGCGCAATTGGGAGGAGTTCAAGCCCGAGGACTTTGAGCGGGATTTGAAAGAGCTCATCGGTCACACGCCCCTCCAGGTGGCGGTGGGGGCCGTGCTGGGCGTGGCGGTGGGAATCGCAGGCGGTTTGATCGCCTTTGGGGGCTGACGCCCGCCCGCAGAAAAAATCCGGCAGGAAGGAGACGAGGCCATGGGCCCGGAACAGCTGAATACCCTCACCGACCTCCAAGCAAAGCTGCTGTGCGACCAACTGCGGGAGCAGATCATCCGCAGTGTGTCCAAGACCGGGGGCCATCTGGCCTCCAGCCTGGGGGTGGTGGAGGCCACGGTGGCCGTCCACCGGGTGTTTGACCTGGAGACCGACCGGCTGGTGTTCGACGTGGGCCACCAGTGCTACGCCCATAAAATCTTGACCCAGCGGGGAGGACAGATGGATACCCTTCGCAAGCTGGGGGGGCTGTCCGGCTTCCCCAAGCCCAGGGAGCACCGGGCGGATGCTTTCATCGCCGGCCACGCCTCCAACGCGGTGTCGGTGGCCCTGGGTATGGCCCGGGCCAGGACCCTGAATGGCGAGGACTACTGCGTCCTTGCCATGCTGGGGGACGGGGCCATGACCGGAGGGTTGGCCTATGAGGGACTGTCCGACGCGGGACAGAGTGGAGAGCAGCTGGTGGTCATTCTCAACGACAACGGCATGTCCATCACCAAAAACGTGGGCGGGGTGGCCCGGCACCTGGCCCAGCAGCGGCTGAAGCCCCAGTACCTCCAATTTAAGAAGCTCTACCGTAAGGCCACCGGGGCCACGGCGGTGGGCCGGGGGCTGTACCGCTTCACCCATAAGGCCAAGCAGGCGGTGAAGAACGCCGTCCTCCACTGCAGCATGTTCGAGGATATGGGCTTTACATATCTTGGCCCGGTGGACGGCCACGATGTGAACTACCTCACCCGGCTGCTGCGGTACGCCAAGGAACTGAACGGCCCCGTTCTGCTCCATATCAAAACGGTGAAAGGAAAGGGATATCCCCCGGCGGAGAAAGAGCCCGACCGCTTCCATGGGGTGGGGCCTTTCAACATTGAGGACGGCGCGCCCCTTAAGGAGGGCGGGGAGACCTTTTCCTCCGTGTTCGGGGACACCCTGTGCCAATTGGCCCGGGAGCGGGAGGACGTGGCCGCCATCACCGCCGCCATGCCCGACGGCACGGGGCTGGTGGGCTTTGCCCGGGAGTATCCGGAGCGCTTTTTTGATGTGGGCATCGCCGAGGGCCACGCCGTGTCCATGGCGGCTGGGATGGCCAAGCAGCGGATGGTGCCGGTGGCGGCCATCTATTCCACCTTTCTCCAGCGGGCCTACGATATGCTCATCCACGATGTGGCGATTCAGGAGCTTCACGTGGTGTTCGGCGTGGACCGGGCGGGGCTGTCCGGCGAGGACGGGGAGACCCACCACGGCGTGTTCGATGTGGCCTATCTCAGCTCGGTGCCCGGTATGAAAATCTATTGCCCCGCCAGTTTTGAGGAGCTGCGGGCCATGCTCCGCTACGCGGTGGAGAAGGTCCGGGGTCCGGTGGCGGTACGCTATCCCAGGGGGGGCGAAGGGATTTTTCAGTCGTTGTGCGGCATTGAGGGAGCCGACGTCCTCCGACCCGGCGACCATGTGACCATCGCCGCTTATGGCACCATGATTAACGAGGCGCTGGAGGCCGCCCGCCTGCTGAAGGAGCGGGGAAAATCCGCCCAGGTGGTGAAGCTCAACAGCATCGCCCCTCTGGACGTAGACACCCTGGCCTCCTGCGCCCAAAGGACCGGGGGGCTGGTGGTGGCGGAGGAGTGCGTGGACGCAGGATGTGTGGGGCGGCGTATCGCCGCCGAGCTGGCCCTGCGTGGGGTGAGCGGGGTCCGCCTGGCCCTGGTGAATCTGGGGGACCGGTTCGTCCGGCAGGGCACCGTGGCGGAGCTGCGGGCGCTGTGCGGCATCGACGGGGCGTCCATCGCCAAAAAAGCCCTGGAGGTGATGGACCGTGGCTAAAAAACGAGTGGATCTGCTTCTGGTGGAGCGGGGCTTGGCGGACACCCGCCAGAAGGCCCAGGCCGTCATCATGGCGGGCCAGGTATACACTGGGGAACGGCGCTGCGACAAGGCGGGGCTCACCCTGGAAGAGGATGCGCCCCTGGAGGTCCGGGGGGGCCTGCGCTACGTCAGCCGGGGAGGCCTGAAGCTGGAAAAGGCCATGCAGGTGTTCGCCATTACCCTGGCGGGCAAAATTGCCGCCGACATCGGGGCCTCCACCGGAGGCTTCACCGACTGTATGCTCCAAAACGGGGCGAAAAAGGTGTACGCCGTAGATGTGGGTTACGGTCAGCTGGCCTGGTCCATCCGGAACGACCCCCGTGTGGTATGTCTGGAACGGACCAACGCCCGGTATCTGACGGCGGAGCAGGTTCCCGAGCCGCTGGACTTTGCCTCCATCGACGTGTCCTTTATTTCCCTGGGGCTGATTTTGCCAGCCCTGCGGCCGCTGATGGCGCCGGGGGGCCGGGTGGCCGCCCTGGTGAAGCCCCAGTTCGAGGCGGGCAGGGAAAAAGTGGGCAAAAAGGGGGTGGTCCGGGACCCGGCGGTCCATCTGGAGGTGCTGGAGCGCTTTTTGGACCACGCCGCCCAGGCGGATTTTGCTGTGCTGGGGCTGGATTTCTCCCCTATCCGGGGCCCGGAGGGGAATATTGAGTACCTGGGCTTTCTCCGTGCGGGAGCGGGGGAGAGGGCCGAATTTGCCTTGAAGGAATTGGTGGAACGCTCCCATCAGGCGTTGAAGGGGTGAGGGTAGGATGAAAATTGTGCTGTGTCCCAACCCTTACCGGGACCGGGGGCTCCGGGCTGCCCAAGCCGCCCAGCGCATTTTAGACAACGCCGGGGCTCAGACCGCCGTCTGTCTCCCCTTCGACGCGGACCAGGGCAGCCGTCTGGATTTGCCCGCCGGAACGGCACTGGGTCAGATTGAGGAGGAGCTGGAGGACGCCAACGTGCTGGTGTGCTTCGGCGGGGACGGCACCATCCTCCACGCCGCCCACGAGGCAAATGCCCGGAACATCCCCATTCTGGGGGTGAATTTGGGCAGCATCGGCTTTATGGCCGAGCTGGAGCATGGGGAGCTGTCCCTGCTGGCCCGGCTGGCCAACGGCCGCTTCGGCATCGAGCGACGGATGATGCTGGACGTCACCGTCCGCCGGGAGGGGCGGCGGGTCTTCGACCAGCAGGCCCTCAACGACGCGGTGCTCACCAAGGGGGCGGTGGCCCGGGTGCTGGACCTGGAGGTGAC
>CANOBV010000036.1 GCA_947564255.1 uncultured bacterium | reverse complement strand
ACCACCAGCATGGACATGCTGCGCACCCGGCGGGACATGAGCAGCACGAAGCCCATGGAGATCATGGAGCCCGCGAAGGCCCCGGCCACCATGGCCATGGAGCTGATCACAACGCCCCGGCTGAGGAAGGCCACCATCACCAGGGCCACCGTCAGCTTGGCTCCGGAGGAGATGCCCAGCACAAAGGGGCCCGCGATGGGATTGGCGAAAAAGGTCTGGAGCAGAAAGCCGGACACCGACAGCGCCCCGCCCAAAATGGCGGCGGCCAGCAGCCGGGGCAGGCGCATCCCCCAGACGATGCCCCCCCGTTCCGGGGAGAACAGGGCGGAGAGCACCTCCCCGGGGGGTATGTACACGCTGCCGGCGCTGACGTTCCACACCAGCAGCCCCAGGGCCAGCGCCGCCAGCAGGAGCAGCCCCGCGGCGTAGCGCGCTCGGTCGTCTCTCATGGTTTTTCCTCCGTTATTTCAGCCGGTAGAGGTAGGTCAGCGACCCGTCCGCCCCATGGCCCTCGGTCAGAATCTTGTTGATGTCCAAAATCATCTCGCCCACCGACTGGGACTCCTGGAACATGCTCTTGCCGGTGCACCACACGTTCCCCTCCCGCACCGCCTTGAACTCAGCCAGGGGGGCGCTCTTGGCCGCCAGCTGGTCCAGGGAGTCCAGGGCGGACTCGATGGCGCTGTTGTAGATGAGGACGTCCGCGTCCTTTGCCATGTCGTAAAAGCTCTCCATCTGAATGTTCATGGTGGACAGGGCGTTTTCCTCCCCGCCCAGCCCGTTCAGGGCGTACACGCCCCCAGCCAGGTCGATGGCCTTGGCGATGTAGTCCCCCGGCTTGCGCACCGTCACCATGCCGTTGGCGTTGACGGCGAAAAAGGCCACCGTCTTGCCGGTGCTCTCCCGCTCCAGCACAGGCTCCAGCTTGGCCAGCTGTTCATCGAAGTAGGTCTTGGCCTCCGCCTCCTTGCCGAAGAGAACGCCGTACAGCTTCACCCACTCCATCCGGCCCAGGGGGTGGCTCTCGTAGCTGGACCGCTCCACCAGCACGGGCACCCCCAGCCGCTCCAGCTGCTCCTTCACCTCGGGGTTGTGGTAGATCATGGTGGAGGTGATGGCCAGGCCGCAGTGTTTGGACTGGATGAGCTCATAGTCCGGGGCGGAATACTTCCCGGCGTACAGGATGCGCCCCGCCTCCATGGCCTCCTTCACCTCGGGGAGATACCAGCCCGAGGCGTCGGTGCCCGTCAGGGTGACGGCCTCCATCACGTCCAGCTTCCGGAAGCAGTCCATGGCGGAGGTGGCCTGGAGGTAGACGTTCTCCAGGGGCCGGCGCAGGACGGTCACGTCCTCCGGCGTACCCTCCGGCACCGGGTCCAGCTCCGGGACCAGCAGATAGGTCTCCTGGTCAATGGTAATTTTTCCGCAGCCGTCTCTGGTGAAATCCACGGCGAAGCTCTGGGCATAGTCCAGCTCCAGGTGTTCGCTCCAATCCAATTCGCTCCAGGGCGGGACGGCCCGCTCCGTGTTGGACGGGCCCGCCCCCTGGGAGGGCTCCTCTGAAGCCGGGGCCGGTTCCCCAGCCGGGGCGCAGGCGGCCAGAACCAGCGCCATTCCCAGGGCGAGGGCAAACAATTTCCAGCGTTTCATGGCGTTCTCCTCACTGCTTCGTCAGGCTGGCGGAGTCGAAGGTCAGGGTGTACTCCACCTCGTGGGGCTCGCTCATGGCCACGGTGTCGGCGACCACGGTCAGGGGCGTGTCAAAGGCGGCCACGGGGATCTCAAAGGCGGAGTTGGACCCGGGGGCGCTGACGAGCTCGTAACGGGTCCCGTTCACCTTCATGTAGTCAAAGTTGGGGCTGCTCCACAGGATGGTGGCGGTGAACTGCCCGCCCGCGCACCGCAGCTGGGCCGGGGACTGGATGGTGGCCCGGCCCGTGCCCCCGGACAGGGTCACATTGGCGGTGTAATTTCCGTCCTCCGGGCCCTGGGGGGCGGGGGTGGGGGTAGGCTCCGGCGCTTTGGTGGGCTCCGGCGCGGCTGAGGGGGCGGGCGCCGCGCTGGGCTCCGGGGCGGCGGTGGGATCGGGCTCCGTACTGGGCTCCGGCGTGGCCGCAAGTTCCGCGCTGGGTTCCGGGGTGGCGGTGGGCACGGAGGTGGCCGCGGGCTCTGCCGCCTGGGACTGCTCCGGGGCGGGGCTGGGGACCTGGGAGGGCTCCGACTCCTTCCCTCCGGCGCACCCGGACAGCAGGAACAGAGCCAGCCACAGCGCCGCCAAGCGGCATACGTTCCTCTTTTTCATCATGGATTCCTCCTCAGTAAAAGGAGCGCCGCGAAGCGCTTGGGCTCCGCGGCGCTCAGGGAAAGGGAGTATTTCTGTTTTATTTCGCCACGGCGGTATCGGCCAGGAAGGTGAGGGTGCGGTCGTACCAGGTATCCTTCTTCACGCTGTGGGCGGCGAAGTCCAGGGGCTTGTCCAGTTCGGCCACGTCCAGGGTGAAGGTGGTCTTGCCGTCGGCGGACACGCCCTCCGCCACGCCCTCTTTGGCCAGCTGGGCCGCGGCGGCGGTGCCCGCGAACATCTTGTCGAAGCTCTCGCTGCCCAGCACCAGCTGAGCGGTCATTTTTCCGTCCTTTACGGTGAGGGTGCAGCTGTCGATCTTAAACATGGCCTGCTCGCACTCCACCTCAATGGTATACTCGCCGTCGGCCAGCCCCTTGGGCTCGTCCTTGGCGTCTGGGTTCTCGGGGTTGGGCTCCACGTCGATGCCGGTGTTCTTCAGCTCCTTGGCGTTTTTGGCGTGGTCGGCCAGCAGTGCCTGAATCTCAGCCAGCTCGCCCAGACCCTTGATCTCGCACTGGACCTCCAGCCCGGCGGCAGTGAACACGGAGTACCAGGACTCGGGGTCGTTTTCATCGGCCATGTCGTTGTTGGCGTGGTCACCCGCCACGATCATCATGGGGCGCAGTACCACCTTCTCGTACCCGGCCTCCTTCACCAGCTTGGCCAGGTCGTGGGCGGTGGGCTCGGCCTCCACGGTGCCGACGAAGTAGTTGTCCAGCCCCGCGTCGTCAAACCACTTCTGCATTCTGGCGTAGACACCGTTGGAGGCGGCCTCGGTGCCGTGGCCCATCCAGCACACGGCGGTCTTGCCGTCCTTGGCAAGGTCCTGGGTGGCCTCCACCATGGCCTCGGCCACCTTGTCGAAGTCGCTGTCGGTGGTGAGCAGGGGCGCGCCGAGCTTCACGGATTTGAAATCGCCCTCAACCTTCTCCAGGGCCTTCACCAGGTCGCCGTACTCCCAGCCGTTCATCAGGTGGGTGGGCTGGACCAGCAGCTCCTCCACGCCGTTTGCGCGGGCCCGCTCCAGGGCCTGCTTCACGTTGTCGATGAGCTCGCCGTCTCGGCGGTAGATGTGCTCAATGATGGTGTCGGCGGTGAAGGCCCGGCGCACGTCATAGCCGGGGAAGGCGTCGTCCATGGCGTCCTCCACCGCCTTGATGGTGGCCGCCCGGTTGTCGTTGAAGCTGGTGCCGAAGCTCACCACCAGCAGCTCCTTCCTGCCGATCTCATCTTGGTTGCGGGGGTCGTCCTTGGAAGCGTCGCCGGTGGAGGCGTCGTCCATATAACGGCACAGAATTGCGGCTACCTGGGCCCGAGTGGCGGTGCCCCCGGGGACCAGCTTGCCGTCGCCGCCGGTGATGAACTCACTGGCCACGGCCCAGTTCATGTAATCTTTGGCCCAGATGCCCACGTTGTCCGCGTCGGGATAGGCGGCCAGCACGTCCTTCCGGCTCGTCAGCGCATCCTTGCCCACCTGACGGGCGGCAAACTCGTTGAGTATCTTTGCGATCTCCTGCCGGGTGGCCACGCCGTCCGGGTCGAACACATTGTTGCCCTTGCCGCCGACGATCTTCTGCTCCTTGGCCCAGACAACGGCGTCCCTGTATGCGGCGTCCTCCGCCACATCCGTAAAGGGATTTTCCTTGTCCTTCACGTCGGGGGACTTGGCCAAGCGGTACAGGGCCACCACCAGATCGGCCCGGGTCATGGGGTCATTGGCCCCAAAGGTGGTCTCGGTTTTGCCGTCCACAAGCCCCTGGCCCGCGATGCGCTCCACGTACTCCTGGGCCCAGGCAGGCACATCGGTGTACTGCTTGCCGCTGTCTTCCGCCGCGAACGCGGTTCCGGTCAGGGCGGAGGTCATGAGCGCCGCCAGCAGCAGCGCCGTCAGTTTCTTCCATTTCCTCATGTTCTCTTTTTCCTCCTTACGGTCACTTTTGTTTGATATGATCTCCCTGCGCGGCTTTTCCGCGCCGTCGGGGCACGTGGTCACGCCGGACCGCCGCAAAAAAAGCGCTCCGGGCCGAAAGGCTCAGAACGCAACAGCGCCTCACTGCGTATCCGCAGTGAGGCCGAACAAGAAGCGCACTTCCGGTTTCGGCAGAATGCAGCCAGCTGTCACATACCTGACTTAGCCTCTCGCAGGAGGCATCACAGTGACCGACTCGCAGGGCTTCTCACCCTATTACGTGTGCCGCATGGGCGGCTACAGCTGGCGTGGATCATTTACTTGAATGCAGGTTATCACAGTTTGGCAAATTTGTCAAGCTTTTCCGGTGCAGGCCGTCCGTATTGCGGAAAGCGGCCGCAGGAGAAACGTCTCTTTCTGCCGGGGCCGGTTCCGTCCGGCCCCGGCAGCGAAACGCGCCGGCGTTCCCGTGTCTCCGGTTTCAGCTCAACTGGGTTTTCAGCCGGTACAGCAGGTTCATGGCCTCAATGGGGGTGAGTGTCTCCACAGAGGCCGCCCGGAGCTGTTCCAGCACAGCCGCCCCGGCCATGTCCCCCAAGGACACCTGGGCTTCCTCCGCCGGGCGGGCGCTGGGGACGGGGGCGGTCCTTCCCTGGGCCTCCAGTTCCGCCAGAATCTCACGGGCCCGGTCCACCACCCTGTTGGGTACTCCAGCCAGCTTGGCCACCTCCACGCCGTAGCTCTGGTCCGCCCCGCCGGGGACGATCTTGCGCAGAAACACAATGCCGTCCCCCCGCTTTTTGGCGGCGATCTGGTAGTTGCGCACCCCTTCAATGGTGTGTTCCACCTCGGTGAGCTCGTGGTAATGGGTGGCGAACAAGGTCTTGGCCCCCAGACGGCGCCTGTCCGCGCAGTATTCCAGCACCGCCCGGGCGATGGACATGCCGTCGTAGGTGGAGGTGCCCCGGCCGATCTCGTCCAGAATCAGCAGGGATTTGGGGGTGGCGTTTTTCAACATCTGGGCCACCTCGGTCATCTCCACCATAAAGGTGGACTGGCCCGCGCTGAGGTCGTCGGAGGCCCCGATACGGGTGAATACCCGGTCCACCACCCCGATCCGGGCGGATTTCGCGGGCACAAAGGACCCCATCTGGGCCATGAGCACGATGAGGGCCACCTGGCGCATATAGGTGGACTTGCCCGCCATGTTGGGGCCGGTGATGATGGCCAAGCGGTTGTCCCCGCCGTCCATCCGGGTGTCGTTGGGCACAAAGAGAGAGTCCTTCAGCATCCGCTCCACCACCGGGTGGCGGCCCTCCCGTATGTCGATGACGCCGCTGTCGTCCACCGTTGGGCGGGCATAGCCGTTCTGCACCGCCGCCGCCGCGAAGGAGCACAGCACATCCAGCACGGCCACTCCCCGGGCCACGTCCTGCACCTGCCGGACCCGCTGGGAGGCCGCGTCCCGCAGCTCGCAGAAGAGCTGGTACTCCAGCGCGGTGACCCGGCTCTGGGCGGAAAGGATCTCATGCTCCAGGTCCTTCAGCTCCTGGGTGATGAACCGCTCGCAGTTCACCAGGGTCTGTTTGCGGATATAGTCCTCGGGCACCATGGCATAGTAGCTTTTGGACACCTCGATGTAGTAGCCGAACACCTTGTTATACCGCACCTTCAGGCTCTTGATGCCGGTGCGCTCCTTCTCCCGTCCTTCCAGAGCGGCCACCATATCCGCCCCGTGGTCCAGAACGTCCCGGAGGCGGTCCACCTCCCCGTCGTAGCCCCGGCGGATGAAATCCCCCTCCCGGATGGTGAAGGGCAGGCGGTGGCCGTCCTCGTCCTCCCGGATGGCCTGCTTTAACAGGGCCTGGAGGTCGGCCAGAACGGTGAACTCCTCCAGAAAGTCAAACCGCCGGGGGGCCGCCTGGGCCAGGGGGGCGGCCAGCCGGGCCAGCTCGGGCAGGACGGCCAGGCCGTCCGCCAAAGTGAGCATGTCCCGGGCGTTGGCGGAGCCGTATACCACCTTGCCGATGAGCCGTTCCAGGTCGGGCACCTGCCGCATGGCCCGGGTCAGCTCCTCCCGGACCACCCCGTCCGCCGCCAGGGCCGCCACCTGGTCCTGCCGGACCGCGATGGCGGCGGGGGAGCACAGGGGCTGCTCGATCCAGGCCCGGATCAGCCGGTGGCCCATGGGGGTCTTGGTCTTGTCCAGCACCCACAGCAGAGACCCCTTTTTCTCGCTGCCCCGGATGGTCTCGGTGAGCTCCAGAGTGCGCCGGGCGGTGAGGTCCAGCTCCAAGTAGCGCTGGGTCCTCGCCCCGTCGATCTCCAGGCGGCTCAGGTGGCTCAGGTCGGTCTTCTGAGTCTCCTTCAGGTAGGCCGCCAGCGCCCCCGCCGCCTGCCAGCACATCCGGGGGCCGTCCTCCTCCGGAAGGGCCTCAGCCCCTTCCTCCAGTACGCCCAGCTGGGACAGGGCCTCCAGGGCCTGGGCGGGGCGGAACCGGGCCTCGGGGGCGCTCTGGCACAGACACCCCAGCCGCTGCTTCAAAAAGCCGGTGAGCTGGGCCTCCGACGCGGCGGCGCTGGACAAAATGGCCTCGCTGGGGGGGCAGGCCCCCAGCGCGTTGAGCAGGTGGGTGAGGCAGTCCTTCCCCTGGAAGGGGGCGGCGGTGAACTGGCCGGTGGACAGGTCGCACCGGGCCAGGGCCGCCCCGGCGCTGTCGGCGTAGACGGCGCAGATGTAGTTGTTCCGGCTCTCGTCCAGCATCTCGTCGGCCATGGCGGTGCCGGGGGTGACGATGCGGATCACGTCCCGGTCCACCAGCCCCTTGGCCGTGGCCGGGTCCTCCATCTGCTCGCAGATGGCCACCTTGTACCCCCGCTTGATGAGCCGGGCGATGTAGCTCTGGGCGGAGTGGTAGGGCACGCCGCACATGGGGGTGCGCTCCTCCTCCGGCTTGCCCCGGTCCCGGGTGGTGAGGGTGAGGCCCAGCTCCTCCGCCCCCAGCTTGGCGTCGTCGTGGAACATCTCGTAGAAGTCGCCCAGCCGGAAAAACAGCAGGCAGTCCGGGTGCTGCTCCTTCACCTTCCAATACTGTTTCATCATGGGGGTCAGCTCCGCCATGGTTTTCACCTTCTCTTTCTAAAACGAAACGCACATCGGAACGATGTACGTTTGTCTACGGCAGTTTCATGCGGTCAATCGTTTTGATTCGGTCCTCTTCGTCAACATAGGAGAATTCGATCTGGTCTACCTGCGCGGCAAAGGGCTCAAAGACTTTTCGCATTGCTTTGAGGATTGGTTCAAGTTCAACCTGACGGCTGTAGAAGAGAGACGTATGGGGCCGCCACATGTCCCGCCGAGTCCACTCATTCAAACCCGCCGCCCAGACCTCGGAAATATCTTTCTGCATGGCGTCCAGCGGGCCGTCCTTCCGGGGAGAGGCCACAATCACCGCGGAAGAATCAAATATCTCCACCCTGTCGTAGGGGACGGAAAACGCCCCATAGCGGGACAGGATGGCTTTGCAGGACGAAATGAAGCCGTCTTCGTCCCCGCCGATATAGGATGCAAGCGTAATGTGCCCGTGCACATCACGGGGAGGAATGCCGAAACGGGTAGTCAGCCTCCGTAATTTTGAGAGCCGCTCCGTTGAACCCGGGTCGATGAGTGCGATAGCGCATATCACAGCTGTCAACGCTCCTTTCACCCTCGCTGTCCGCTTCTACTCACCATAATCCACAATCACATACAAATACTGTGTTCCGGCGATGTCGGCGGCGGGCTCCACCTGGGCGTAGCGGCTGACTCCGTCCTCCTCCACATAGAGGGTGCGGATGGACCCCACCACCAGACCAGGCGGGTAAACGCCGCCCAGGCCCGAGGTGGTCACCTGGTCGCCGGTGACCAGCTTGGCGTCCTCAGCCACGAAAGACAGGCGCAGCAGTCCCTCCTGCATGAGGGAGAAGTCACCCTCCAGAATGGCGTTCTCATCGGTGCGGGCTACCCGCCCGCCCAGCTCCAGAGTGGGGTCCAGAATGGTGGTGACCAGGGAGGAGTTGGGGTTGGCCTCGGTGACCACGCCGATGAGGTGGCCGTACTGGTCGATGACGCAGTCGTTGACCTCCACTCCGCCGGAGGTCCCCCGGTCGATGGTCAGGTCGGAGGTCCAGTTGGAGGAGGCGCCGCGCACCACCGCCGCGTCCCTGTACTGCAGCTCGGGGCGGGCCTCAGCCAGCCCCAGCAGGTCCTTCATCCGCTCGTTCTCCCGGACCGCGTCCTGCCCCGCGATGGCGTCCCGCTCCAACTCCGCCACCCGCTGGCGCAGGGCCTCGTTCTCCGCCGCCAGCTCCTCGTAGCGGAAGGTCCGGTCGTATTGGGCCTGGGTCCAGTTGGATACGGCCGCAGACGCCGCCCGGAAGGGGGTGGCAAGTACCTCCAAGGCATTTGTGAGAGGGTTAAAGCCCAAAATCTGGGCTCCAATCGCCAGCACCAGCGCCAGCAGCACAGCGGCCACCACCAACAGCCCGCCGTTGTTTCGGAAAAATCGGCTCATGAGTACTCTCCTAATCTTGGGACATTTGCGCCGCTACGCTTCGTCTGTTCACAGCGCACGGTTTCACAGCTGCTGCGCGCATCTCAACAGGTCAACGCCAAATTCGCGCAAAATGCGGCCCAGCCGGAACACCGGCAGCCCCATCACGTTGCAATAATCCCCGCGGATGCCGGACACCAGCAGCGCGCCGACACCTTGAATGCCATAGGCCCCCGCCTTGTCCATAGGCTCCCCGGTGGCAATGTAGCCTCGAATCTCATCGGGGGAGATGCCGCGGAACAGAACGGCGGTCTCCTCGTGTTCGGTCACCGCCCGCTCTCCCTGAAGAACAGTGAGGCCGGTATACACATGGTGTTCACGGCCGGACAGGGCGGACAGCATGGCAAACGCTTCCTCCTCGCTGTGGGGTTTGCCCAGCACCTTCCCGTCCAAAGCCACCACCGTGTCGGCGGCGATGACAAGGCTGTCCGGCCCCGCCGCCCCCGCCGCCCGCGCCTTGCGCACAGACAGCTCTTCCACAATCTGCGCGGGAGGCAGACCGTCCGCCGTCGATTCGTCCACGTCGGGGGCGATGATATGAAAATTGTGAATTCCGATTCGCTCCAGCAGTTCTTTCCTTCGGGGGGATTGAGACGCCAAAATGATATTCATGGTATTCCTCCGCAGCTTGCCGCGCCCGGATTGACCGCGCGGCCATCCGGCAATTTGGGCCGTGAATACAGGCTTTTACTCCACATCCCTGTAATAGAGGCCCCGCGTGTAATTGTTGGGGACGTAATTCCCCTTTCCCCGGTAGGACTCCAGCACCTGGACGCACTCCACCCCGTTCTCCGTGGTGAACAGCAGGCGGATGGCCCGCAGGCCCGCCTTTTTCCAGTCGGCGGACTTGTCCGCCAAAAACACTTTGTTGGCGTTCAAAACCTCGTTGCGGCACCCATAGGTCCGCTCCACAGGGAAACGCACTCCCTTGCGGTCGGTGAGCAGGTTCACGTTGGAACATACGCACTTTCCCGACTGGTTTTTGACGGCGCAGTTTTCTGTTATCATCAGCGGAAGCCGCCCATAGGCGATCATCTCCAGGTCCACAGCCTTGTTCAGGTCCCGGATTTGGGCCAGCTTCAGCTCGAAAGAGGCCGTGAGAGACCGGAAGCCCAACCGCTTGTATTCTTTTATCCCCTGGCTGTTGAACACCTGGAGGCCAAAATCTCCCCGCATGGAAAGGTCCAGCTCCCGGCACAAAGGGGCAAGCCCCAGGTTGCCCACATAGGCCTGCGCCACCCCGGCCGCCTTACAGACAGCCAGCTGTTTCCGCAAACCGTCCAGCTCCCGGTCGAAACAGACCCGGGGGAGTACCGCGGCCACGGGTACGCCCCGCTCGACGGCGGACGCGGCCTCGTCCGGGTGGGCGGCAATCTCCTCCACAGGGAGGGTGATCAAACTGGGTCCGGCCTTCACCAGCTCGAAGGTCATCTGTTCCATCCGGCGCAGGGAGACATGGATATCCGGCGCGCTGCGGTAGTTCTCATACCGGGCCCCCGGCTTGAATTCGCCGTGGCGGCGCTGGGGCGCGGCGGTTCGCTGGGCGGACAGGCTGTCCAGCACCTGCCGCCGCAGGGCGTTCAGCGCGGACAGGGGCACCGCCAGCCCGTCCTGAACCAAAGAGCGCACTTCGGTGACCCGGTAAGGGGTGCCACCTGTTTTGGACAGCTGTTCCTCCACCTCCTCCCGGGTGACGGCCCGGCGGCGGGCGGCCTCCGGAACGCGCCCGGCGGCGGTGGCCACCCGGCCCTCCCGGTCCTCCACTCCCACCTGGACGGGTTCACCCGGGCGGACCATGGCGTAAAATTTCACGGGAACGCCGGGGCCCTCCCCCTTGTCATAGGCCGCCTTGGCCTGGGCAAACAGCTCCCGGGGGTTTTTCGCCTCCTCCCGGACGCCGAACATGTCCGGCCCCTTTTGCTCCATGAAATAGCCGTCGGTGAAACCCTGGCGGGAGAACGCCTGCTCCAGCCGGGCCAGCTCCTCGGCCGTGGGTTCCCGCCCTTCCCGCAGGGCGTCGGCATATACTCTGGTCACAATATAGACGTACTCGGGCCGTTTCATTCGGCCCTCGATTTTGGCGCTGGCCACCCCCATGTCCCGGAGCTCCTTCAGATGGCCTGCCAGAGACATGTCCTTCAGGGACAGAGGGTACCCGTCCGCCATATCTCCCCAGCCATAGGGCAGGCGGCAGGGCTGGGCACACATGCCCCGGTTGCCGCTGCGGCCCCCGATGACAGAGGACATGAAGCACTGGCCGGAGTAACACATGCACAGCGCTCCGTGGACAAACACTTCAATTTCAATGGGGGAGCGTTCACAGATATAGGCGATATCCCGCCGGGACAGTTCCCGGGCAAGCACTGCCCGCGTGATACCCAGCTCCGCCGCCTGCTTCACCCCGTCCAAGGTGTGGAGGCTCATCTGAGTGGAGGCGTGGAGCGGCAGGTCCGGCGCGGCCTGCCGCAGGGCCCGGACCAGGCCCATGTCCTGGACCAGCGCCGCGTCCACCCCCAGCTTGGACGCCTGGACGGCGCAGTCCACCGCGTCCGGAAGCTCCCGGTCGGAGCACAGGGTGTTCAGCGTCAGGTACACCTTCACCCCCCGCAGGTGGCAGTGAGACACCGCCGCGGCAAACTCGTCCCTGGTGAAATTGCGGGCCCCCCGGCGGGCGTTGAACTGTCCAAAGCCGAGGTAGACTGCGTCCGCCCCGGCACAAACCGCCGCGCGCAGCGCCTCCGGGCTGCCGGCGGGAGATAATATTTCCATAGGTATCTTCTCTCGTTTCTTGGTTGTTTATCTTATCGTACCGCAGCGTTATCACGCTCGCTTTGGGCGCGCATTCCGACCCGGCTTCCCTCCGCTTCGGTCCACCCGGGCCGGTGCGCCTAAGCTCGCGCTTACCGCTTCTGCTGCAATTTGAATATCTCCCGTTTGGACTCGCTCAGCTCTGATTTCAGCTTGGCGTTTTCCTCCAGCAGATCCTTGATCTGACGGCGCAGGTCCACCGCCGACTCCTGCTCCTTGAAGCGCTCGTCGGCGATGTTGATGGCGGTGAGCACGGCGCAGTCCATCTGGGAGACGCCGCCCGCCCGGCCGGTCTCCTTCAGCTTCTCGTTGACATAGGCGGCCACCCGGTGGACATAGTTCTCGTCCTCTACGGCCAGCAGCGTATATTTCAATCCACCCACGGTTACAGTGACGCGGTTTTGCATGGCGGTCCCCTCCTGCGTAAAAAATCAACTTATATTATAGCACAGCCCAAAACAAAAGGAAATGAAAAAAGTATAAAACCGGAACATTTTTTTGGTGGTCCTCTCCTTGACACCGGAGGCAAAAGATGATAAAGTGGCTTCCAACAGCGTTGACGGAGAACAGTACCCTGCGGCCGGGCATGCAGAGAGGGGGCGGACAGTGCGAGCCCCCCGAAGGCGCGGCGGGAAGGCCCTCCCGAGTCCGGACAGGAAATGGTCCGGCGGTCCCCGCCGTTACCGGGAAAGAGCGCGCGCCGCGAGGCGCGAATTCAGGTGGGACCGCGGACTGCCACAGTTCGCCCTGAGCCGGAACGGCTCGGGGCCTTTTTTATGGGCGCGGCCCGGAAATGGAGGCGGATTCTATGGACAAATGGCCTGTCCGGTCCCCGGAACGGGACCCTGCGCTGGATGTGGCGCGGACGCTGGCCATCATACTGGTGCTGGTAACCCATACCGCCAGCTCCGCCCTGGTGAGGGCGCCCGGTACTTTTGAATGGTGGAGCGCTTTGGCGTGGGGGTCTTTGGCGCGGCCCTCGGTGCCCCTGTTCTTCATGTGTACCGGAGCGCTGATGCTCTGCCGGGACATCACCCCCAAGCGCATTTTTACCCACAGCCTGCCCCGCATCGTGTGCGCCATGCTGGTTTGGGCTTTCCTGTACCGGCTGGCCTCGCTGGTGGGCGGCGGATTCACCCTGGCCGGGGTGTGGGATGCGGTGAAACGCACTCTGCTGCTCCAGCACGAGTTCCATTTCTATTTCCTGCACGCCCTGCTGCTGGTGTACGCCTTTCTCCCGGCTGTGCGGGTGTTTGTGCGTTCCGCCTCCCGGCGGGAGGTGGAGTACCTGCTGGCACTGTGGTTTGCCACCGGAATCCTCATCCCCCTGCTGAAATATTTCTGGCCCTTCACCCTTATCTCCCAGCTGGACAGCCGCTATAAGATGACCATGGCTTACTCCGCCATCGGCTATGCTCTGCTGGGCCACTATCTGCGGCAGTATGGGCACACCGTCGGACGGCGGTGGTTTGCCCTGGCTTTTGGTGCGGGATGGGCATTCACCTTCGGCGGCTGCGCCGCCGCCTCTTTGCGGGAAGGCGTGCTGAATGAGACGTTCCTGGAGGGCATGTCCCCCGGCCCCATGTTCATGGCTTTGGGGCTGTTCGGGCTGATTCTCACCCAAAAAGCATGGCCCGCCCCGGCAGTTAAGGTGACCGGACGGCTGGCCCAAGCGGCTTTCTGCATCTATCTGGTGCATATCCTCTTCCTGCGGGTGTTTCTAAGGATTGGAATCGACCCCGGCGCCTCCCCCTGCGTGGTCTTCATTCCCGTCGTCTGCCTGCTGCTGCTCATCACCGGCTGGCTCACCTGGGAAGTGCTGCACCGCATTCCCTTCGTCAAAACTTACCTCGTCTGACCTTCAGACCCTGTATTCACTTTTTCGGCATACACCCAAAATCTTAATATATAAGGAGCGTTCCGCATGAAAAACACCGAAAAAACCATGGAAAAAATCGTAACCTTGTGCAAAGGCCGGGGATTTATCTTCGCTGGGTCTGAGATCTACGGCGGCCTTGCCAACACCTGGGACTACGGTCCTCTGGGCGTGGAGCTGAAAAACAACGTGAAGAAGGCCTGGTGGAAGAAATTCGTCCAGGAAAACCCCTACAACGTGGGGCTGGACGCCGCCATCCTCATGAATCCCCAGGTTTGGGTGGCCTCCGGCCACGTGGGCGGCTTCTCCGACCCCCTCATGGACTGCAAGGAGTGCCACGAGCGCTTCCGGGCCGACAAGGTTATTGAGGACTGGTGCCAGGAGCATAACTTCGAGCTGGGCCACAGCGTGGACGCCATGAGCCAGCAGGAGATGAAGGCCTTCGTGGACGAGCACCAGATCCCCTGCCCCACCTGCGGCAAGTTCAACTGGACGGATATCCGCCAGTTCAACCTGATGTTCAAGACCTTCCAAGGGGTCACCGAGGACGCGAAAAACACCGTCTACCTGCGGCCCGAGACCGCTCAGGGCATCTTCACCAACTTTGTCAACGTCCAGCGCACCACCCGGCGGAAGCTGCCCTTCGGCATCGGCCAGATCGGCAAGTCCTTCCGCAACGAGATCACCCCGGGCAACTTCATCTTCCGCACCCGGGAGTTCGAGCAGATGGAGCTGGAGTTCTTCTGCAAGCCGGGCACCGAGCTGGAGTGGTTCGCCTACTGGAAGAAGTTCTGCCATGAGTGGCTGCTGGGCCTGGGCATCAAGGACGAAAACCTCCGTCTCCGGGACCACGACCCCGAGGAGCTGAGCCACTACTCCAACGCCACCACCGACTTCGAGTTCGCCTTCCCCTTCACCGACTGGGGCGAGCTGTGGGGGGTGGCCAGCCGCACCGACTTCGACCTCACCGCCCACCAGAACACCTCCGGCAAGGACCTGACCTACTTCGACCAGGAGAAGAACGAGCACTATATCCCCTACGTCATCGAGCCCTCCCTGGGCGTGGAGCGGATGCTGCTGGCCTTCCTGTGCAACGCCTACGACGAGGAGGTGGTGGACGCCGAGAAAAACGACGTGCGCACCGTCCTCCACCTCCACCCCGCCCTGGCCCCCTTCAAGTGCGCCGTGCTGCCCCTGTCCAAGAAGCTGTCCGACAAAGCCCGGGAGGTCCAGGCAGAGCTGTCCAAGTACTTCATGGTGGACTTCGACGACACCGGCTCCATCGGCAAGCGCTACCGCCGCCAGGACGAGATCGGCACGCCCTACTGCGTCACCGTGGACTTCCAGACCGTGGGCAGCGACACCGAAGAGGCGGACCACGCCGTCACCATCCGGGACCGGGACACCATGGACCAGGTCCGGGTGCCCATCAGTGGGCTGAGGGCGTGGCTGGAGGAGAAGCTGGCTTATTAAGGAGCTTTGAATTTTTCGTTAAATTGCGCTCCGGCCCGTGCATGGAGGGCGAAGGTGTGGTAAAATATCGGCGGCGGGAATCTCCCCGCCGCCGATACCCGTTTGACACAGGAGGTCCATATGAAACGACTCTTCTCCTGCTTTTTGTTCCAGACGCACCCGGAGGATGGGATGTCCGCCCCCCGCAGGGCAGCGTTCTGGCTGTGGAACACCCTGCTGCTGGGCGGCGGAGCCGCCGCCCTGGGGCTGGTGTGCCTGATACTGGCCCCCGGACAGTACGGCTGGGAACTGTTTTGGGATTACTTGACCTTTCCCGGTATTGTGGCGCTGAACCTGCTGCCTCCCGTGGTACTGGCGGCTTTGCTTTACGGTGTCACGGGACGGCCTTGGACAGCCTACGCCCTCACAGCCCTGCCTGTGGTGGGCCTTGCCTTCGGCAATTACTATAAGCTCACCTTCCGGGACGACCCGGTAGTGGCCGCCGACCTGCTTCTGCTCAGCGAGGCGGGGAACATGGCGGGGAAGTACCAGCTGTTCCTCACAGGCAAGCTGGCGGCGGCGCTGGTTTGCACTGTTCTGGGCGCGGCCGTCTTGGCCCTGCTGGCCCGCGGGAGGCCCCGCCGCCGGGCCAGGGCGGCGATGGCGGCGGCGGCTCTGGTCTGCGCCGCTGTTCTGGTCCCGGTGTACGGCAGCGACAGCGTCTATCAGGCCAACGCCAACATTGAGCATATCAACCGCTGGTCCTCCACCCAGCAGTATATCTCCCGGGGGCTGCTCTACCCGCTGCTCCACAGTGTAAAGGACGCCCTGCCCAACCCGCCGGAGGGCTATGACCAGCGGGCAGCGGCAGCGGAACTGGCTCAATTTAAAGACGCGGATATCCCAGAGGAGAAAAAAGTAAATGTGGTGGGCGTCATGCTGGAGGCCTTTGCTGATTTCTCCTCTTTTGACGCAATTGAATTCACCCAGGACGTGTACGCCAAATACCACGCCCTGGAGGAGGAGAGCTATTCCGGCACATTGCTCACCAATATTTTCGCCGGAGGCACCGTCAACACCGAGCGGGCGTTCCTCACCGGTGTGGGAACGGGAGACTATGACTATCGCGCCAGCGCGGCCTCCTATGTATGGTATTTAAAGAGCCAGGGCTACCGCACCTCCGGCGACCACCCCTGCAACGACTGGTTTTACAACCGGGTGAACATCAATTCCTATCTGGGGTTTGACGAATACCGTTTCACGGAAAATCATTACCGCGCATTGTCCGGAGACGACACCGCTTGGGACCGGATCTTTTTCCCGGAACTTACCGCCTCTGTTTTGGCGCAGCTGGAGGACGATGCGCCGCTGTTCTCCTTCTCTGTGTCCTATCAGGGCCACGGCCCCTATGGCGACTACGAGTGCTGGTGGGGCGAGGCGGAGGACTATATTGCCAACCAAAACCTGGACAGCGCCTCCCGGTATATTCTGTCCAACTACCTGGGCTCGGTGCTGGATACCCAGGAGCACCTGTCCCGAATGGTGGACGCGTTCCGGAATGTAGACGAACCTATTGTGCTGGTAGTGTTTGGAGACCATAAACCCTGGCTGGGTAATGGCAACAGCGTATACCACGCTTTGGGCATCGACCTGGGTCAGGAGACGGAAGAGAGTTTTTACGACTATTGGTCAACCCGTTACCTCATCTGGGCCAACGACGCGGCCAAGGAAATTCTGGACACGGATATGGCGGGGGAAGGACCGGATATCTCCCCCTGCTTTCTGATGAATCTGCTGTTTCAACAGCTGGGTTGGAAAGGGGATGCCTATATGCAGGCGGCAGACCAGTACCGGGCGGAACTTCCAGTAATCCACAATTCGGGGAGCTGCCTTACAGCGGACGGCCGACTGGTCAGAACGCCGGGGAAAGAAGAGTCGGAGCTGATCCGGCGGTTCCAATGCCTCGGATATTACAGAAGCCGACATTTTGACCACTGATTCCTTTGAAAAGCGGATCCGAGGGACGCTTTTAAGCGTCCCTCGGATTTTTCCATTTTCTCGAGAAAAAAAGGTTGACATTTCTGGGGAAATGAGTTACACTATCACTTGCCCCTGTCAGGGCGGCAATATGGCGGCGTAGCTCAGTTGGCTAGAGCACTCGGTTCATACCCGAGTTGTCACCG
>CANOBV010000035.1 GCA_947564255.1 uncultured bacterium | reverse complement strand
GTGGAACAGCTATTTATTGGCCTAATGGGGGTTATTGTGGTTATCTGTATATATAATGTGTGGCAGTTGATGAATACAAACTGACGGTGAGCAGGAGAACAGGAGATACTATTAGAAGACGAACAGTGACTTTGATATTATATTTGACAAGGATGCTTTTCCATCGACATTTATAGGTAGGATGGTTTTGTTCCGTTGGGTTTTGGCATGTGACAGGCAGCAATGGCTATCGCCGGTTTATCGCCAAGGAAGGCGTGACGCCAGAGGATGATTTTGTGAATATTGGAATGATGCTCATAGGTATTACGGCTTTGTCCTTTGCGGTTTTTAATTTGTTGTGCGGCTAGGTGTCAAAGTGGCTGGAGCGCGGAAAATGATGAATTTTTTGAACGAGAATTGGGGTACTATTTTGGTGTTGGTGATAGTAATTGCTGCTGTGGGCGCAGTAGTGTGGAATATGTTTCAACACAAAAGAATTGGAGAGTCTGGTTGCATGGATTGTCCATCCAGGGAAACCTGTCACCCTGATCAATAAATACGGCCCCGGAAGCTCAGCTTTCGGGGCCGTCAGCCTGTCGAAAAAGTCATTTTGGCATGGCAGAATCGTTCCGATAAATTACTTCATTTCCAAGTATCTGTTATGCACAGTAACTTTTTGACGGCAGTCTTTCTGCTGGGAGCCACTTAGGGCGGCTGGTATACCAGCCGCCCTATGGCTTTATTGGAGCGTGATGCGGAATGTCCCAGAGAAATGGTCCGCCCGCAGGTTGACGGCACAACGCCTGACTCCGCTCAGGTCGATGAGAAAGGAGCGGTCTCGGCCGTAAATGCAGGAGGAAGGGGAGAGGGGAGTGCCGTCTGGCCCCTTGACCTCAAACTCCAGTCCGCCAGAGGCAGTCTCGACCGCAATGGACAGCGCGGAGTATTTTTTGAATACCACAAAATTCCGGCGCATATAGCCGGAAGCGTCGGACAGTTTTCCCTCCCAGCGGGCGGGGAGGCTGTAAGAGGCATTGACGATAAAAATTCCTGCCTTGGTGACGCCAATTCCAAAGTAGTAGAGGACCAATATCAGCGGAATGAAAATGACAGCCAGAATCAGCACGATTTTCATGCGGAAAATCCTCCTTCAAAGCTCCAGACCGATGTACTTCTCCATGGTGTCCAGGTGACCGATGCCGCCGGGCTCCTCGCCCACTTTGTAAAAGCCGTGGGAGGCGTAGAACTTCTTGGCCCGCTCATTTTCTGGGGCGCACCGCAGTCGCAGCACCTGCCTCCCCATAGCCCGGTAAGTACACACCGCATGGCCAAGCAGCTGCACCCCCAGTCCCTGGGAGCGAAACTCCGGGGCCATGTAGAAGAAGGGAACCCGGCCCACTTGGTCCTGGGCATCCTGCTCCCAGTCCATCTGGAGCACGCCCACGGGGGTATCACCCAGCAGGGCCAGCAGGACGCAGTTCTGGTCCTGAGCGCTGTTTTTCTCGGCTACAGCCAGAAAGCTTTCTCCGTCGAAGCCTTCCATGGTACCGTGGCTGGCCTGCCAGCCATCCCGCCGGGCGGATAAGTAGGCCTCCCGCTCTTGGGGAAAACGCAGGGGACGGAAACGCAGAGCGTTGCGCTCCATACCGGGGATACCATAGGCGCTGCTGGCTTTGGGCAGGGGAGTGGCGGGGTCCAGGTGACTGTCGTCGTTGTAGTAAACCACGTTGATATGCCCGTCCTCTGCTTCCAGTTTCGCCACGCCGGTGTTGTTGGACAGGGGGAGCCGGCCCATTTCCTCCAGACTCATGCCCAGCCAGACAGACAGCCCGCATTTGATGGCGCAGCCGTGAGAGGTGATGGCCACCGTCTGGCCTGGGTGGGCGGCGGCGATGCGGCGGATGGCCTGGTCCATCCGCCGGCGTACCCCGGCAAAAGTTTCGCTGCCCTCTACCTGCCAGCAGGGATTACAGGCCAAAAAGTCGGTGAGGCTGGCCCGGTTGTCATGGAGAAGCTGACCCCATGGTATGTCCTCCCACACCCCCGCGCCAATTTCTCGCAGGGCAGGGTCTACCCGCAGTGTGAGCCCTCGAGGGCGGTAGATGGCCCCGGCAGTGGACATGGCACGGTAAAGGTCGCTGGAGTATACCGCGTCAAAATGAACGCTTTCGAACCGCTTTTCAAGGGCTTTGACCTGCTCCCGGCCTTTGAGGGTGAGCAAGCCGTTATGCCAGCTGTGACAACGGCGGTAAAGATTTCCCTCCGCCTGTCCATGGCGGATGAGATAAATGGTGGTCATTGAAATTCCTTCTTTCTATGTTACCAAGGACGTAGGCCGCCGGTGAGCTCCCGAACGGTGTTCAGGCCCTGCTTTGCAGCGATTTCCGCCAAACCGTCCCGAACCTTCAGCGGGGTACAAGGGTCGGCGAACAGAGCGGTGCCCACCGCCACGGCAGAGGCTCCCGCCAACATGAGCTGAGCGGCATCCTCACCGGTGGACACACCGCCCATGCCCAAGATGGGCAGGCTGACGGCGTTGGCCGCCTCCCACACCATGCGCACGGCCACGGGCAGGACGGCGGGGCCGGACAGCCCCCCGGTGTTCATCTTCAAAATGGGGCGGCGGGTGTTCACGTCGATGCGCATTCCCCGCAGGGTGTTGATGAGGGACAATGCGTCGGCTCCGGCGTCCGCCACCGCTTTCGCGATTTCCGTAATATCGGTTACGTTGGGGGAGAGCTTCACCATCACCGGGACGGTGGCGTGGCTTTTCGCTACTTCGGCGACCTCGGCGGCCAGCTCAGGCCGGGTGCCGTAGGCCAATCCCCCCGCCTTCACGTTGGGGCAGGAGATGTTGACCTCAATCATGTCCACTCCGGCGGCGGACAGCTTTTCACACATCACGCCATATTCCTCCGGGGTGCTGCCGGAGATGTTGGCGATGACCCTTACGTCATATTGGCGCAGGAAAGGGAGCTCGTCCGCGATAAACGCGTCCACACCGGGGTTTTGCAACCCCACAGAGTTGAGCATCCCCATGGGGGTTTCGGCGATCCGGGGCGAGGGATTGCCCTCCCTTGGGTGAAGGGTTAAGCCTTTACAGCAAATAGCTCCCAGCTCAGACAGCTCAAAAAACTGCCCGTACTCCCGGCCGAAGCCGAAGGTGCCGGAGGCCACTACCACCGGGTTTTTCAGGGGGACCCCCGCCAGCTCCACCGACTGGTCAATATGGGAGGTGTCCGGCTTTTCCGGGGCGGAGAAGACCTGTTCGGGTGCGCAGCCGTTGCCGGCGCGTCCCACTGTGACCTCCGGGAGAAAACGATACTCTTCACGCATCCCAATCCACCTCCTCGGCGTGGAACACCGGGCCGTCCTTGCAGACGTGCCGCATGGTCCCGTCCTTCATCCGGATGGCGCAGCCCAGGCAGGCCCCCACGCCGCAGGCCATCCGCTCCTCCATGGACACCTGACAGGGAACGCCAAACTCCGCCGCAACTTTGGCCACGCTTTTTAACATGGGTTTAGGCCCGCAGACCAGAATAGCTGTAAAGTTACTTTCCTTTTCAAAAATCTTGCGCACTTGACCGTCCACAAAGCCGCGGCGGCCCAGGGTGCCGTCGTCGGTGCAGAGGTAGGTCTGCTCACAATGTTCTTGGAAGCGGCTGACCAGGTTGGGGAATGCCTTGGCTTTGGTGCGGAAGCCCAGCACCGCCACCTTGGACCACTTGGGGCTCTCTGCGTACTCCATCAGCGGCGGGACGCCGATGCCTCCCCCCACCAGCAGGTAGCGTCCCCCCTGGGACACGTCGAAGCCGTTGCCCAGGGGGCCCAGCACGTCCAGCTTGTCCCCCACCTTGCGTTGGGAGAGCCAGCGGGTGCCCTCGCCTCGGACCTCGAAGATCAGGGCGGCGGTGTCCTCGGGCTCGTCCCACTGGGTGCGGGCCACCGAGATGGGGCGGCGGAGAAGCTGACCGTCCCCGCATTTGATATGTAAAAACTGCCCGCCCATCAGGCCGTGCTCAAATACCAGCTTGCCCACTTCCAGAACCATCCACCAGGTAGAGGCGTCCAGCCGGGTCATTTCAACCACGGTGCAAATTTGCTGAATTGGCATTTTATCTCCCCTAATATATAGTCTAAAAGTCCTTTTCTTTTTGCTTCTTTTTCTTTTCCTTCAAGAAAAGAAAAAGAAGGCCCTCATAAAATCGTCACGTACTGCCTGATTTCGTCCCGCATCTTCTCGGCGGCGGCCCGGGCGGCCTCCTGGTAGTCCGCGCCGTCCTTGTCGGTCTTCTGCCAGGCGCACATGATGGAGCGGGAGGCGTTGACGATAGCCCCCCGGCCCAGCTCATCGAAGGCGTGGCGCACATCGGCGGCGGTGCCCCCCTGAGCCCCGTAACCGGGAACCAGGAAAAACACCCGGTCCAGGCGGCGGCGCAGTTCCTTGAGGACGGAGGGGTGGGTGGCCCCCACCACCGCCCCCAGGGCCTGATAGTGGTATTTGCCCTCGGTGCCCTGGCCCCAGCGCTGGATTAGGTCGCCCATGACGGTGTACACCAGCCGGTCCCCGGCCACGATGTCCTGGAGCTCCACAGAGGAGGGGTTGGAGGTCTTGGCCAGCACAAAGGCGCACTTGTCCCGCTCCGCGCAGTCCTTCAAAAAGGGCTTGATGGCGTCTGAGCCCATGTAGCCGTTGAGGGTGACGCAGTCGGCGTCGAAGACGGGGCAGGGGGTGCCGCCCACCTGGGTGCTACCCAGCCAGGCCTCACTGTAGGCGGCGGCGGTGGTGCCGATGTCCCCCCGCTTCACGTCGGCAATGACGAACAGGCCCTTTTCCTTGGCGTAGGTGATGACTTCCTCCAAGGCTTTCATACCCCGCCAGCCCAGTATCTCAAAATATGCGGACTGGGGTTTGACGGCGGGTACCACGTCGGCCAGGGCATCGATGAGGCCTTTGTCGAACTCCAGAACGGCACTGGCGGCGGCCTCCAGAGTCTCGCCCTGCTGGTCGGTGTACTTTTTGAGGATGAGCGGGGGGACGTACTCCACCCGGGCGTCCAGTCCGGCCACGGTGGGGTTCTTTTTCACCTTGATCTTGTCCTGCAATACATCGAATGACATGTTTAGCCCTCCTGATATATGATATTTCCCCGGGAAATGGTATATTTGACCTTTCCCCGTACGGCCCAGCCGTGGAATGGGGTATTGCGGCCTTTGGAAACAAATTTATCTCTGTCAATGACCCATTCCTCATTTGGGTCAAAAATCATCAAGTCGGCATTCCGGCCCACACACAGCATCCCTTTGGGCAGTCCCAGCAGAGCGGCGGGAGAGGCGGACATGAGCGACAACACCCGGCTGAGTGGCAGCAGTCCTGTGTGATACAATCCGGTGAGGGCCAGGGCCAGAGAGGTCTCCAGCCCCACCATGCCGCTGGGGGCTTCGGAAAGGGGCCTGGATTTTTCCTCAATGGTGTGGGGAGCGTGGTCGGTGACGATGGCGTCGATGGTGCCGTCTATCAGTCCTGCTCGAATGCCTTCCACGTCCGCCTGGGTGCGCAGGGGGGGATTGACCCGGGCCATGGCCCCCTGGCACAGCACCTCCTCATGGGTGAGGGTGAAGTACTGGGGGCAGGTCTCGCAGGTGACTTGGACGCCCCGGGCCTTGGCCTGCCGCACAATCTCCACCCCTTTTGCGGTGGAGATGTGGCAGATGTGGACATGGGCCCCGGTGTCCTCCGCCAGCATCACGTCCCGCATGATCTGGAGTTCCTCGGCAATGGCTGGACGGCCGGGGAGGCCCAGCTTGGCGGACACCGCGCCCTCATTGACGGCGTAGTTTTGCACCATGTCCCGGTCCTCGCAGTGGTCCAGCAGGGGAAGGTCCAGTTCCTTCGCCCGGAACATGGCCTCCCGAAGCAGGGCCAGATTCTGGATGGGCACGCCGTCGTCGGTGAGGGCGGGGGCACCCGCCGCTTTCAGCGCAGCAAAATCGGTGAGGGCCTGTCCCTTCTGACCCAGGGTCACCGCCCCGGCGGGGAGGACATTGACCCCGGTAGGCTCGGCTTGTTCCCGTACCAGCTCCACAATTTCCGGGCAGTCAGTGGCGGGCCGGGTGTTGGGCATGGCCACCAGGGTGGTCACGCCCCCCCGGGCGGCGGCGGCGCAGCCGGTGGTCACCGTCTCTTTATCCTCAAAGCCCGGCTCTCGCAGATGGACGTGCATATCCACCAGGCCGGGGGCCACAACCAAACCGGAAGCGTCCAGCACCTGCGCACCCTCCGGACTCAGGTTTCTACCCTGATGGGCGACCACTCCATTGTCGGTCAAAATATCCATCTGGCTGTCAATATGGCGCGCAGGGTCTACAACCCGCCCGCCCCGAATGAGAAGCCGCAAAGAAATTCCCTCCTTAATCTGCTGGAATACAGAACTCTTTTATACATTATATAGTATCGCAGGGCGGAGCGCAACGGACAAAAGAAAAAGAAATCGCCGGTAAATCCGCCTCAAGGCAGGGCAGGATGGACAAGAAAAAGGGGGCTCCTTTTGGAGTCCCCTTCTGGTGCAAGTGTGCCTGTAAGCCGGGTTCTGTCATTTAAGACAGCCATCTATCTAGGCGCGCCGTTGCCGACGCGCTCCAGCCGCCTCCTGAACACGGCCGGGCCGGCCATATGTGTTCCCACGGCGTTGCTCCGGATAGAGTTTACAGCAATGGGCGCTTGACACGCCATTGGGTGAGCTCTTACCTCGCCTTTCCACCTTGACTACCGCCTCCCTGTGGAGGGAGATGGCAGCAGACTATTTCTGTTGCACTTTTCCTGGGGTCGCCCCCGGCGGGTGTTACCCGTTATCCCTGCCCTGTGGAGCCCGGACTTTCCTCACGGACGGCCTTTCGGCCTGGCCGCGCGGCTGTCCGGCACACTTGCGATTTTGATTGTACTTCATCTTTAGGTGATTGTCAAATGAAATTGAATGGGGTATAATACCTGGTATGGAAAATTTGCCATTGAGAGGTCAGCGTTCAAAACCGATGATTTGGAGGTTTGAATATTGATGGATTCGATATTGAAGGAATACTTCAGCTCCATGAAGGGGAAAAAGGTGGCGGTAATCGGTTTGGGTGTGTCCAACCGGCCGCTGGTGGAGGGTCTGCTGAACGCGGGAGTGAGGGTGCTGGTGTGCGACAAACGCCGGCGGGAGGATTTCGACGGCCTCATTGAGGCTCTGGAGCGGCGGGGCCTGACGGCGGCGCTGGGCTTGGATTATCTGGACCACCTGGATGGGGTGGACATCATTTTCCGCACTCCTGGTCTGCGTCCCGACGTGCCGCAGATTGAAAAGGCCGTGGCGTCTGGAGCGGAACTGACATCGGAGATGGAGGCGTTTTTGGACTTGTGTCCTTGCCGGATTATTGCGGTGACCGGCTCCGATGGAAAGACCACCACGACTACTATCATTGCGGGATTGCTCAAGGCGGCAGGCTACCGCACTTTCGTGGGGGGGAACATCGGGCACCCGCTGCTTTGCCAAGTAGACGACATCCGCCCGGATGACATGGTGGTATTGGAGTTGTCCTCTTTTCAACTCATGACCGTGCGCCAGAGCCCCAGTATCGCAGTGGTCACCAACCTGGCCCCCAACCATCTGGATGTACACAAGGACATGGACGAGTATGTGAACGCCAAGCGGAATATTTTCGCTTATCAGGATTCCAGCGACCGGGTGGTGCTCAACGCCGACAATGAGATTACGATGTCCTTCGCCGCCCAAGCCAGAGGGACCGTCACCCTATTCAGCCGAAAGAAAGTGCTGGAAAGCGGAGTGTATCTGCGGGAAGGGACAGTGGTATGCAATGGGCGCCCGGTGCTGTCGGCGGACGGCATTCTTCTGCCCGGTCTCCACAACCTGGAGAACTACATGGCCGCCATCGCGGCAGTGGACGGTTTGGTGCCCGACGAGGTGGTCCGTGAGTTCGCGCGCACCTTTGGCGGGGTGCCTCACCGCATTGAGCTGGTGCGGGAGCTGGAAGGGGTGCGCTACTACAATGACTCCATCGCTTCCAGCCCCAGCCGGACCATTGCGGGGCTGCGTTCCTTTAATCAAAAGGTAATTCTGGTCGCCGGAGGTTATGACAAACATATCCCTTACGATGAACTGGGGCCGGAGGCTGTAGAACATGTCAAGGCACTTTTGTTGACAGGAGATACCGCGGAGAAAATCAAATCGGCTGTTTTGTCTGCTCCCGGCTATCGGGAGGGTGAACCTGCGATTTATGACTGTGCCGGCCTCAAAGAGGCGGTGGAGAGAGCCCGCGCCTTGGCCCAGCCGGGGGATGTGGTCATACTTTCCCCGGCCAGCGCCTCTTTTGACCGGTTTAAAAATTTTGAGGAGCGCGGAAATGTGTTTAAAGATTTGGTGAATGAGTTGAAATAACCGGAAAAGGAGCAGAGTCGAAGTGGAAACGGAACAGATATTGGAGCGTCTGTGCGCTGTAGGCGCACCCTCCGGTTTTGAGAGCCCCGTAGCCTTGGCGGCAAAAGAGCTGTTGATGCCGCTGACAGATGAGGTGTGGACCGACCGGGTGGGGAATGTGGTCGGTGTGCGCCGCTGCGGGCGGGCCGAGGCGAAAAAGCTGCTGCTGGATGCTCATTTGGACGAGGTTGGCTTGGTAGTCACCGGGTACAAGGACGGCTTTTTACGGTTCAGTGCCAACGGCATAGACCTCCGAATGCTGCCTGACCGAGAGGTGACAGTGCTTACCAACCCGCCTATGCTGGGGGTGGTGGCATGTCTGCCCCCTCATGTGCTGTCGGCGGAAGACCGGGAGAAGGCCCCGCAGGCAAAGGACCTGTTCATTGATGTGGGACTGTCACAGAAGAAAGCGGAGCGGCTGATTCCCATCGGCACCCCCGTGGTGTACCGGGCGGACCTCATCCGGCTGGGAGCGAGGCAGGTGTGTACCAAAGCGCTGGACGACCGAGCCTGCTTTGCTTCTCTTCTGCGGGCGGCGGAGCTGCTCCAAAATCGGGCGCTGGATGTGGACCTGTATATCCTGGGCAGCGTCTGTGAGGAGTTCAACGGTGTGGGGGCCCAGGTAGGGGCCCAGGCGTTGATGCCGGACTACTGTGTGGCGGTGGATGTGACTCATGGTAAGACGCCGGACAGCTCCAAGGACGAGAGTTTCGTCATGGGTGGAGGCCCGGTGGTGGGAATTGGCCCCAACTGCACCCGCTGGATGACCAGGCGCCTGCTGAATAAGGCGGCAGGGCTGGGGGTGGCCGTCCAAAAAGAGGTCATGGAGCGCAGCAGCGGCACCAACGCCTGGCCTATGCAGGTGGCCAATGAGGGGATTGCCACCGCCGTGTTGTCCATCCCGCTGAAATATATGCACACCCCGGTGGAAGTGGTGGAGCTGAGCGACATTGAGGACACTGCCCGTCTGCTTGCCGCTTTTGCCGCAAACCTGGGAGAGGAGGGGGCGCAATGATTGAAACGCTGAAAACGCTGTGCGCCCTCTCGGGCGTCTCCTCCTGCGAGGACCATGTGCGGGACTATATCCGCCGCCGGGCGGAGCCTCGCGCGGACGGCGTTCGGGTAGATGCCCTGGGTAATCTCATCGTGTTCAAGCGAGGGGCAAAAGCAGCAGGGAACAAGCTGATGCTGTGCGCCCACATGGACGAGGTGGGGCTCATCGTCAAGGGTGTTACAGACGAGGGCTATTTGAAATTTGGCTGTGTGGGAGGCATTGACCGTCGGGTCCTGCTGGGCAAAAAGGTGGCCGTGGGTGAGAAAGCTGTTCCCGGTGTTGTTGGTCTGAAGGCCATTCATTTGACGAAAGCCGAAAAGCGAGCAAAAGTACCTCAGCTCACCGACCTCTATATTGATATCGGAGCGATGAACCGGGAAGAGGCGCTGGCTCAAGTGGAACTGGGAGATATCTGTACCTTTGCCGGTGATGTGGTAGAGTTTGGAGACGGAATGCTGAAAGCCAAGGCCATCGACGACCGGGTGGGCTGTGCCGTATTGGTGAAGCTGTTGGAGGAGAAACTGCCCATGGACTGCACCTTTGTGTTCACCGCCATGGAGGAAGTGGGCACCCGGGGGGCCTTTGGTGCGGCGTTTTCCGTCACGCCGGAGATTGCTTTAGTGCTGGAGGGCACAACCGCCGCCGATATCCCCGCCCTGGAGCCGGAGCGGCAGGTGTGCTGGCCGGGGAGGGGCCCCGTTCTGTCCTGGATGGACGGTGGGACCATCTATGACCGGGAGCTGTTCGAGCTGCTGCGGGAGTTGGCGGAGAAAAACGGCCTGTCCTGGCAGATGAAGCATTATGTGTCCGGGGGCACCGACGCTCGGACGGTCCAGCGCACCAGGGCCGGTGTGCGGGTGGCCGGAATTTCGACGGCGGTGCGCTATCTCCATGCCCCCAGCAGTGTTTGCAGTAAGTCTGATGCGGAGCAGATGCTCACGTTGGCCCGATTGTTTGTCCGGGCTGTGGCGGAGCGCTGACAGGAGGTTTTCATATGGAAATGATACAGGTTTTGAACCGGCTGGTGGGGGCGTTTGGGCCCTCCGGCTGTGAAAACGAGGTCTCTCAGGTCATTGAGGAGCTTGCGAGGCCCTATGTGGACGAAATTTCCCGGGATGTTCTGGGCAACCTCATCTGCCATAAGAGGGGGAGCGGTCCCAGAGTGATGTTTTCTGCCCACATGGACTCCATTGGGCTGGTGGCCACCCACATCGACGACAAAGGGTTTGTCCGTGTGGGAGCGCTGGGAGGTGTAAGCGCCAAAGAGGTAGTCTATACCCCGGTGCGGTTCCGAAACGGGACCTGCGGCCTGATCTGCGCCAAGGACGGCGCGGAGCTGAATAAGCTGAAAGTGAGCGACCTGTTCGTCGACATCGGCGCGGCGGACGAGGAAGCGGCGAAGAAGCTGGTCCAGGTTGGGGACGCCGCCGTATACGACACCCCTGTCCGTCAGGCGGCGGGCCGTGTGATCTCCCCCTATCTGGACGACCGAATTGCCTGCCTGGTGCTGCTGCTGGCCATGGAACAGCTGGAGAAGACAGAAAACGACCTGTATTTCGTGTTCTCCACCCAGGAGGAGGTGGGCACCCGCGGGGCCAAGACCGCCGCCTGGACCGTGGACCCGGACTACGGCATCGTGGTGGATGTCACCGGGGCGGACGACGAGCCGGAGAGCAGGCACGAGGCCAGCAGCCTGTGCGGCAAGGGAGCGGCGGTGAAAGTAATGGACCGCTCGGTCATCTGCCCGCCCGCCCTAGTGGAGAAGCTGATGGCGCTGGGGGTGGAGAAGGGTATTCCCGTGCAGAGAGATGTGCTCCAATATGGCGGCACCGACGCCGGGCCCATCCAGTCCACCCGGGGCGGTGTGTATGCCGGGGGCATCTCCATTCCCTGCCGCTATGTCCACACCCCGGTGGAGATGGTGGATTTGGGCGATGTCAAAGCCTGCGCTGACCTGGCGGCGGCCTTTGCCTCCAGCAAGCTGGAGAAGTAAAAGAAACACAAGATAGGACGGGAACAGACAATGAATTCTCCTTTACGGATATCAGAGCGGGTGCGGACGCTGGCCGCCCAGGCGGAGCGGGAGCTGAACGGCCAGTTTGCCCGGATCGACGCCATAGCCCAGGCCAACAGCCAGCGGGTGCTGGCCGCGTTTCAGGAGCACCGGGTGGCGGAGAGCTATTTTGCCGGGACCACAGGCTACGGATACGACGACCTGGGGCGAGACAAGCTGGATGAGATCTACGCGGACCTGTTCGGTACGGAGGACGCCCTGGTGCGCCTCCAGTTTGTCAACGGCACCCACGCCATCACCTGCGCCCTGTTTGGGGCGCTGAAAGCCGGGGATGTGCTGGTGTCCGCCCTGGGCGCGCCCTACGACACCCTGCTGGGAGTGGTGGGGGCTGTGGACAAGGGCCGGGGCTCCCTCATGGACTATGGCGTGGAGTACCGCCAGGTGGAGCTGGCGGACGACGCCCCCGACAAGGCGGGGCTGGCCCAGGCGGTCCGGGACCCCAGGGTCAAGGCGGTGCTCATCCAGCGCTCCAGGGGGTATGCCACCCGGGCCTCCCTGTCGGTGGACGAGATCGGGGAGCTGTGTGCCATCGTGCGGGAAAACAATCCAAACGCCGCCATTTTGGTGGACAACTGCTACGGAGAGTTTGCGGAGGAGCGGGAGCCCACCCATGTGGGGGCCGATCTGGTGGTGGGGTCCCTCATCAAAAATCCGGGCGGCGGGCTGGCCCCTACCGGGGGTTATATTGCCGGGCGGCGGGACCTGGTGGAGGGCGCGGCCATGCGCCTCACCTGCCCAGGCATCGGCAGGGAGTGCGGGTCCACCCTGGGCAACAACCGCCTGCTGTACCAGGGGCTGTTCCTGGCGCCCCACACCGTGGCCCAGGCGGTGAAGACCGCCGTGTTTGCCGCCCGGCTCATGGAGCTGCTGGGCTATGAGACAGAGCCCCGGTCAGACGCGGTCCGGCATGATATCATTCAGATGATACATTTGAAAACCCCCGAGGCGGTGAAGCGGTTCTGCAAAGGCATTCAATCCGGGGCCCCGGTGGACTCCTACGTCACCCCGGAGCCCTGGGATATGCCGGGCTACGACAGCCAGGTGATTATGGCGGCGGGGGCCTTCATCCAGGGGGCGTCCATTGAGCTGTCCGCCGACGCGCCCATGCGGGAGCCCTACACAGTGTATCTCCAGGGTGGGCTCACCTACGAGTCGGGCAAGACCGGCGTGATGCTGGCGGCGGAGGAGCTGCTTGACGGATGACATAGGCCGAGCCGTCCCAGGCATACAGTGGGCCATAGGGGGGTGGCTGTATGGCTGTCAAGTGGAAACGCTTGTTTACTGCTCTGCGGCGGGACAGGAGGCTGACGGCGGCTCTGCCCGTGCTGGCGGCGCTGGCGCTGAGCGGGGTGGTGCTGGGGACGGTAAACAGACGGCTGGGGCCGGTTCTGGAGGCCAAGGCGTCCAGTCAGGCCACCAATCTGATGACCCAGGCCATCGACACCGCTGTTGACAACTGCCTCCAGGAGAACGGCATGAGCTACGGCGATTTTGTGACCATTACCACCGACGGGCTGGGGAAGGTCACCGCCCTCACCAGCAATACGGCGGCCAACAGCCGGTTCAAGCGGCAGGTGGTGGAGGCCGTCACCCGGCAGCTCACCACCCTGGACAGCGACGCGCTGAGCGTTCCGCTGGGCACCCTCACCGGACAGCCTTTGCTGTCGGGCAAGGGGCCATCCGTCCGGGTGCGGGTGGACTCGGTGGGAGAGGTTGCCGCCGACTATGCCAACTCCTTCACCGCCGCCGGGGTGAACCAAACCCTGCACCGGGTGAGCCTGGACATCACGGCCACGGTGCGCCTGTTTTTGCCGGGGAAAATCCTCCCGGTGTCCGTCAGCAGCAGCGTGTGCGTGGCGGAGACCGTCATTGTGGGCGAAACGCCCGACACCTATTTAAATCTGGAAAAGGGGAACGGCTGATATGGACATCAAAACCCAGGCCGCGCGGCTTCGGGATGAGCTGAACGAGCACAATTACCGCTACTATGTGTTGGATGCGCCCTCCATCTCCGATTTTGCATACGACAAAATGCTCCGGGAGCTGGAGGAGCTGGAGGCGGCCCATCCGGAGCTGATTACCCCGGACTCTCCCACCCAGCGGGTGGGAGGGCAGGCGCTGGACAGCTTCCAGCAGGTGGTCCACCGGGTGCCGCTGCAAAGTCTCCAGGACGTGTTTTCCCCCGACGAACTGCTGGACTTCGACCACCGGGTGCGGGAGAGCGCAGAAAGTCCGGAATACCTGCTGGAACCCAAGGTGGACGGGCTGTCTGTGGCGCTGGAGTACGAGAACGGCGTCTTTGTCCGGGGAGCTACCCGGGGAGACGGTCAGGTGGGGGAGGATGTGACGGAGAATATTCGTACCATCCGCTCCATCCCCATGAAGCTGGAAAATGCCTCGCCGTCGCTCATTGTGCGGGGGGAGGTCTATATGCCCCGCAAGACCTTTGAGCGGCTCAATGGGGAGCGGGAGCTGCGGGGAGAGCCGCTGTTTGCCAACCCCCGCAACGCCGCCGCCGGGTCCATGCGGCAGCTGGACCCCAAAATCGCCGCCGCACGTGGGCTGGATATGGTGGTGTTCAACATCCAGTACACCGACCACCCGCCCTTTGAGACGGACAGCGCCGGGCTGGACTGGCTGAAAGGGCTGCGCTTCAAAGTTATCGACTATCAGTTATTCCAGGATATGGAGGATATTCAGTCCGCCATCTTTGAGCTGGGAGACCAACGGGAGAGGTATCCCTTCGATATCGACGGAGCAGTTGTAAAGGTTAATAACCTGACACAGCGTGACACGCTGGGGGAAACCGCCAAATTTCCCCGCTGGGCAGCAGCCTACAAGTACCCGCCGGAGCAGAAGGAGAGCGTGGTGGAGGACATCGTGGTCCAGGTGGGCCGCACCGGAGTACTCACTCCCAAGGCGGTGATTTCGCCCGTCCGGCTGGCGGGCACCACCGTCACCAATGCCACCCTCCACAACCAGGACCTGATCACCGAGAAGGATATCCGCATCGGAGACACCGTTGTGGTTCAAAAGGCGGGGGAGATCATCCCGGAAATCGTGTCCGTGGTAAAGGAGAAGCGGCCCGAGGGGACCGTGCCCTACCTGTTCCCCACGGTGTGCCCGGTGTGCGGGGCGGCGGTGGCCCGGGACGAGGACGGCGCTCACATCCGCTGTACCGGGGCGGAATGCCCGGCTCAGCTTCTGCGCAACCTGACCCATTTTGCCAGCCGGGACGCCATGGACATTGAGGGCCTTGGCCCCGCTGTGGTAGAGGGGCTGGTGAACGCGGGAATGGTAAAGACCCCCGCCGACCTCTACCGGCTGGACCGGGACCAGGTGGCCCAGCTGGAGCGGATGGGCAAGAAATCGGCGGATAACCTGCTGGCCGCTATTGAGAAATCCAAGCAAAACGACCTGTCCAAGCTGCTGTTCGCCTTCGGCATCCGGCAGGTGGGGCAGAAGGCGGGGAAGATTCTGGCGGCCCGGTTCGGGTCCCTGGACGCCCTGGCCCAGGCCACCGAGGAGGAGCTCACCGCCATCGACGACATCGGCGGCATCACCGCCAAGTATTTGACGGAATGGTTCGCAGCCTCCCAGAGCCAGCACCTCATCGCCGCGCTGAAGGAGGCGGGGGTGAACATGGACAGCCAGGCGGCCCCTGTGGGGGACAAGCTGGCGGGACTTACCTTCGTCCTCACCGGGGAGCTGTCCGCCTGCTCCCGGAAGGAGGCGGGGGAGAAGCTGGAGGCACTGGGAGCCAAGGTGTCCGGCTCAGTGTCCAAAAAGACGGGGTGCGTGGTGGCCGGGGAGGCGGCGGGCTCCAAGCTGCGCAAGGCCCAGGAACTGGGCGTGCCCGTGCTGGACGAGGAGCAGTTCCTGGTGCTGGTGGGGGAGCGCGAGGGCGACGCGGAGGCCCTTCTGGCGCAATTGAGAAAATAGAGATAAAGAGGGGATGGCCCATGGAGATCAAATTTGCCCGCCGGATGGACGGCTTCGAACCAGGCATTTTCAATGTGCTGGATGAGCGGAAAAATGAGCGGTTGGCCCAGGGAAAGCCGGTTTACAACCTGTCTATCGGTACGCCGGACTTTTTACCAGAGTCCCACATCGTGGAGGCTCTGGCTCAGGCGGCCTCCGACCCGGCCAACTACCGCTATTCTTTAGGGGAAACGGCGGAGCTGACCCAGGCGGTTCAGCATTGGTACAAGCGGCGTTACGGCGTGGAGCTGGCCGAGAATGAGTTGATGGCGGTGTATGGCTCTCAGGAGGGACTGACTCATATTGGCTGGACGTTGTGCGACCCCGGCGACGTGGTGCTGGTGCCCGATCCAGGCTATCCGATTTTTGAGCTGGGCCCTTATCTGTGCGGGGCAAGCTGCGTCCACTATCCCCTGTTGAAGGAAAACGACTATCTGCCCGATCTGGAGCATTTTGACCCCGATCTGGCAAAAAGGGCCCGGTTTATGGTGGTGTCCTACCCGGCGAACCCCTTGGGTGCGGCGGCGCCGGACGAGTTCTATCCCCGGCTGATCGAATTTGCCCAAAAGCATGGGATTGTGATCCTCCACGACAACGCCTACTCTGAGATCATCTTCGACGGCCGGGTGGGGAAGTCCTTCCTGTCCTTTGACGGGGCCAAGGAGGTGGGGGTGGAGTTCAACTCCCTGTCCAAGACCTACAATCTCACCGGGGCTCGGGTGTCTTTCGTGGTGGGGAACCGGGAGATCGTGGGGGCCTTCAAGCGCCTGCGCTCCCAGATCGACTACGGGATGTTCCTGCCCATCCAGCACGCCGCTGCCGCGGCCCTCAACGGCCCCCAGGACAGCGTGGAGCGCAACCGCCTGGAGTATCAGGCCCGGCGGGACGCTCTGTGCGGCGGTCTGCGCTCCATCGGCTGGGAGGTGCCGGACAGCCAGGGCAGTATGTTCGTCTGGGCGCCCCTCCCGGCGGGGTATGCGAACTCGGTGGAGTTCTGCTTTGAGCTGCTGGACCGCACGGGACTGCTCTGCACCCCCGGCTCCGCTTTCGGGCCGCTGGGAGAAGGGCATGTGCGGTTTGCCCTGGTGCGGCCCGTATCTGTCATGAAGGAGATCGTGGCGGCGGTTGAGGACGGCGGCATTCTGGAGGGCAGGGCATGAGCGCCCGCACGGGAAAACGGCGTCAGACGGGGTTCAGTAGGGAAAAGCTGATTTTTTTGCTGGTAGGTATCGTTTTGATCGTAGCGGCGGCCGCCCTGAGCCTGCATTTGAAGGGCTCGCTGACGCTGGACAACCTGCTGGTGGAGCTGGGCCTCAAGCCCCCGGCGGCGGTGCTGCTGGAGAACGTCCCGGAATATTCCGGAGAGCCCTATGTGGTCTTGCAGGACAACCAGCCCAATTTCGACCTGGAGGAGTTGACCATAGAACCCTTCGAGACCTACAGCGAGCTGGATTATTTGGGCAGGTGTGGTGTGGCTTACGCCAATATCTGCTTGGATATCATGCCTACCGAACCAAGGGAAGGTATCGGCCAAGTAAAGCCTTCCGGCTGGCAGACGGTGAAATACGACTGTGTGGATGGAAAATATCTCTATAACCGCTGTCATCTCATTGGGTATCAACTGGCAGGAGAAAACGCAAATAAGCGAAACCTTATCACAGGTACTCGGTACATGAATGTAGAAGGAATGCTTCCCTTCGAGAACATGGTAGACAGTTATGTGGAAGAGACGGAAAACCATGTGCTTTATCGGGCAACTCCCATTTTTGATGGGGGAAATCTGGTGGCTAGCGGTGTCCAATTAGAGGCCTTC